>NZ_FRAY01000005.1:0-300000 GCF_900142475.1 Fibrobacter sp. UWH4
CAATCCCGAAGCGTAACTCAGCGGAATCAATAACTTTGACGGAGAAATTCCGAGTTTCCTCGACCATATTTTTACGACATCGTTTGTATTCTCAAATTTACAACTTTTGGGGAGGTTTGCAACCGAGACCCTTATTGACAAATCGTCAACGGCGCTTGGATTTTTTGTCCATGGGAAAAAAATTCGGGGTGTTTTTTCAGCTTTTTTTCAAGGTATCTTTATATCGGTGTTGGAAAAAGGAGTCACAATGAAAACGATGTTCTTTAAGAATTTGGCAAGGGGCTTTGTGATAGCGGGTGCTGTCATGGCCTTAGTGAGCTGCGACAGTTCTACTGCTGCGAACGACAATCAGAATACTGCAAATCCGACAGCGGCTTCCCCCGCGACGGATAATCCTGCCAATCCCGGCAATCCTACGAATCCGACCGATCCTGCAACGGATCCGGCCCAGGGTGGTGCTGGCGATCCGGCTTTGAATCCGGCCGATCCCGCTCAGCAGGGAACGGATTCTCTCGTTAATCCAGATGATCCTTGGGCGGACCCTTGTGTGGCCTCTAGCTTGCCGAACGCTTGTGGCGATGAACCCGTTCATGGTATGATAGATACGATTTTGACGCCGGTTTCCAGCAGCTCCGAAGGCATCGCTGATCCTGTTCCGCTTTCCAGTTCCAGCGCTAGCGAAATTCCGGCAAGCTCGGCGGCCGAAGTTTCTTCTTCCAGCGAAGAAGCGAAGCCCGCCGTGCCTAAAATTTTCCTCGCGAACGACAAGGAAGAAGAAAAGAACTATGTGGAAGTCGAGTACAAGACGAATACCGGCTGGGATGGGGAAGGAATCCTTGCGTACCCCAAGCGCTTGACCGACAATCCGGACCAGAAACACGCCGTCGTGGTATGGGGCCCCGGTGGTGGTACAAAACCGAGTGCTTACGAAGGCATGATTCGTAGACTCGCTTCCCACGGCTTTGTGGTGGTTGCCCTCAAGGAATCTCCGGGTAATGCGACCCAGGCTATCAAGGCTCTCGACTGGCTGGATGGGCTGAACAAGGATTCGAATAGTCCGTTGTTTGGCAAACTCGACATGAATACGGTCGGTTGCTCGGGCCACTCTATGGGTGGTCTTGAATCCGAACAGGCCCTCATCAAGGACAGGCGCGTGCTTACCGCATTCCTCAACAACAGCGGAGACTGGGACGGTGTCGGAGCCATGAAGGTGGCGACCGACCGGACTATAGCTATCCTCTACGGTGAAGGCGGCATGGAACGCGGCAACGCCGAGAACGATTACAACAACGCAAATGTCAAGGCGCCTGCATGCCTTATCCAGATGACGGGTGGCAAGGGTACCGAATGCTACGAAGTCGCTCCTGGCCGCAGGGAATGCGGTTACGGTCACGGTTCCGGTTCCTGGGACGGCATGGCCGCTACGGTTGCCTGGATGCGCTGGCACCTCGGTGGCGAGGAATGGCGCAAGGCGGACTTTGTCGGCACGAGCGGCAAGTACATCAACGGAAACATCGCCGGCCACGATGGCAAGTGGAAAGGCCAGTGTAAGAATTTTTAAGAAACTCCACACTCACTCCTTACACCCCGTCCGAATGGGCGGGGTGTTTTCTTTAAGAATGCCTTGCCATCCTTTTTGCTTTTTTTATAATTATTGATGAAAACAAACCACTCTTTACTCCTAACCGACTACTATTATGAACGCTGCAATTTTGACGAACGAATTCCCGCCTGAAATTTATGGCGGTGCCGGTATCCACGTGAAGTTCCTGACGCAGGAACTTGCAAAGCTTTGCCACATCGAGGCGCGCTGCTTTGGAGTTCAGAACGTGGACGAAAACAATATCCACGCGCTCGGCTTTTCGCGCAAGCTCGGGCTCAACCCCGAAGACGACCGCTTCCAGAAAATTTTCAAGCCGCTTGATATCGACCTCCAGTGGGCGGCTTCGCTCAAGGATATCGACGTGATTCATTGCCATACGTGGTACAGCCACTTTGGCGGCGTGCTCGCTAGCCGTCTTCTGCAGTGCCCGTTGATTTTGACGACGCATTCGCTGGAACCGCACCGTCCGTGGAAGGCGGAGCAGCTGGGTGACGGCGGTTACGCCATGAGTTGCTGGATTGAACGCACCGCTTACGAAGCTGCCGATGGCGTGATTGCCGTGAGTGAGGGCATGAAGCGCGACGTGATGAAGCTTTACGGCGTTCCCGAAGACCGCGTCAAGGTAATCTACAACGGTATCGATCCGGATTTCTATGCGCCGACTTTCGACGAAAAAATCCTTACCAAGTGGGGTGTAGACCCGAAGCGTCCTTATGTGCTGTTCGTGGGTCGCATTACGCGCCAGAAGGGCATCAGCCAGCTGATCCAGGCGATTCCGCAGATCGACAAGAGTGCCCAGGTGGTGCTCTGCGCCGGTGCCCCCGATACCATTGAACTTGCCGACGAATGTAAGGCCCTCATCGAAGAGGTACAGAAGACTCGCGACGGCGTGGTGTGGATTCAGGAAGCCGTTCCGCATGAAGAACTCCGCGTGCTTTACAGCCATGCGACCGTGTTCGCGACACCTTCCCTTTACGAACCGTTCGGCATCATCAACCTCGAAGCCATGAGCTGCGGTACTCCGGTGGTGGGTTCTGCGGTGGGCGGCATTCCCGAAATCATCGTGGACGGCGAAACCGGATTCCTGGTGCCGCTCAAGGCGAAGTCTGAAACCGACTTTGAACCGGCCGACCCGAAGGCTTTCCAGACTGATTTTGCGAACAAGCTTAACAAGATTCTCGAAAACCCAGAACTTGCGAAGAAGATGGGCGAAGTCAGCCGCAAGCGCGCCATCGACGTGTTCAGCTGGAAGTCAATCGCCCAGCAGACCTTCGACTTCTACCAGGAATGCATTGACCGCTATAAACGCGAAGGCAAGCGGTAGTTACTTTCCTACAATTTTCTCCACAATCGCTGCTGTCGTGAGCAATTCCGGCAGCACGATTTGTTTTGTGGCATCACCTGCGGGGTAGATGGCATAAGCGGGCACGCCCGATTTTCCCATGCTTTTAAGGAGCGCGTTCACCTCGGGGGTTTCGCGGGTCCAGTCGGCTTTCACGAGGGCGACACCGAGGCTGTCCATGGCATGGCGGAATTCGTCACGGTTGAGGACTGCGGCTTCGTTCGTCTTGCAGGTGAGGCACCAGTCGGCGGTCGCATCGATGAACACGGTGCGTTTCGCCTTCGCGAATTCTTCGATGAGCGCGGGGCTGTAACGGTACCAACCGTCGGCTGTCATCTGTTCCTGCATACGGGCGTTAAAGTGTTCCGTAGCGGCTGCATCGTATTGCGGGGCGATGACTGCAAACCAGACGGCCGCAATAACAACGATGCTTCCTCCGAGGGTTATGAGTTCGCGTTTAAAGGCTGCTCCCGGCGGCGCGAATTTTCCGACAATAATGCTCCCTCCGATGCTTGCCGCCACGACAACGGCGAACATCCCGACGCCTGCCATTCCCGCCTGTTCGTTTACAAGCCAAAGAAGCCATGCGACGGTCGCGAGGAGCAATACGCCCATCACCTTTTGCAGGCGAACCATCCACGCTCCCGGTTTCGGGAATACCTTGAGGATTTTCGGGAAGGCGCTCACGAGTATGTAGGGGAGGGCGAGCCCGAGACCCGCCGCCGTAAAGAAAAGGAACAGCACCGGGGTGCTGGCGGTGAAGGCGAATCCCATGGCGGTGCCGAGGAAGGGCGCCGAACAGGGCGTACTTAAAAGAACGAGCAGTGCGCCGGTAAAGAAGGCTCCAGCGAGTCCTGCCTTGTGTCCCGCGGCATCCATCCTGGTGGTGGCGTTCCACGGAAGCCAGATTTCAAAGATGCCGAAGAAGCTCATGGCAAATGCGGTCAGAATCACCACCATGAAGGCGATGAAACCTGCGCTCTGGAATTGCATGCCCCAGCCCGCGGACCCGCCGCCGGCCTTGACGGCGGCGACGACGGCGGCCAGCACCCAAAAACTCACGAGGATGCCCGCCGTCGTGGCTCCTCCCAAGGCGAGGAGCCGTCCGCGACTTTCACCAGCCTGCTTAATCAGGCTGAACAACTTAAGAGAAAGCACCGGCAGCACGCACGGCATCAGGTTCAGGATAATTCCGCCGATAAAAGCGAAGAACAACAGCGCCAATACCCCGGCGCGGTTCTCCGACGCAACACTGCCGCGGTCCCCCGACGCAAAACCGTCAAGGTCCCCCGACGCATTCCCCTCTACTTCAGGGTCGTTTTTTTTTGTGGTTCCGTCCAGAGAACTGTTGTCGGTCGCGTTCTCGATGGTAAACTTGCTGGCCGATTTCGCGGCGGTCCCGTTCCCGGCAGATTTCCCGTCAAGCCGGATCGTCTTGCTTGCCGGTGCCAAACAAATCGAATTGTCGCACGCCTGGTAGTGGAACGTCACCTCGGTTCCGAGGCTGTCGTAGCCCGCTTCCGAACCGTCGCCGTTCTTCGCGACGCCCTTTACCGGGATTTCGACGGTGAACGTCCCGCGGAATGTCAGGATTTCAAGTTCCAGCGCCTCGTTGTATTCCCGGATGGGGGCAGGCCACACGGCATCGCCGAATTCTATTCCTTCCGCCTTGACTTCAATCGAGGAGGGTTTCAGGAATTCGTCGGTCACCTCGTTCGCGTTCACGTGCCACTTGTCCGGCACGGTAATGCTTACGGTTATTTTTCCCCCGTCCTTCAGTGCTCCGGCGCTATATTCCATGAGCATGTCCGGAGGCGGCATCGAGTTCATGTTGAACTCTTCCGCTTGCACGGATTGCGGATAAATTATGCTAAAAAGGAACAAAATAAAAAAAGTGGCGGATTCTTGCAAACAGTTGTTTGCAAAATGACGATTTTTCTTTTTTATATCTTTTATTTTCATAAATTTATTCTTAACTGAAAGATTGCTGTCGAAATTCCGGTTTGTGAAATGTCCAAATCAAGAATTTTAACAGAACAGCCTCCCAATTGGGTAGAAAAGGTGTGGCGCAAGAACGCTACTCAAATTTACAAACTCTGCTGCGCCCGGAGTAAGGATACCGACCACGCAAAGGATCTTTTTCAAGAGGTAGCCCTTCGATTCTGCCGATCGGCGAATGTCCTCGATCATGAAAAACCCATTTTTCCCTGGTTTATGACGGTTATCCGGAATACGCATCGCGATCTCCACCGCAAGAACCGCCGAATAGTCCGCCTTACGGATGTTATGGAATCGGGGGCAAAGTATTCTGCAGGGAAAATCGAGCGTGAAATATGCGAGAACCGTCGCTTCCTTTTTGTGCGTAACCAGCTAGACAAGTTGATGAAGCCTCTCACCGCAGCCGAGAAAATGGCGGTGGAGTTCTCGAGCATTGGCGGAATACGTGCCGAGGAGGCGAGTCTCTTTTGCGGCACGGACAAGGGTACATTCTTCAAGCGGAAGGCGTCGGCATTCAAAAAAATGCGCGAGAAGCGCGATATCTACCTGTCGTTATTGAAAAAGAGCGATTCTGCAAGCCCAAAATTAGATGACTTGCTCGCGCGTGCGAGTGAATTTTCGTAATTTTAAAGGGTGAAGTTTTCGCTAATTGCAATCGTGCTTATATTTACGGTTCAGCTGTTCGCCGCTGACCGTTGGGGAGCCTTTTCCGACCCGTTCCCCATTTATGATGTTGTTCCCTATGGTGACAACGGAATCATGCTCGCGACCGACGGGGGACTCCGTTTTCGCACCTTGGAGGGCGACCGTGTTTTTCTCTCGCACGACGGCTTGGAAACGTCGGCGTTCTATTCTGTCGTTTCCTCTCCGCTAGGGACATTCGCCGTTTCCGAATATGGTATCGTGGTGGCCATCAATGGCGATGGCAACACATGGCGGGTCCTCAACCGATCCTATGTCAAGAATAATGTCCGCGCGGTTCCCCGCGGGGCCGTTCTGGGGAAGAACATCCTGGTTATCGCGTTCGAAGACCGTCTTGCCTTTTTTGACCTTTTCAAGTCGACATCGCTCCTGACCGTCGAACGGATCGGTAACTATCCGCTGCAGATGAACCCGCTACGGCAACTGGCTGTACACGGGGACACTCTTTATGTCAAGACGGAACGGGCATCCTATTCCCGCGTCATGGACTGGGATAATCTGGCCTCGGACATTCACCTTAGCGATGCCGCTTCCTGGAACCTGCTCGCAGCGGAAAATGCAGTTCCCGAGTTCGCACCGTGGGATTCTACCAAGGTTGTTGCGGGTGAAGAGATTCTGACGGAATCGTTCCTGTTCGACAACAACGGTTGCCGTGTCCGCTGGACCGTGCGCTCGAAGGACGGGTACTTCCTGGTGGGGCCTTACACGATTTTGTTCTTGCATGACCAGGGAACTCCGAGAATTGTGGAGTTGCCTTACGAGCGCTACACCTTGGGCGAGGCCTACGAACTTCAGGCTATGCCTATGGGCGGAATCCTTGCCGCTTCTGTTGACGGAAAGATTGGCTATGCCAAAACGACGGGCTGGCGTGAGCCCGAATATGTCTTTGGCGGGCTGGGGAACGGCTTTAATGCCTATTCGGCTAGGATGAAGGTTTTGTCGGTTCTTCCGGACGGGACGGTGTTCAACCATATATGGGGCTTTGTTTACCAGATTTTTTCCCATTGGGGAACGGAGCTGGAGTATTCCTTTAAACCGACAGACGGGTACTGTTTTGATAACTATCTCGAGAACTTCCCCATTTCCCAGTTTGTGGTTCCCGCTCCCGACAATTCGGGATTCCTGACGGCGACGGGGAGCAACTCCGGTTACAGCATCGTTTACTTTACCAAGAATGGCGATGTCCGCTGCGCGAAGAATATCGGTAAGGAGCCGGTGCCCGGTCCGATGTACGCGACGGTCGACGAGAACGGTTCCTGGGTCATCTACGTGGCAAGCAAGCAAGGGACTGCTCTTGCCGACTTGGGCGGCGTGGATATGTACGTGTTTCCTGCCCCAAGGTCGAATGGTGGGGAACTTTCGAATGGGACTTCCAAGACTTTCAGGGGAATTAATCCTGCTCCCCTGGACATGGTTTACAACTCGGTCAAAAAACGCCTCTGGATAGTTTCTATGTCGAACCTGGCGTATCTTGATACCGATCGCGATAGCTTGATCGTTCCGTCTTCTACAAACGGTCTTCGCGGTGTCGAGTATACGTCGATCGATGCGGATGTCCACGGGAATATCTGGGTGGGCACTACGGGCCACGGGGTGTACCGCTTGACGCAAAAGAAGTCGTCTCCGGACACGCTTTCGGTTGTCAATTATAATTCCCGTAACGGCTTGCTCAGCGACAATGTTTCCGACGTGGCGATCGATGCCGTCGATGGTATCGCCTGGTTTGCGCACGAAAGGGGAATCAGTTACTACCAGCGCAACGACCTCAAGGATGCGAGTGCGAACTTGACGGATTCGACTCGGGTTCTGTTCCGGGCTTATCCGGTTCCCTTCAGGCCCAAGGAACACGCCTTCTTCATTATCGAGGGCTTTACGGAAAATGCAGTCGTGAGCATCTATAACCGCGGCGGTGCGCTCATCCGGACCTTTAAGGGCGACGATGTCCTGGGAGGTCGCCTTGAGTGGAACGGTAGGGACAAGAGCGGCAAGCTCGTGGCTCCGGGCGTCTACTATTATGTTGTCAATAACGGCCCCAAAAAGAAGAAGGGCAAGTTCATCATCGTTCATTAGGTTTGAAGAGGTCTTTCATGAATCGTCTTGTATTGTGGATGTCCGTTGCCGCTGTTGCCGCGGTAGCGACTTTGGTCGGCTGCGCGGGTGAACGCCAGGGGCTTGTTTGCGACGAGATGGAATACCGTCTGAATACCATGACCTATTCGCCGGACCAGCGCGCCTACGCCGAAGAGGAATTGCGTGTCTGCCGCGAGCAGGAAGCCGAGAAAAAGGCGGCGGGTGCCGCGACGCGCCAGAGCATCTATGACCGCTTCGCCGCATCGGATTCTTCAAAATCCAAGTCCGCTGCCGCAGACAATTCGAACGGTTCAGCTTCCGAAAAGGCATCCGGTGCAAGCGATGACGTCTCCGTCTCCGAGGCGCTCAAGGATTCCTCGGGCGAAAAGACGGTGAGCATCTATGACCGTTACAAGAACGTAGAACCTTCTGCGGAAAACGCCCCGGCTGAAAGCCCTGCTGCTGAAACCGCCGCCGATACCTCCGCGGCCGACGTCGGAAACTTTCAGTAAGGTGGATGCTGTAAATGGCAAAAATTCAGACTCTTGCCGGTGAATGGTTCGAACCGGATTTGCCGGGGCGCCTCCTCAAGATTGCAAACGATATCCGCGAAGCGGGTGGTCGCGCCTATTTGGTGGGCGGCTGGGTCCGCGACGCTCTTTTAGGCAAGTCCTGCCGCGATTACGACGTGGAAGTCTACGACATGGCGCAGGACGCGCTGGTCCCGATTCTTTCGAAGTACGGCCGCACGAATCTGGTCGGCAAGGCGTTCGGCGTCATTCACCTCGCCATGAAGGGGCTTTCGCTCGACTTCTCCTTCCCGCGTACCGAAAGCAAGGTCGGCTACGGGCACCGCGGCTTCGTGGTGCATACCGACGAAAAACTCAGCTTCAAGGAAGCGGCCCTCCGCCGCGATTTTACCATCAACGCCATGGGCATGGAACTGCCGGATCTCACGCTCTGCGATCCGTACGGCGGTATCGATGACCTGAAGACGCATACGCTGCGTCATGTGGGGCCTGCCTTTGCCGAAGACTCCCTGCGCATCTTGCGCGGCGTGCAATTTGCAAGCCGCTTCGGTTGCACGCTCGCGCCTTCTACGGTAGAACTATGCCGCACGCTTTCGCTGGACGACCTTTCTGTGGAACGCCTGTTCGAGGAATTCAAGAAGTGGCTTTTAAAGCCGGGCAAGCCTTCTCTTGGCCTAAAGGCTTTTTTGGATATCAAGCTCGACGAATATTTCCCCGAAATCCGTCCGTTCGAAAATTCCTGGGACGCGCTTGGCGCTGTCCTCGACAGCATGGCTTCGCTGCGCGACGCCTGCCTTGCGAGAAATGGCCCCTGCTCCCTTTCGGAAGCGCAGACGATGGAATTCGCCTTCGCGGCGCTTCTTGCGGGTAGCGCCGAAACTTCGCTAAAGTTCCTAGAACGCATCACGAACGAGGTGCATCTCCTGAAGATTGTCCCGCCGCTCCTGAAATCGTTCCGCGAAATCGCCCCTTCGATTGTGGAAGATGCTCCTGCACTCCGCCGCCTCGCGGTAAAGCTCGGCGGCCTGAAGCTCCTTTGCCTGCTGGTCCAATGCGCCCCTCGCGAATTCTTCGCAACCGACTGTGACTTCGCCGAAAAACTGTGGCGCTCCGCCGCCGAATACGACCTGCTCGAAGCAGCCCCGCAGCCCTACCTCACGGGCAAGATGCTCATGGACCTGGGCGTGAAACCGGGAAAGCAGATGGGTGACATCATCAAGGCGAGTTTCGAACTACAACTCGACGGCAAGATTGCGAATGCCGAAGCCGCCCTCGCCTGGGCGAAAGAGATTATTGCCTAGTCATTCTCGATGCTGCCTCCAAATTTACCTATAAAAAGGGGAGAAAAGAGACTTTTATAGGTAAGCGGATTATTCTTTTTTTCTAGGCGTACCTATAAACTTTGAAAAAAATCCTTTTTATAGGTACGTTTTCTTGATTTTGCAAACAAATTAATTTCTTTGTACCTATAAAACAGCTATATTGGACCTCGTTTATAGGTGTCATTATTGCTTCAGCCATTCAATGACGCGACAAGCATTCTTTTTTTGTCTTTTTCATACCTATAAAACGACCGTAAAAGCTTTGTTTATAGGTACAAAACCTCAAAAAGTGCCTTCGCGAGACCCTATTTCAGAAAAAAACGTTTGATTACTTCCACCTGAACATGCCCGTAATGCCTGCCGGCACGGCGAACACAATCATCGGAATCTGGATGATTTCGGTGGGCAAGAACGCAAGCATCTTGCGCTTGGAATGCAACTTCCAAGAAGCGATCATCAGGAACACAAAGTCCACGACCACCTTCGGCAAGATGCTGAATACGCACCACTGCCACGGGCAATCCAAAAAGAGCACGCACCAGGGGCTAATGAACATCCAGATGTAGTAGGTGTAAATCAGCGTGAGCATCAGGATGTATGCCTTGCTTTCGTAGTTGGTGCCGTTGCTGCTCCAGCGGGCGCGTTGGTTAAAGAGCTGCTTCCAGGTGTGTACCGGGGCCGTTTCGATCACGGCGTCCTTGTCCAGGTTGTAACAGACCTTGGTGCCGGGGATTTTCATCATCTTGTGGATGAGCATGTCGTCGTCGCCGCTCGAAAGGTTCACCAAGTCGCCGAAACCGCCCACGGCAAAGAACAAATCCTTTTTGTAGGCAAGGCAGGCGGCGCTTGCTACGATGGGGTGTCCCCAGCTGAATCCGGCGGCTTCCATGGCGGTGTAGCCGAGCGTTTCCAGTTTCTGGTAAAGGTGCGGCATCGTACGGCTACCGTTGTTCTGCTTGGGCCCCTGCACAATGCATATACCGTCTACAAAGCGGCCCGCCATCGCGGTAATCCAGCTCTTGCGCGGGATGCAGTCGGCGTCCATGGTCAAAAGCACTTCGTACTTAGCAATCTTGAAAGCGCTTTCCAGCGCACGTTTCTTGGGGCTTGCAATCTGCGGTAAATCCGGCGAAAGGGAAAGCACTTTGAATTTCGGGTGGGTGGCCGCAAACTTTTCGAGAATTTCCTTGGTGGAATCCGTCGAGCGGTCGTCGACGCAAATCACTTCCCACTGGCCCATGTAATCCTGCTCGGCTAGAGCTTCCAACGTGCGCTGCGCGAATTCCTCTTCGTTCCTCATCGGCACCACGACCGTGACACTCGGAGTAGCCTTCGGGCCCCTGTAACGGTGCGTGCGGATAACTCCTATAATAAAGAATAGGAACAACAGCACGTATAATGCGGTAAGGCTCGCGATGATAATACCACCCATGTGCTTAAAGTTAGAAAAATCGGAATTCGGATTTCGGAATTCGGAATTGTATTTTCTAATTTTTAACTCTGAACTCCGAATTCTGAATTCATAAGTATGATCCATCCTTCCGCATTTGTTCATCCGCAGGCCAAAGTCCACGAATCCGCCGTTATTGGCCCTTGGTGTCTGGTCGATGCTGGTGCCGAAATTGCTGAAGGAGTCGTTCTGGAATCCCGCGTACATGTTTACGGAGGGGTTTCCATCGGCAAGAATACGCATGTGTATGACGGTGCAATCCTCGGTGGCCCTCCGCAAGACTTGAAGTATGCGGGCGAACCGACCCGTCTCGAAATTGGCGAAAACTGCACCATCCGCGAATATTGCACGCTAAACCGCGGTACGGTGCAGGGGGGCGGTTGTACCCGTGTGGCTAGCAAAGTGCTTGTGATGGCCTATTCGCATATCGCCCATGACTGTGACATCCGCACGGGCGTCGTTATCGCAAACAGCTGCCAACTGGGCGGCCACGTGCGTATCGGTGAATATGCGACTATCGGTGGCGTTACCGCCATCCAGCAGCGCAATCAGGTGGGCGCCTACGCTTTCGTGGGTGGCACGCACAAGGTGGATCGCGACGTTCCGCCGTGCGCCAAGGCGTCCGGCAACCCCATTCGCTTCGGTGCGCTGAACCTGCATGCCCTGCGGCTGCATCCGGAAAGTTTCCCCGAAGAACGCATTCAGGCGCTTTCCCGCGCCTACCGCGAACTTTACCGCAGCGGGCGCCCCGTTGCCGAGGTCATCGAGGAATTCCGGAACGGCCCGGAGCCCCTTTTCCGAGAATTTTTCGACGAACACTGGGGCGGCACCCTCGTCCGTCCCTAAACGCCAGGGCTGTCTAAATTCGGCAGAATCTTTCCCCTGGAGCCGGCCCTCTCGCTTGCACTTTCGTCATCCTGTCGGCCCCCCTCTCACGCCATCCAGGCAGCCCGTCCTCTTACGTCATCCTGGAGGTCCGCAGGACCGACGGCGGACAGCACTTGGCAACGTGTTGCCTTAGTGTGCGCATGGTTCCCGCATGGGGAGGATCCACGCGCAGTCATCCTGGCAGCCCGTCCCCTCACGTCATCCTGGAGGTCCGCAGGACCGACGGGATCCAGACGGAACATTTCTACTCGAAAACTTGCATCTTTTTGATGTACAAATATTTACATACCCGTGATATATATCACTGGGAACACTTTGAAAACGGAAAATGCCCCGGTGTTTACAGTAAGAAACAGAGTTTTTACAAAAAACGCCTCCTAAATAAAAAATAAGTGATTATTTTTACTAGGCAAGTTTTTATAAGAGGTTTTTATGTCCATAGCAAAGAAAATGACCGGCTTCCTCCTGGCGGCATCCTTGTGCTCGTTCGCGGGTCCGGTGAGCCACTTTGGCAAATTGGTGTCTTGCGGATCTGACATCTGTGGTGAAAAAACGGGTACTTCCACTCCCATTCAGCTCAAGGGACCCAGCCTTTTCTGGTCTACGGGCGATCCGGCTGTCCTTTTTGACCCGATTACGGTGGACTGGTTCACGCTCAATTTCGGAATCAGTGTCATTCGTGCCCCGATGGCTATCAAGTACTATGCCGAAAATTCTCAGCCGATTGCTGCATCCGATGGCGCCGACAAGATGGTGACGAGCTATGGTTACCTCTCTACGCCCGATGGCGGTAGCAACTATAAGCTCTTGACCAAGAATTTAATCAAGAAGATTGTGGATGCCGCTATCGAAAACGACATCTACGTGATTGTGGACTGGCATTCCCATAATGCACATTCTGAAACCTCCGAAGCCGCCAATTTCTTTAAGGAAATGGCCACGGAATACAAGGATGTCCCGAACCTGATTTGGGAAATCTATAACGAACCGGTTAGTGCCTCTGCAAGCCAGATCAATTCCTATGCGGAGACCGTAACGGCGGCTATCCGTGGTACGGGTAACGAAAACCTGGTGATTGTCGGTACGAACTTCTATTCTTCCAAGCCCAATGAACAGGCTGCACAGGGCTTGCACAATAAGTACAAGAATATTGCCTATACGCTGCACTTCTATGCTGCTGCAAACCATAACAGCTATCAGAGTAACAAGGCGTCTGGTGCTCCCACGTTTATTACGGAATGGGGCGCAACCGGTGCCGACGGTAATGGCGGCGTGAGCGATGCTTCTGGATGGCGTTCCTGGATGGACCAGAACAAGGTGAGCGGCTGTATGTGGTTCGCCGGTGCAGATGACCAGACTTCTGCCATGTTCCCGACTGGTGCCAACACGGCAAACCTGGATAACTACCTGAGCAGTTTCTCTGGAACGAGCTCCACGGCAGGCGTCTTTGCTGCCTTTATGGGGACCAACAAGTGGACTTCTTTCGTGCCTTCTTCTCACCCGATGGGTAATACCATCAAGGCTTCCATTGCCGAAGGTGCTTCCAAGACCTTCTCGACAGAACTTGGTATCCGCGGTACGATTTCCGAGGTATCCACGAATTCCGGTACCGTAACCAAGACGGACAACTCCATTACTTTCCAGAGTGCCGAATTCGGTTCTCCTGAAAAGGTTGTTATCAATTATTCTGTGACTTCCGGAGACGTTACGACCAAGGAACGCATCGTGATCACGATCACGGACCGTAAGCCGATTCTCAAGGATACTACGATTGCTGTCAGCTACAAGAAGGCTACTAAGCTCACGCTTGCAAAGCTCGGTGCTGTCAACCCGCTTTCCAAGGGTGCATCTGGTCTTTCTGTGACTGCTGCCGAAGTGACTGCCGGTCAGGCTGCCGTTGTGGGTGATACCATCGTCTTTACTCCGGCTGGCGAAGGTCAAGTGACCTTGACCTATACGGCCAAGAATGCTAAGGGCTCCGCAACGGGTAAGGTCACTCTCATTTGCGGTAACATGGCTCCGACGATTTACGCCAAGGCCAATATGGGCAGCAAACCCAATACCGCTCCTGTCGAAATTACGCTCGTGACGATGCGTGCAAACGATGTCGACGGCGATGCAGTCAAGTTCAGGATCGGTTATCTGGACCCGAACTATCCGGGTACCCTTGCCATGAGCGAAGACAGCACCAAGCTCATTTATACCCCCGATGGCGCTCATACGGGTAGTGTGACTATCCTGTCGATCTTGACCGATGGCGTTGCCGATTCCAAGATTGGTTCTGCAGTGTTCAACTTGACGGGTAGCGGTTCGCCGATTTCTGTGGTGGCCCCGACGACGATTCCTGCCGATGTGTATGTGCCGGTATCGATCAAGCAGGTCGCCGCACCGTCTATCGCTTCCAGCCTCAAGGTCGGTCGCGAAAACGTGACCCTGGGCCTCGTCAAGTCCGGCCGAGTCGTCGTGGATATCTACAGTGTCAATGGCCTCCGCGTCAAGACACTGCTTGACCAGAACCTTTCTGCTGGTGTGCACACCGTCGGTTTCGATGCTTCGAGCATCCCGGCTGGCACCTACATCGTGCGCATGCGTCAGGGTTCGATCACCAAGTCTCAGTGGTTCGTAAACCGCTAATCGGTACCCCTAGAACTTAAGAAGAAGCCCGCACTCGTGCGGGCTTCTCTGTTTATGTTACTCCTTATGTCGTCCAGTCAGCCCGCCCCCCCTCGTCATCCTGGAGGTCCGCAGGACCGACGGGATCCAGGAATGGGATAGAATCGGCGGACAGCTTTGGCAATGTGTTGCCTTAGTGCGCATGGTCCCCGCATGGGGGAGGATCCAGGCATAGTCATCCTCGCAACAAATGGTCTCCCCCCGTCGGAAATCATAAGTACGTCCTTCACTGGATCCCCTCCTTCGCGTCGCTCGGTCGAGGATGACTGAAGTGGGACTCTTATGTGTTTGTCCAGACAATTAGGATGACTTTAGGGAACTTTCCACGCAAAAAAACACCCCGGCGAGCCGGGGTGCATGTATACAAGAAGTTTTTTCTTACTTAAGCAGTGCGTTCAGGGTTTCGGTATCGGCCCAGGTTCCGAGTTCCTTGTCGAAGATTTCGTAGCCGCCCACGTTGGTGAATCCCCAGTAGTTCCAGCTGACGTTATACTGCTTGGCGAGCTTTACGAATTGCTGGACCCACTTGACTCTTGATTTGATTCCGCCGCATTCCGTTGCGCCGAATTCGCCGATGTTGATGGGGAGTCCGCCCGGATAGAGTTCGTCGGCAAGGCTGCGCATCTTTTCGAAGTCTTCCGTCATTTTGGTGATTTCGCTGGTCGTGCCTTCCCATGTTGTAATCGTTTCGGGGCACTGATAGTTTTCGCCCTGCAAGGCGTACTGTGCCGGAACGTAGTAATGCGGTGTAAAGATGATGTTGCCGTCTGCGGGGAGCTGCAGCTTGCGGATACCTGTATAGGCGTTGTAGTCGTTGCAGCCGAACATAACGGTCCTTCCGGGATTCAGCTGCCTAATAATCGGGAACACGGTCGCGATCATCTTGTTATGGGCATCCGGCGTGACGCCTTCTCTCGGTTCGTTGAACAGTTCGAATACCAGCCACTGGTCGCTCACGTCGGCAAAGTAGGTGGCGACCTGTTGCCAGATGCCTGCGATGCGGGCGATGTGCGCATCTTGGTTGGCGGCGTCCGTGTCCGTCAGGAAAGACTGGTGGTGGTGCATGTTGATAATGGCCACGAGTCCTGCGGCGTTGATCCAGCCGACCACTTCCTTCACGCGGGCGAGATATTCGGGTGCGATGGTGTAGGGCGCTTCGTTTTCAGCTTCCAGGTCCCAACGGACCGGGAGGCGGATGGAGTTGAACCCGGCGGCGGCAATCGCCTGCACCTGACTCAGTTCCACGGGACCTGCGCCCCAGCAGCTTTCGCAGGTGGCATCGAAGGTGTTGCCCATGTTGATGCCCTTGCCGATGCGGGCGTTCATCGCTTTGCCCAGGGAGTAGTCGATGGCCTGTTTTTGTGGGGTCTGGGATCCGCTAGAAATACTGCTAGAAGAGTCTTCTTTCGAATCCTTTTGGGCCGCGGTAATGTTGCCATCGCCATCGGAGCCGCCACAGGCGCTAAGCGAGAAAGCGAGCGCCGCCAATAAAGTAAGGGATGTGTTCTTGATATTCATACTCTTAATCTAAATTTATTTTTTTACAAAGGGAATGATTGGCTTTTTTTTGTGGTTTACCTGTGTAAACGCAAATGTGCTAGGCGATGATTATTTGTCGCCTTTAAAAATCTATACTTACCATGGCTAAAAGTGCGGAAATGTGGCTTATTAAAGTAATTTAACACTCGTTTATGAGAAAAATAAATTAAATTTCCGCATGATTGGAGATTTTCTATGCGAATACCATCTTTTGCTATCGCTGCAGTTTTGACATCAGTGTCCATTGCTTCGGCTAGTTTTAGTGATTACCGCGACCGTGACGTGTTGCGCTTTACTCCCAAGGAACCTAAGCCGTTCCAGCAGAATAAGGATGTCGCCTCGATTGTGATGCGCGAAGGCATTCCTCGCGGCGGTGGATACACCTACCAGTATCCCCGTGAAAACCCCGAACCGTTTATGACCGATGCCGCCGGTGCCATGGAAGGCGATCTGGCAATGCAGGTCGAACTTATTGCCAGTGACTATTCCGGCGTGGCTATCTGTATTGCGGGTTCTGTCGACCTGACCCCGTATTTCGAAGATGGTGCCCTGGAATTCTGGATCAAGGGTGCCGAAGGCGGTGAAAACGCCCTGTTTGTGCTTCTGGACGACGGCGTCAAGAGCAACGGCGAATCCCTCCAGGTGAAGCTCCGTTCCAAGAGCTTCGGTGACATTACCAAGGAATGGAAACACTTCAGCATCCCCCTCAAGACCTTCGGCGAGACCGGTGTGTACTGGGATGCCAAGAACACCCGCGAAGTCATGCTCCCGTTCAGCTGGGCAAACTTCAAGGGTTTCCGTATCGAAGTCCGTAAAGACGAAAACACCGCGTTTAAGGTCTGGCTGGATGATATCGTCATCAAGAAGACGATGCCTGAATACATGGGCCCGGCCAACTATCCGTTCCGCAATGAGTTTTAATGAGGATTTTCATGCATAAAAGAATAAGCTGCTTAGCTTTGGGCTTATTGGCCGCTGCTTCATGGGCTGTCGAAACTCCCGAAGAACAACTGGAACGTGTGGATGCCCGCATGGACTCCTTGGCGGAATATGCCGCTTCTACCGTTGTCGGTAAGGACGACCGTCCGGTTGCCATCTCGGGCGACCTGACCATCCGCCTCAAGCATTTCGACTATTACGAATCTTCCGACTTGCAGATGAACGACCGTCAGCGTACGCTCATCCAGTCTGCACTGAACGTGGGTATCGTCGTTTCCCCGTCTTCGTTCTTGACGGTGTTCTCCAACCTCTACCTGCCGTTCGACTTCTCCGGCTACTTCGAGAACAGCAACGCGACTGCTCCGAACTCCGGCGAATTCAACCACGCACAGCGCGTCCCGTTTGACCACTGGACCGACTACTACGGTGTTTCCACCAACGAAAACATGCTGGCCGGTATCGATATCCGTGCAGGCGGCTTTGGTGCGACCCTCCAGGCCGGTGGCGTTATCTGGGCGAATAGTAGCCCCCTTACCATGTGGGAACGCGAAACCATGGCCCGCTTCGCTTCGCAGTACGAAACCTTCGAAGACGAAAAGGTCGTGAGTACCTACTATAAAGAAAAGAACTTCCACCCGGTCAAGGAAGGTGGCCGTGCATTCTGGACCAACCGTTCCTTCGGTGGTATCTTCCTCGATGTGCACACCTTGCCGTACAACATGAAGGCTCAGTTCATGCTGTCCCAGCCGATGGATGCCGACATCGCGACCCGCGACGGTACCAGAATGTTGGGTGGCCAGCCGGGCGAACTGGAAATGGTCGGTACCTACGACTTTGACGGTATGGTCTATCACGGCCGCATCGCCAAGGAAAAGATCCAGGTGGCCGGTGCCGACATGACCGTCGGTGCGAACTATATGGGTGTCGATTTCGAAAATACCGCTATCTACGAACCGGAATACTCCTTCAAGGATGCCGACGGAAACGCCTACGTTGTCGACAACCATGTGGCCTCTATCGACATCAAGGGTAACCTCACTCCCAAGTTCTACTTGATGATGGACCTCGCCTTGAGCTGGGACGATTCCACGAAGTTCAAGCAGATCGAAAGTGACGAAATCTACGCCAAGAACGAAAAGGAATACTACTCCAGCGGCAGTTCCTCTCCGGCTTTCGGCCTCTACATCAAGGCCCAGGACAAGCACTGGGAACCCATCACTCTCGAAGCGGTCTACTTGACTCCGGACTTCTATTCTCCCTTCGGTATGACTGATCCGTCCCGCTACCGCACCTGGCGCCAGGACAAGTTCTATGTCGGCGCGGGTACCTTCCGCTACGGTCCGAACATGGTCGGTGCCAATATCAAGGTGGAACCGCAGATCGAACTCGGCCGTTTCGACGTGCAGTACGGCATTCATCGCCAGATCGAAAAGGGCGACGACATGATCGACTTCAAGTACAACCTGAACGGCCGTGCCATGTGGGAATCCTCCAACTCCTGGACCAAGTTCAAGACCCTTTATACGGCTGACTCCGGTAACGGTAACGACAAGGCCCGTAATGTGGCCCGCGTGGGTGCCAAGTCCACCAACAAGCTCAACAACCTCGAAGGTGGTCTCCGCGGCGGTACCTGGGAACTCTGGGAAGGCTTCGTGCCTTATAACTCCGCCGAAGAAGCTGCTACCGAAGAAGCTCCGCAGCATGTCAAGTGGAACGTCAGCCTGGTTCTCGATGCCGGTTACGAAGTGGGTCACTTCTTCGGTATCCAGCGTAATATCATGATGTCCGTCTATACGGCTCTGTCCGGCGTTTCCACCTCCTTCTCTCCGCTTGCCTACAGCGCAAACCAGAAGGACATGCTCGCTTGGGACTTGTTCATTCAGTCTGAACCGGCTGTGGCCATCACCTCCACGATTCACGGCTTGCTGATCCTCGGCCTCGAAAAGATCTGCGCCCCCAACGCCTATGTTATCCGTACGGTCGACGCCAACCTGCCGAAGCAGGGTTCGACTTACACGGCCGCTTATAAGAACGGCGCCTTCATTTACGAAGAAGCCCCGATTAACATTACACAGACAGCTCTTGGTTTCGGTCTCGACTGGGACTTCACTCCCCGCGCAGGCTTGCATTTCCGCTACAAGTGGATGACCAGCTCCGACGAATTCCTCCCGGAAAACGACTGGAAGGGCCATTACTTCGCTGTTGAAACAAAGATGTGGTTCTAGTAGAGGTTAAGTATGTTACAAAGACTCATTTTTGGTTTGCTCTCTGTTTCCGCAATCGCTTCTGCTACCGCAATTGCCGACAATCAGGCTAAGATAGACAGTACCGTGGACGCCATCGAGTCCCGCAAGGGTGTCGATATCGGCGGTACGGTCCGTGCCGTCTACAACAAGTCCAACGTGGAATCCGACCAGGACGTGAACGGTTTCAACACGCTCCCGGACCGCGAAATTGCTGAATTTGTCCAGTTAGACCTGGATATGCACTTCCGTCCGTGGGATTTTGTGGGGGCGAATATCGTGCTCCGCCTGGGTGCAGGCATGCAGGACTACTTCGCGAACTCCGCTACCATGGTGAATGCCCCCTGGATTAACCTCGAAGGCAACATCGGTAAGAATTTCCACTGGACCGCGGGTGATTTCCGTCAGCAGTATTCTCCGTTGACCGTGTACATGCCCGGCGTCGACATCATGTACGAACCGACGATTTTTGCACGTAACCGCGAGATGGCTCAGAAGGAAGCCTTTATCGAAGGCAACCAGCGCAATCTGCAGGGTCTCAACCTCCAGTTCCGTGCGGACATGGGCCCGACCTTGGGTGAACTCCGTGCTGAAGGTTTCTTTGCCCGCCTCCGCCGCGCCGAACGTCTCGATACGACCGGTGCCGAAGGCAACCTCCTCCCCGGCGAAGATATCTGGGGCGCTTCTCAGGCAGGTACATTTGACAAGTACGCCCTGGCGGCCAACTTGGAACTGTATCCTCTGAACAAGAACCTGATGCTCGGTGTGACCTTCCTGGATGTCTGGGATGACGAAGACTCCAAGGCCTACACCTACTACAAGAACGACCTTTACAAGGCTAACGGTGGTTCTGACTCCAGGTATACCTATATCAGGAAGCCGATCAACTTCCATGACTCCCTGCCTCAGTCCACCCAGGTGATTGCTGGCCGTATCGGTGCCGACATTGCCGGACTCATGGGCAACAAGAGCTTGATCGCCGACTTGACCGGTGAAGTCGCCTACTCGATGGACAAGATTTACACCGAAGCTTCGGCGGTTGCCGTTGGCATGGTGCCTCAGTATGACGAATACAACTTGCCCGTTCTCGATGAAGCGGGTAATCCCGCTATGGCCGAAGGTCCCATTGTTTTCAGGGATGAAGCCGGAAACATCTACGATACGCTCCGTACCATTACCTCCGAAGACGAAATCGAGAAGGGCCTCGCCATTAACGCGAACCTGAATGTCGGTTACAAGACGGATAGCTGGATGGCCAAGGTCTCCGTGGATTACATCCGCAACGACTCTAGCTGGTACAACTCTCTTGCTCAGTCCCCGTCTTTCATCGCGACTCGCGTCATGAACTCCGACAAGGATGCCGACTTGACCAAGTACGGTCCGTACGCTCCGCTGTATTCCACCTTCGACGCTCTCTACTTCTTTACGCCGAAGCATTCTCCCGTTTCCCAGTACCTGACGAACGATGACGCCGGTATGGAAAATGGCCAGACCAAGAGCTACAACATTGCTCCGTACTCCAAGACCTCATACACCACGGCGACCTACACCCGCAAGGAACTCGCCCTGATCGACGAACTCTCTGACGCCAACATCCAGATGGCCTTGCCCAACGGTCTTGCGACCACGAACCGTACCGGTGTCCGCGCAAACCTGGTGGCAGGTTACGGTAAGGATAACTTGGTTGAAGTTCAGGGCTTGTTCACCAAGATGGACCAGGTTGCCGGTATGGGCGGCCTCGATGCTGCCTCTTACACGGAATTCGGCGGTGGTGCCAAGATCGATGTTCTTGGCCTGCTCGGATTTAGCTTGCCGCTGGAATTGAGCGGTAGCTACAAGCATGCCGAACGTTCCATTTCCAGTGCCGAGTTCAAGACGGACTTCATCAATGCCGGTCTCTATGCCCGCTACTGGAAGCGCCTCGGTATTTCTGCCGGCTTCCAGATGATCAACGCCGAACTCAATGCGGCTGGTGCCCTGATGCAGGAACTGGCTATGAGCAACCTCAAGGTTTCCGTGGCTCCTGTGATGACGGGTAAGCAGATGCAGTGGATGGTCGGTCTCGACTACACGCTTGCTCCGCATGCCTGGTTGGCCATCAATTACGGACAGGCTACCGTCAAGAATACCTACTCGGTCGTGGGCCTGGGTGGAACCTTGCTGGGTGGCGAGTACAGTGCCAGCGACAACAGCTTTGTGCCGGCAACAGAGACGAACCTTCCTGACTATGTCGCTATCGAGAACCGCGAATCTCAGGCGACCGAACTTGAACATGAATTCACCCGTAGCATCCTTCAGGCTACAATCAACGTAGAGTTCTAAGGGAGGCAAACAATGAATAAAGATTTGAAGCTTATGGGTTATAAATCGGTCCTCCTTTCTTCGATGCTTGCTGCTTCTGTAGCTTTCGCTCAGGAAGAAGCCAAGGATACCACTTCTGTCGAAGGTCGCCAGCTGAGCCTGCTCGAAAAGCTGACGAACTTTGAGGCCAATGCGCTCGGCTTTGCCATCAACGGTAATGCCAAGGCGGGTTACCTGCACTCGACGATTTCTTCGGACGACTTGACTAAGGACTCTCAGTTGGACGAAGCGTCTGCCTACACACGCATGAACATGGTGTTCTCCGTTCGCCCCAGCTCCGAAAGCGTAGCGAAGTTCAACCTGCGCTTCCACAAGGACTGGCAGAACGCTCACCGCGAAGGCAACAACTCTCCCATTACGACTTGGTGGTCTTATGACGGCTATAGCCTCAATAAGCACATGAAGTTCAACTTGGGTCACATGCGCGTGGGTTACACTCCGTTGACCGTTTACCAGCCGATGCCGGATCTGATTTTTGAACCGACGATCCTTGCTGAACACCGTGCCGAAGTCATGGCCGACAAGAATCTGGACGGCTCGAACGACCGTCTGATGCAGGGTGCGAATGTCGAGGTGACCACGGGACAGCTCGGTGCCTTTGATGACGTGAAACTTCACGGTACCTTGGCCCGTATCCGCAACGTGGCCAAGAAAAAGGACCAGGTCTTCTTCGACTTTGACCAGTCTGACCGCTATATGACGGCCATTGCCGGTAGCGTGGACCTGAGCGGCGTTACGCTCGGCGTGAACGAAGTCTACACCTTCGACCGCGTCCGTAGCTCCCGTTCGGTCAACATGTATACCGCACTCGATACTCTTTACTACGATCTGAACAACGTGCTCAGCTTCGAACTCGGCTTTGATTCCAAGCGCCTGATGCCGGGTGATTTCCACTTCGGTATCGATGTGGAATACGCCCTGTCCTACTGGAGCGTCTACCAGGATGCATACAAGGTGACCGAGAAGAAGGCGATGTTTGTCGATACTGCCGCTGTCGTGAATCCCGATGGTTCGGTCAATGCGGACCGTGGCTACTTCAGCTACAGGACAACGACCGAAATCAAGGCTAGCATGGACCAGATTGCTACGGCTCAGAACAAGGGCGCCTTGAGGGTGAACCTCTATGCCGACGCTTCTATGGGCTCCATTGATTTCGATGCCAAGGCGAACGTGATCAAGGTCGACAAGGATTTCCAGGCTGAACTCGCCATGACTCCTGCCGTGCTGTCGAACATCCCGGTGCTCAACAGCGATGCAAGCTTCTCGACTCCCATGGCCGACGAACTGCTTTCCGGTGTCCGTTCGGGTTCTCTCGAAAACCTCTACTTCACCATGTACGAATCGGTTCCGCTGAACTCCTCGAACATGATGGTGAAGGATCCGACCATTTACGAATCCGAATACAACCGCCTCTACAACAACTTCAAGTACGCTCAGTACTATCGTAACGGATACAACAACATGACCTTGAAGCGTACCGACCTGCTCGCTACGACAACGGTGCTTGATCCGTCTACGAACATCGCGATGCCCTACGGTTACGCTACTCCGAACCGTACCGGTGGCGATATCGACCTGAACGGCAAGTGGAACGACGCTGTCGCGTTCCGCGTGGTCTTCGGCCTCTATATGGCCGACTCGGTCAACCTCCTGGAAAATCCGACTGATTTCGCTACTGGCACGCAGTATATGCGTGTAGGCGGTGGCCTCAATGTCGACGTGGCCCGCCTCGCGAACCTTTCCAAGGATCTTGGCGTCAAGCTGGGCGGTTCCTACGAGATGGCTAACGAAAAGGATGGCCTGGAACGTTCTAGCTCCCGCATCATGGCCGGTCTCGACCTCTCCTGGAAGCAGGTGGCCTTGTTGACCGGTTTCCAGATGCTGAGCCTCGATTTCGGCGTGCCGTACATGGGCGTCCTGGACAAGTCCTCCGAAATGTTGCTCCTGACTGGACTTCGCTACAAGCTGGGTGCCGGTGCCTACGCTACCGTGCAGTACGGCCGCTTGACGAACACCATCGACTATATGAATATGGATATGGCTACCGGTGCAACCAGCTCGGCTAAGCTCGATATTTCCAAGAACATTATCATGGCTGACGTGACGGTCAACTTCTAAGGGGAATTTGAATATGAATAAAAAAGTAAAATTCGCACTGATCGGAACGGCCCTGGTTCTTGGTGCCTGCGCAGATTACTCCGTAGACTCCGGTGATATGGCTGTCAAGACCTCTAACGCCGGTAACGGTGTCCATGACATCGCCTACTACAAGATGCCTTCCGATTTTGACATCGATACTTATCTCGCTTTGAATCCCGATGTCAAGTATTTCCAGATTATCGACAGGCTCCGTAACCAAGACAACAAGCCTCGACTGGATTCCATGGCAAATAACGATACCAAGGCCGAGGCTACGGCGCTCTACAATGCCGACAACGAGGCGTTCCTTGCCGACGAAGCCCTGGTCAAGAAGGCCTTCTTGATGGCCGGATACCCGGAATCCATGTGGGAAGGTGCTGCCGAACTCAACAAGGAACAGAAGGCAATCGTGCTCCGTTTCAACAAGCAGCAGATTGGTGGTGCTCCCAGTGCTGCCGAAGACGTTGCCTATCTTGATAACTTCGTGTACGATCCGGATCTTTACGCAATGCATTATGCCGCGTTCGGAATCCTTGACGGTCGCGCCTACCGTGCCTGTGCTGCCGCCGACATTACGATCCCGGCTGGTAACCCGCAGGCGGGCAAGACGGTCGTTTCGAAGGCTGCCTCGATCGAAAAGCAGGTGGCGACAATCGTGAACCTGGCCGATACCTTGGGTGCAAAGCCCCGAATCATGGACTACAGCTCCTACTACTTCTGCCAGAATGCGGCGGATGGCCAGATTTATCCGATTTGGAATGACGAAGGTGGCGAACGCCTTGTTCGTATCCGCGAAGTTCAGGACAGCCTCCTTGTAGCGAACCCTCCTGAACCCGAACCGACCGAACCCGCTGCAGAAGAGAATCCTGCTGCTGCGGAAACGGCTTCGGAAGAAACCGCTGCGCCCGCTGCGGAAGAACCTTCCACTGAAGAACCTGCTGCAGAAGAATCTGGTGAAACTCCTGCAAATTAAGAAAGGGTGACGATATGTTTAAGAAATTTATTGCAACATTAGGATGCTCCGCTGCGCTGCTTTTTGCAGCTGAATTTCAGGTAGGAACATATTTCCCGAACTGGCTCCAGTATTCCCAGTTTACCCCCGAAGATGTCCGTTACGAATTCCTGACGAACATTCATTACGGCTACTTTATTCCTAGCGAAGACGGCTCCAGCCTTTCTAACTCGGACGAAAACGACAATCCCAACTTCGAAAAGCTTGCTAGCCTTTCCAAGGAAAAGAAGGTAAGCCTCACGGTGAATGTGGGCGGAGTCGGTAACGAAGAGGTCATGAAGGCCGTTGCTTCTAGTGAAGAAGCCCGTGCCGCCCTGGCCGAAGCCGCGAAGTCCCTGGTGGACCAGTACGGCATTGCCGGCATCGAACTGGACTGGATGCCCGCCGAAGAGGAAGAATATGCCTCTTGGGGTGCCATGGTGACAGCCCTTGCCGATGCAGGCGTGACTGTTTCTGCGACGGTGGCCGGTTCTCCGGATGCCGCTAAGCTTTACCCGGCAGAAGCCCTTTCCAAGCTCGCTACGGCGATGGTCATGCTGACCGACCAGATGAGCGAAGAGGAATCCAGTGTCAAGCCCAATTCCGACTTCTCCTATGCGCAGGAAGTCCTGAAGGCATACGCCGAAGCGGGAATTTCCGCTGACAAGGTGGTCCCGGTCGTTCCCATGTACGGAAAGACCTTCCTGGGGGCTACGGGTCTCGGCTCCAGCCATCAGGGTTCCGGAAGCGGTAACGAAGGCTACCTGACCTATAAAGAATTGATGAACGTGTTCGACACTCCTGACTATCAGGTCACGTTCGACGAGGCGACCCAGAGCGAGGTGGCGGTAAGCGCCTCCGAAACGATCGTCTTCAACGGAATTCCTTCAATGAAGTCTCTGGCGACTTTTGTCAAGGACAACGGATTTGGCGGAATGGCGCTCTATGACATTTCGGGTGACCACAAGGCCCCCGTCGTCTCCCTTTTGGTGACGGTAGGTCAGGTCTTGAGGCCCGAAATTAAGTATAACGCTAAGAAAAAGTGATTTTGCCCACAAATAATCCTGTAAAGTTTTTTTTGCGAGACAAATATCCTTTTTTGAATTATATTATAGCCACATAAACAATAAACCCTAACAAAGAGAGAGAATTATGAAAAATCTTGCTATTTTCGGCCTTGCTGCCGCTAGCGCATCTCTGGCCGCAGGTTCCCTGTGGAACATGGATGTTGATGCATACCAGGTCCAGGTCCCGGAAACGGTTGCTTGCGACAAGACTGGTGACGACTACGGTGCAGCTTGCTACGAATCTACCGGTGGTTGGTGGTTCGCCTACGTTGGCGACGAAAAGGACGGCCAGGTGATGTCTTTCGATCCGATCGACACCAACCCGGATGGTACCTACAAGCTCATCACTACCGATCCAACTGATGGTTCCATCATCGCGGGCGGTAACCTCGTTGAAGGCGTTGGTCTCCAGGTGACGATGTCTGCCGCTGGTGGTGCCGCTTCTACTCCGGCTATCGCTGGTATCGGCTTCAACTGGACCAAGGCTGAAACCCCGATCGACATTTCCGCTCACGCCGGTTACTGCGTTGTCTATTCTTGGACTGGCTCTCAGGCTCTCCAGATGGAACTCGGCTGGGACGAAGCTGCTAACGGTTACGACTCCTGGTACACCTCTATGCCTGCTACTACGGGCTCTGCGACCAGCAGCCTCGATCTTCCGTGGGCAAAGTTCAAGCAGGACGGTTGGGACAAGGCTAAGCAGCCGATCACCGTTGCTCAGACCAAGGCTGTCTCTCTGAAGATCCGTCTGAAGAACTCTACTGCTGCCGAAGTGAAGGGTGCCCTCACCATCGCCGAACTCGGTTGGTCCGGTGAATGCGGCACTGGCAAGACTGATGCTATCGGTAGCGTCGCTAAGGCTTCTTCTGTGAAGGCCACCCTCTCTGGTCGCACCCTCTCCTTCTCTGGCGTTAAGGCTGCCAAGGCTGAAGTGCTGAACCTCCAGGGTCAGGTTGTTATGAGCGGTTCTACCGCTTCCGCAATGAACCTCGCTAGCCTCAACGCTGGTGTGTACATGGTTCGCGTTGCCGGTGCAAACCTCACTCAGAAGATCCTCCTCAAGTAATTTCTACTTGAAGTAGACTTTCAGGACCCCGTCTTCGGACGGGGTTCATTTTTTTGTGCCATAAAGTTCCGAGGCCTGGTTGCCGGTGTGCGATTATTCACATCGGTTCCATTTGTGTACATGCAAACGCGTTTTTACTTTATTTTTTTGCTTTTTTTAATTAAATTATAGATTGAGTGTTTTGACTTTTTTTTCGAGGCTATTTATGAAAAAGTATCTTCTGCCGGTATTGGGTGTTACTACGGCTATGCTGATGGCATGTTCCGACGAATCTTCTTCGCCGTCCAACGCGGTTGATCCCGGTATTGCTTCCAGCGCATCTGTTGATCCGGGCCTTCCCGCTGTTTCGAGCGACGCAAATCCCGGACTGGTTTTGTCTAGCGAAAGTTCTGCTCCCGTGGTGGATCCCGGCGCTTCGACTTACTATGCCGTGTTCCCGACACCGAACCAGTTGGCTGTGCAGACGATGTACAACAACTGGATTGCCAAGTTCTACGTGACTTACGAAGAGGAAGTCCCGGCCTCGGAAGAACCTTACCTTGGCGCGATGGTGGAAAAACTGAAGGGTTCCGCCCGTATCAAGTTCGACTCTCCGCTGAACACGGTGTCCGAAGGTATCGGCTACGGTATGCTGATTACCTACTTCATGAAGGACTGGGAAAAGTTCAACAGGTTGTTCAAGTATTACCAGGCGTACCCGGTGAGCGCTGCAGACGGTCTCTTCTTTATGAAGTGGATGGTCAAGGGCGACGAATTCAAGGGAGGATTCTCCGCCGACGCAACGGGTGGCTCTGCTACGGATGCCGACCTGGACGTGATGACGGCCTTGTTCCTTGCCTATGGCGAAACGGGTAATGTTGAATACCTGAATTACGCCAAGGGCATCGCCGGTGCCATTTACAACACCGAAGTCAATGCGACCACGCACCTGTTTATGCCGGGTAACGACGGCCTGCACATGAACGACGGTTATGTCTACAATACCAGCTACTTCTCGCTGATAGCCCTCCGTCTCGCTATTAAGTACGACACGGAACGCAGTGCCGCCTGGCAGCAGGTTCTCGATGCGACTTACGCCTATATGCTCAAGGTTCAGGCTGCTGGTAACGGCCTCTGGCCGGACTGGAGCAATGCGGACGGCATTCCGACGAACCCGGAGAACAACTCTTCGACAGGAAAGCTCTGCGACTACTTTGGTCTCGAAGGCGTGCGTATCCCGCTTCGCATAATGTGGGACTACAACTGGTTTGGTGACGACCGTGCAAAGACCATGGCCGAAACGGCTGCCAACTTTGCCTTTACCTCGACGGGTGGCGATATCACCAAGACTCTGATCAAGTATATCTACCAGGGTGAACAGCCCAAGGCCGGTTTGGGTGGCGCCCATTTCCGCGGTGCATTCTGCTCGCTGTGGACTGTTAACGCGGCTTTGTCTGCCAATACCGCAGCCTGCAACGATGTAATCCTTGCTACTCCGTTCAAGTCGACGAACTCGCTCTACTTCGAACCTTCGATGCAGATGCTCTACACGCTGTTCATCAACGGCTACTTTATCAAGTACTGGAATTATTAATATAAACTATAGGGTAATACAATGGTGTTGAAAAAACTTCTGATGGGTGTGCTTGCGGTGGCGATTGGGGTGATTGCCTCGCCGATTTCGGAACATGGGCAGTTGTCCCTCAAGGGGTTTGATGTGGTCGACAAGAATGGCCAGCCGTATGTTTTGCGCGGCATGAGCTTCTTCTGGGATATGCCGGGATGGGGGGGCGAACCGTTCTTTAATTCGGGTGTGGTAAATACTATTGCGAATGACTGGGGCGGAAATGTTGTTCGAACGCCAATTAGCCAGTTGAATGAATCTCGCGCGAAGGCGATGATCGACTATGCCGCTTCGGCAGGTATCTACATTATTGTGGACTACCATTCCCATTGCGCCCACAAGAATGCTTCTAGTGCGCAGTCGTTCTTTGGCAATATCGCGAGCTACGTGAAGCAGAAAAATTACGTGCACGTCCTTTATGAACTGTACAACGAACCGCTTTATGAAAACTGCAATGGTGAAACCGATACCCAATCTGGTGGAACCCTTACAAGTTGGAACACGATTAAGCAGTATGCCGAATCCGTGATTCCGAAGATCCGTGCAAACGACCCGAACGGTATCATTATCGTGGGTACCCCGAACTACTCCCAGGGTACCGAGGCGGCTCGTGCCAATCCGATTACCGGCCAGAAGAACATCGCCTATACGCTGCATTTCTATGCATCTACCAGTGGTCATGGCTCCTTGCGCTATAACCTGCTGCGTGGCAAGTGCAATGATTTCCCGATCATCATCACCGAATGGGGCGTCTCCGAATCTAGCGGCGACGGCAATTTCACGAAGTCCATGAATGACACTTGGATGTCTTGGATTGAAACCATTGGTGCAAGCTGGGCCAATTGGTCCATTATGAATAAGAGCGAGACATCTTCCGCGTTGATGGGTCATGCTAGCACCAACGGTGGCTGGAGCGACGGTGATCTGACTCCTTCGGGCAAGTATGTCAAGAACCTGATGAAGAACCTGAATGCCGGTAAGGGTCTTTCCAGCGTGGGGCTGAGCCCGGCCAATGTTGATTGCGCTCAACTCGAAGGTGGCGAACAGTATGAGTTTGTTCGAAACGGTGTGGGGAACTTCGGCTATGCAATCCAGGGTGAAAACTACATGGATTCCTCCAACGCAAAGACTGTCGAAACAGATGCCAAGGGCGTGCAGAATGAAATGTACCTGACTTCACAGAATAGCGGATCTGAAGCTTGGGCGGAATATACGTTGATGGATATTCCGGCTGCCGGTTACTATGTGTTCTATGCCAAGGTTGGTGCCAACAGCGATGGCTACCTCCGCTACAGTGTCGATGAAGGCGCAACCGTGGATTCCGTGAAATACACGTCTACGGGTGGCCTCACGACCATCAAGGGCTTCTACAACAAGATTGCTCTGCCGACTGAAGGAACTTCCAACATCCGCGTGTCCTGGAAGGGCGATGTCGCATTGGATGTGTTCTCCGTTGTCGTTGCCGATTCTGCGGATAGCACGGAGCTCGGAATCAAGGCGGGCGAACAGATTGTCTCGATCGGTTCTGCAAAGGCCTCTGTGTCGGACCAGTTCCGTTTTGATGCCAGGAACCGCTCCTTCGTGATTCCGGAAGGCTACGAACGCCTCTCCCTGTTCTCTGTGAAGGGCCGCAAGGTTTACTCGGCCGATGTGACGGGCAAGGCGAATGTGGGCCTGGATCGCTCGGTCAAGAAGGGTGTGTACATGGCTGTCCTGAGCGGAGCGAAGGGACAGACATCCCTGCAGCTTAAGGTGACAGAATAAAGCACCATAACGCGAAAAGATTGAATGCCGGGCTTACCCCCGGCATTTTTTTTCTTACGTCATCCTCTAGCACAAGTGTACCCCCCCCCTTATGTCATCATCCTCGACATCATAAAAGCACATAAGTGTCCCCCTCTTGTCATCCTCTAGCACAAGCCTGCCCCCCTACGTCATCCTCGACAGAGCGAAGCGACGGAGGGGATCCAGAGCAGAAGTCACTCGTCGTCCTCGCCATAGTTGCGCCTCGGTTATGAGCAAGCAAGCTTGCTCACAACTCTCGGCTTTTGTATATTACCCCTCGTATGGAAAATGATTCTTTGAATGTGAATGATGCTGATAGCGTGGCGACCGATAGCGCCGTGGCTGCGCCTGAAATCCAGATGCCTTCGCCCGAGCAACTCGGAATTTCGATTGTCGCGGGACCGCAGGGTGGAATGCCCGCGGTGACCGTGGGCGATACCTTTGAATTCCCCGTGACGGTCTCCTGGAGCGTGCAGGGGAGCGCCCTGCTGGTGGTGCCGACAGGTTCCGCGAACGCGAAGGGCCTCACGCAGGTGGGAATGTCGCAGGAATCGGCCCGTTCCGTCAAGGATGGCAAGGAAATCGCCTCGATTACGTTTACCTACAAGATTGTGGCCGCCGATACAGGTGACCTCCATGTACCTGCGATGCGTTTCGAGATTCCTACGCAAATGGGTCAGCCGCTTGACTTGCGTAGCGAAAGCGTGGATGTGCGCGTGAACGAACCGTTTAATCCGCTCCCGCTTGCGGTGGGCCTGATTGTGGCCGTTTGCGTGCTTTGCGCGGGCTTGTGGCGTGTAAAACGCCGTAACGCCGCCCGAGAGGCTGTCGCTGCCAAGAACGCCGCCGAAAACGCTCTTCGGACGAAAATGCTGGTGCTCAAGCAGCGCGTGAATTCGGCCGACAGTCGCGAATGGCTCCTGGAACTCGAAAGCATCTGCAAAGAATACGTGGCGAATAAGTTCCCCGAGCTTGTCGAAGGGAACGCTTCTGCTGCGGGAAACTCTGCTGGCAAGGTCCCTGAGCCTGCCGAAGGGCTTGCTGCAGGGAATGTATCCGCCGCCTCCGCGGTCAATTTGGATGCCCTTGTGAAGGACGGCAAGCTCGAAGGCTGGGAATCCCTCGTCGAAGAATTTGCGCACGCCCGCTACGGCGGCGGCAAGCGCGACGGCTTCGAAAATAAGGAAACCTGGAAAGGAGCCATGAAGCTCATGGGTATTTCCGAGGACGAAGAGTAACCGGGCCTTCAATGAAGATTGTTCGGGTTTCAAGAGAATGTGAGCGCGCTGGCGTCTACTACGTGCGCATGGCAACGATGATGCGCAAGCACCAGATTCCGCTGGATGCCGAAGTCGATTCCCATGATGGCGTGAACTGCCATTACATTCTTGCTCTGGATGATATTTACCCGGTTGCCACGTGCCGCTGGTTCGAGGTAGGCGATGCTGCTGAAGGCGTTGCCGAAATCGGGCGTGTTGTGGTACTGCCGGAATACCGCGGGCAGCATTTGGGCCGCTCCGTTGTCGCCGAGGCCGAAAAGTGGATGCGCGAAGCAGGCTTCAAGAAGGTCGAGATTTCGAGCCGCGTGAATGTCGCGGACTTCTACGAAAAAATGGGCTACCGCTTCAACGAGAGCGGCAAGGCCCATCATGACACGTTCGAGTGCGTGTATATGGAAAAGGTTCTGTGAACCTAATGGATATCCATCTTCGAAAATAGATTCAACACGGCGACGCCTGAAATAATCAGGACGAGCCCGATAATGGCTCCCAAGTCGGGCATCTGCTTGAAAAAGAAAATGCCGCTGACGGTAATGAGCGCGATGCCCAGTGCCGACCAGGTGGCGTACGCGATGCCGATGGGGATGGTGCGCAGGCAGAGGCTCAACAGGTATAGCGACGCCACGTAGCAGACGAGCGAGGCGATGGACGGGACGAGCTTGGTGAACTGCTCCGACATCTTGAGGAGCGTGGTGCCGGCGGCTTCTGCGACAATAGCGAGGATAAGGAATATGTAGTTGAGCATAGGGAAAATATACAAATTAATAGTACGGCCTGCTATCGACGATGTTTTTGATGCTTGCGCGAGAGGCTTACATACTGAATGTTTGTTTTGTGTTGATTAGTATGTAATTTTTCCCGAAAAAAGTCACTTTTTGGGGCTTTTAGGGAAGAAAAGTTGTCTGAAATAGGGAAAATGCTCTCAAAAAGGGTGTTTTGCGGATTTTTTTACATACTAGAGTGCGAAATTAGAGTTTTTAGTATGTAAGGGTGCGCGGCAAAAGTTTTTTGACCGTGCTTTATTTATATTTAAAAATATGCCGAGTTCTGAAAAATTCCGCGATCATGTTTTGGAACAGTTCAATGGAAAGCTGCTTGAAGGTGGTTTCCGCGTGACGACCCGCAAGATGATGGGCGAGTACGTCCTCTATGCCGACGGGAAAATTTTCGGCGGGATTTACGATGACCGCCTGCTGGTGAAGCCCGTGCCTGCTGCGGTGGCGATGCTCCCCGGCGCAAAAAAGCAGTTGCCCTACGAAGGAGCGAAGCCGATGCTCCGTGTGACTAACGAGCAGATTGAAGATGGCGTTTTGCTGGTTCGCCTGCTCGAAGCCATGTTGCCGGAACTGCCTGCTGCGAAAGTGAAGAAGAAATAAACGGTATACCGTCCTCGGCGCTTTACTTGTCATTCCCGCCGCTTTACTTGTCATGTCCGCGGGCATCTCCTTTTCTGAAGTGAATTTGTCTGTTTTTTTTGACGAAACCCACAAACAAGCAGATGGAATGCGCTCGAATCCCTTTGAAAAAAGGTATCATTGTAGCGTATGAGAATTGCATTCCTCATTATATTGGCGTTCCTGTTGTATGGCTGTTCCGTTCACAAGGCGAATATAACGAAGGGCACATTTGATGTGGATGTTCCCGAACCGTTTTGGGGAACTGGCGTCTGGGTGATGCCGAATACCGTCTACTTTAGGGGAAATATTGCGTATACCGTTGGGGACAAAGAAATAGTTCCACTAGACGGTCTAACAAATGAAGGGTATAGGCGACCTCGTGGTGAATCGCTTCCGGACGAAGATGCGAACATTGAATACCGACTGAAGGACAGTCCCTTTAGCGGTTCTTTGGATGTTTTTGCAAAGACATGGCTTTTCTTGGGAGGGGGCCGGGTCGAGGTTGATCCTTATCCTTCCGTTACTCTTTTTGCGGGGCTTAATTCTCTTGTCGGTGAATTTGGGGTAGGAACTCGCTTGGGCTATTCCAAGGATAAGGCTACTTATTCTGGAAAGTACTTGTACGTAGAAAATGGCAGCTTGGATGATGATGTTCTTTTCAATACCGTCGTCAAGGGAAAATTTGAAGAAACGCATTCTTACAGCAACGCCAATTTCGGATTGTACGCCTATTCAAGTCTCTTTGTGACGGAACATTTTTCGTTGAATTTTTCTACGGGCTATTATCAACCTTGGTTATTCAGGAGTTCGCTCCAATTGGATAATATCGAGGTTCCTGGGGATTACGACATAACCATAGATTTCCCGTATTTTCTCTCGCAATACGCCGGGGCGACCATATCTCTGTTTGATCATGTTCTGTTGTCTGTAGGGGAAACCTATTACTACACTCGTTCTCCCGCCTCGGCCAATAACATCTGGCAAACCCATTTCTCTTTGTCTTACATGTATTAGATGATCATTTTCTGGTAGCCGGGAAAATGATCTGTTTTCTTACCCTGTCGTGTCCGCTGCTACGCTTGTCATTCCGGGCTTGATCCGGAATCTCCTTCTTAGAAGCAAAGAGGTCTATTTTATTTGATAAAGTTTGCGAATTGGCAGATGGAATGAATTCGGGTTTTGCCTAGATATTCTATTTTGTAGATGATGGCTCGCGGAATTTTATGGATTGTGTTGATGGTGTGTGCCCTGCTGCTTGCGGGGTGCTCAAGTCATCCGCCTTCTGCGGCTGCTTTTATGAATATGAAAAATAAAAGTTTTGGCTTTGGTTCTGGAGGAACGCTGCGAACAGGTAATCTTTATGATGGAAAATGCAATAATTATGATCATAATGATTATTTTTGTGTTGAAGAAGCAAGGGATTTAGATCTTGCATTTTTTTATCGCATCCATTATGGTGTGTTCGGTTTATCTCTTGAAAATTTTACTCCCAATTTGCATGCAGGTTTTCTTAGTCAGTATGTCGGATTGCAAGGATGGGCTTGGACTGGGATGGGAGCAGTGGAAGAACGCTATGGACGCGGAGGCTCGTTTTATGGGGGTGTAATGCTAATAGAGGAACTGCCGATAACTGAAAAGTTTAGAATAGGTGCCAGTGAACATATTTCGCGTAATGTCTATAAGGTCGATGAAAATTTGGGTGGTATTAGTTTTTGGTCTGCTGATGCTTTTGGGGAATATGGAGTCGGTGCTTATGTTTCCTTCTGGGGTGCTTCGCTAGAATACCGTTATGGGCGGGAAATAGGGAAATCCAACAATCGTTTTTATTTTACGTTGAATTACTTGTTTGGTTTGAAGGAAAAAACTCCAGAAGAAAAACAACGTCGTCGGGAATTGAAAAGTGCATTGAATCGGTACGAGGCGTTGCGTTCGGAATTGAATGTGCGAAAGGAAAAAGTGAAGTGGCTTATTCGAACAAAGGAGAGTCAGGGGTCTGTTACCGAAGAAGAAATTGAAGAAGAGAAACGGCAGCTTCAGGAATTGAGAAGGGCTGCGGATCAGCAGAAAATGAAAGTTCGAGAATTAAAAAACGCAAAACGCTTTGACTTTTGATTTTTTAAGATTGGGCAAGCACTGCTTGCCCGATTTGGCAATCGTCGCTTGCCAAATTTATGTGTGTTTTAGTGTTTTGCGGGTTACAAAGGACTTGCCTTTGATGTTTTATTTGTATATATTATGGAGAGGAGTGTTTTATGCCTGAACCGATGACTTTAGATACGTATAAGTTGACGAGCATCGAAGAACCTTCGGACGAACTCCTTGCGCAGTTGATGAAGGAGGCTTTTGACGATGCCCGTAAGGCTGATGCAGAGGCAACAGCCCGTTATTTTGATGAAATCAAACGTGCTATAGCAACCATTCGATAATTATGTCACCGACAGAACATCGACCTGTACTAATTGTTATTGCTGGACCGAATGGTTCGGTGATTGGAATTCTCCGGATGCAGTCCTTAAAGCTGTAAAGTATTGTGAAGCGCTTCGTGAGGACTGTCTTAAACAGCAAAAGAGTCTTGTTTTTGAAAGTGTCCTTTCGTCGGATGGAAAAGTTGAATTTATCAAACGCGCTAAAGATTTGGGTTACTTTATTCGTGTTTTCTTTGTTGCAACGAACCATCCTTCTATTAACGCGGCAAGAATTGCCAAACGTGTGATGCAGGGCGGGCACGACGTTCCTATCACAAAAATTATTTCTCGATATCAGAAATCAATCTTCAACTGTAAGTGCATTTCGGAACTTGTCGATAGACTTTATATCTATGATAACTCCGTTGATGGAGTTGATGCTAGGTTGCTATTCCGTAAAGCGGAGGGCAAGCTCATAAAGCAGTATTCAGACGATATTCCCGAATGGGCAAAATTAGTGCTTTGATAGAGTGAACCATTTTCCCGGCGACGGGAAAATGGTTCGTTTTATTTGATGAAGCTTGCGAATTGTTGGATGGAATGAATCCGGGTTTTGCCTGGATATTCTATTTTGTAGATAATGGCTCGCGGAATTTTATGGATTGCTTTGGCGGTGTGCACCCTGCTCTTGGTGGGGTGCAGTGTTGCCATTATTCATCCGCCATCTGCTGCTACGTTTATGGAGAAAAGTGACGGAGATTATGTGATGGGGGCCTCTGCTTCGGCGTTTTTTGGAGATCTTGTCGATGATGAAGCTGGCGTTGATTATGTTGCCGACGGTATCAAGGAAGTAGAAAGGTCAGATGATTGGAATGACGAATGGTACTATAAAAGCAAGGAATGGCCCATAGGTGGCATGTTCTCTCTTCAGAGAAATAAAGGGTATTTCAAGTACGGATTGGGGTTTGATTTTTTGACGCCTTACGTGCAGGCAGGTTTTGTTTCGGATTATTTTGGTGTGATGGGTTGGAGCAATTTATGGCTGTGGCAATTGGAAAAAGTGGAACACAAATATTTTCAATGGGGCGGCGGTATATCACTTATTGAGCAATTGCCTATAGGGGATAATTCCCGGATAGGCATGACTCAGCATTTGTCTAGAAATGGTCGTGAAGCCAATACGGCTCAGCATGGGGCTATGGTTATTGGAATGGGCAGGTCGGCACCTGTCTTTTATGACGAGATTGGTTGTGGTGGTTATGCTTCCTTTATGCCGAATGAATCACTAAGGATAGGTGTAGAATTCCGCTATGGAAGGGACTTGACATATAAACGCAGGGAATATAGCAACTATCCTGAAAAGTACGAAAAATTCTCAAAAATGGACAGGTTTTCTGTAACGATAAGTATTATAAGTACGTTTGAGTCTATGGCTTTTTCAATAAAGAAACAAGAAAAAACGCAAACCGAAATGAAGGCTGCGGAAGAACGCCAAAAGGAAAGGGATTTGGAGTCCTTGGAAGAATACGAGAAAAGACAGAATGGTGCAGAAGAGTGATTGATTGCGGGGGTGTTAGGGGGTGTCCCCCTAGGTGAGGGGGTGGAGGAAGACGCGTAGCGGCTGCAACCAGGGGGAGGCTTCCCCCCTTCCTAACCACCAATCACTAATCACAAACCACTTTCTAGTCTCATTTGCCTTTTTCCGTGGAATTTTGTATCTTAAAATCCGAAAAAAGCTCTCGTCTCTCGTCTCTCGTCTCTCGTCTTGCTGACGAACGATGATATTCGAAAAACGGAGGTCGTTGAAATTTTGTAAAATATACATAGAGGTAAAATCGCATGGATATTCAGGAACTTTCGGAAAAGGTGCGCCAGCAGAGCGCTTTTTGCATGAATTTGCTGCGTGAAGTGGAAGGTACGGTGATTGGCCAGAAGGCGTTGGTCGAAAGCATTCTGACGGGTATTTTGGCGGACGGTCACGTGCTGCTGGAAGGCCTGCCGGGTCTTGCCAAGACGACTGCGGTGAAGGCTTTTGCCGATGCCGTGTCGCTGGATTTTAAGCGTATCCAGTTCACTCCTGACCTGTTGCCGGCTGACTTGCTGGGTACCACGATTTACAACGCCCGCGAGGCGAAGTTTGAAACGCGCAAGGGCCCGCTCTTTACGAACCTGGTGCTTGCCGATGAAATTAACCGTGCTCCGTCGAAGGTGCAGAGCGCCTTGCTCGAAGCCATGCAGGAACGCCACATCACGATTGGTGACGAGACGTTCAAGCTTGACGAACCGTTCCTGGTGCTTGCCACGCAGAACCCCATCGAGCAGGAAGGTACGTATCCGCTGCCCGAAGCTCAGGTGGACCGTTTCCTCTTGAAGGTGAAGGTCAGCTACCCGAACAAGGCTGACGAAATGAAGATCTTGGATGCCGTTGCCGGTGCTGGCCTCCGTCAGCCGCAGGCTGTCGCCACGAAGGAAGACATTTTGGCCGCCCGCCAGCTGGTGAAGCAGGTGTACGTGGACGAACGCGTTCGCGAATACATTGTGAACCTGGTGCTTGCGACCCGCGATCCGGGCAGCATTAAGCGTAGCGACCTGGTGGGCTTTGTGGAAGTGGGCGCCTCGCCGCGTGCATCCATCGGCCTTGCCCAGGCTTCGAAGGCCCATGCGTTTATCCAGGGCCGCGCCTACGTGACGCCCGAAGACGTGAAGGCCGTCGCCATGGAAGTGCTCCGCCACCGTATTATCCTGAGCTACGAGGCCGAAGCGGAAGAAGTCTCCGCCGAAACTGTCGTGCAGAAGATTCTCGACAGCGTCGAAGTGCCGTAACAATTAGATTGCTATGGAGTTAATTTGTTCTAAACATGCTGTAAAAAGGAGACTTGCAGAGAGTCTCCTTTTGCTTATTTTGTGTGCTTGCAGCCATTCGTCTTCGGACCCGTGCGAGAGTTCGATGTATGACGAATGTATGCGACGGACGGATGATACGCTTCTCGCCGATGTCGTCTGTTCCGAATACGCTGTGTCCGAGTGCAGTGATTAAGGGCTGTGGGCTGGGAGCGTCGCAAGTCGCGGGCTGGGAGCGTCGCGGTTCGCTTCTCGAGTGTCATTGCGAGGCCGAAGGCCGCGGCAATCTCTAACCGACATTGTCATCCCGCACTCGTTGCGGGATCTCCACTTACATAAGCCGGGCCTTGAGCTCGGCTTTCACTTTTTCCAAATCGCTGCAAGTGAGAATAGGGATGAGATTGTTGATTTCGTCGATGGGCTTGTCCCACCACTTGAACTTGAGCAGCAGTGCGGTGAGTTCGTCGTCGAATCGCTTGCGGATGAGTTTGGCAGGGTTCCCTGCCACGATGGTATAGGGCGTGACGTCGCTTGCAACGACAGAATTTGCTCCGATGGTGGCACCGTCGCCGATGTGAACGCCTGGGAGAATCGTCGCGTTCTGCCCGATCCATACGTCGTTCCCGATGACGGTATCGCCCTTGAGCGGAAGGTCGCTCTGGGCCGGGGCGGGCTGCTCCCATGTGCCGAAGATATAGAACGGGTAAGTGGTGGCTGCGTTCATCTGGTGGTTCGCCCCATTCATCACGAATTCCACGCCGGCGGCAATCTGGCAAAACTTGCCGATGATGAGCTTGTCGCCGATAAAGTCGTAATGGTGGGTGACGTGCCTCTCAAAGTCCTTGTCGGCAAAGTAGGTGAAATCGCCCACAATGATGTTTTGGTTTTTGACATCGGGCTTGACGAAGGTCAATGCCTCCACGTTGGCGATAGGCTGGATGACGCTTGGGTCGGGAGTCTTTGCAGGCATGGAAGGAATATAGATTAATTTGCGAATTTTATGTTAGCAGCGCCTTGATGTATGCCTGCACCTGCTTGACGGAGAGAGGGGTTGCTGCGCTTTCGAAGGTGGCAATGAGGGTTTTGCCGATGGTGTACCCGCTTGCGGCGTAGTGGGCGAGCTTTTGGACGGCGTTCTCGGCGTAGTCCGGCTCGCCCATCAGGCCGAAGTGTTCCCAGATGACTTCTTCGCGGGTGCTGGGGCGCAGACAGGTGAAGTCCGGGTAGAGCGTGCCCCAGCCCTTGACGCCTGTGGGAAATTCATAGCGGTAAGGGATGCCTGCACGGTCGAGGGCGTCCGCGATGATGACTTCGGATTTCGAACGGACGCGGACGCCGTTTGCGGTGTAAAACTCGGGGGCATTGATTTCGAAGGCCTTGCCCGTGTAGGGCAAGTGCCGCCACGCTTCGATGAACTCGCTATCGGGTTCACGCACCGGTGCGATGAGTGCGCGGCGGCCCGGATGCTGCTTGGTGAAGGCCTGGTCAAGTGCGTTTGGCCGATATGCCTTGAGGAAAGCGTCGATGGCCGCGAGCTGCTTCTTGATGATGGCCTCCACCGCCCTGTTGTAGTCACGCTGCGCAAGGGCCTTTGCCTTGCGGATTTCCTTGCGCGGGAGGTAGGTCCCTTTCGTGTCTCCTTTTTGCGTAACGATGTAATACTGGTAGGATTGTCTGCATTTGTCAACGCGTAGATTTCCGCTGATGTTTTTTGTCTTTCCAATCTGCGTGAGTAAGGAGAGATTTTCTTCTTGCCGCGAAATCAGCATTTCAATAAGAGGGTCGTTTATGGCGTTGTTGTCTTCGAAATGTGTTTGCATAAAATATCCTTTTGCGAAGATGGGTAATATAAAATGTTTTATTTAAAAAAGAGTCAAATGGCGAAAAAAAGTGAATTTTGCTAGCAACTGTTTGCAAAACAGGCTGTTTTCTCGATAGATAATCCCGTTTGTAGATGGATAGAGCGATTAAATGGTTGTTTTTGGGGGACGTGTACCTATAAAGCGCATAGTTGGGTGAAATTTATAGGTATGATTGCGATTGGTTGAAGTGGGGTGTACCTATAAAATGGAGCTGTTGTGCCAGTTATAGGTACCAAAACGCTCCGAATTGGGGTGCCCGCGATCAAATAAATGATAATTTGTTGTAAATTTTGGCGAAATGTACCTATAAAATGAATGAGAAAAGTCTGTTTATAGGTATGGGGCTTGAAACGATCTTCTAAATGTACCTATAAATGTGGGTGAGCGGTGGCTTTTATAGGTACGGGGTATTCAAAGTACTCTTTGGCGACCTATAAATCGGTGCGAATTGGGGAATTTATAGGTGCCTTATTTTGCCGGTGGCGTGAAAAACAAATAGGCTGGGCGTATTTTAAATGGTTTGGGCGTAATCGCTCCGTTTTTTGATTATTTTTGAATTGTGGATAATGTACGCTTCAGATTACTTTCGCTTTGTATGCTGCTGACCGCTTTATTTTGCGGGGCGTGCTCAAATTCTGTTTCGGAAATCGGCGCAGAGCGAGATGATTCAAGCTCCGCGGAAGTTACCCCTGCAGAGGATGCCCCCGTACAGGTGAAGGTCGTTGCGGATTCCGTTCATGAGGGGATGTTGCGTGTGCAGCCAATGGGTGCATCCGTTTTCCTCGGTAGCGATGACGAGCGGGCAAAAGCCTCTGAAAAACCGCAGATGAAGGTGACGCTGGATTACGTTTTTTCGCTGGGGGTTCACGAATTTACTTGCGCCGATTATGAGTTGGCGTCTCAAATGGATGATGGCTTGCTCGCGGATCTAGAATGTGTTGCGGGAAACGTGCCCAAGGTCAACGTGTCGTATTACGATGCGGTTCTTATTGCAAATGCTTATGGAAAGGCGAAGGGGGTAGACACCGCCTATACTTACTTGAATCGGCTGTTCGATCAGAATGGGAATTGCGCCTATTTGGAGGGGCTGACATTCCACCCTGAAGTTGAGGGGTTCCGCTTGCCGACTGAAGCCGAATGGGTCTTGGCGGCGTCCGTCGCCTGGAATCCAGAGCAAAGCTGGAATGTCGCGAATTCCGGTATAGTTCGGCGTGAAGTTTGTGATTTTGTGGATTCCGTCGGTTTTTGCGACATGGCGGGGAATGTGCTGGAATTGACGAATGACTGGCTCGGAAATTTACGGGATACCGCTGTGATGAATTATGTGGGGGCTCCTGTTGGGAATTCGTTGCTAGAAAAAGTAGTCAAGGGCGGATCTATAATTCAGATGGCCGGTGATATGACTTTATATAGCCGAGGAGATGTCTATACGGTGTCGGCGTCGACGACAACGGGGTATATGGGCTTTCGTTTGGCGTTTGGTGCGATTCCCCATGCGTCGTGGATGGCATCGAACGGCCGCGCCGTTGGCGACTTGGCCGTGGTCAAGGCGTCTTCTGCAGATGTCCGCCAGAAAGTTGGAACGACTCGAGTCAAGCTTGCTTTCAGGAATGACCAGACGGGTAATCTCGCTTTCGTAGATTACAAGGACGGCCACGTGAATGTGGTTGAAATTTTTGATACCTTGCCTGTGTTCCATCCGGAAATTTCTCCGGACGGGGTGAAGGTCGCCTTCTGTACGGGAATCGAAGGCGTGTCGGGAAAGTCTGCTCTTTATGTGCGCAACCTGGATGCGGATGGAAGCGGCCTCGTAAAGCTTGACGTTGAAAGTGCCGCTATTCCGCGCTGGTATGTGAATGCATCGGGGGATACATCGATTGTCTATGTGGACGACGCGGGCGACAATAGCGACGATGCGACGTTCTTTACGAAAACGACTTGGAGTGTTCCTTTTTCGCAGGGGCAATTCGGTAAACCGAAAAAGATTTTCTCTGGGGCGTATCATGGTGGCGTGTCCCGTGGTCGCGACGGCATACATCGCGCCGTGTCTGGTTCCAAGCGGCTTCGCGTGAATGTGGATGGAAAGGATGATATTTGGCTTGACGGGGTGCAGGCCTGTAATGCTTCTCTTTCGGGTGATGGCTCCGACAGGACCCTGTTCCTTGATTTTGGCAGCGCGGTAGGTAGGAATTTCGCGGGTAAGAAATATGGGACGCATGAGCGTCTGCTTGTCGCTGACAGCAGCGGAAAACTAGTGCGTGCGATTCCTGCGCCCGACGGCTATACCTTTGATCATTCCGAGTGGACTGACCGCGAAAATTTGGCGGTGGTCACCATCGTCAATTCCGTAGGTGCGCATCGGAAGATTGCGTTGGTGGACGTAGGAGATTCCAGCATTGTTGATCTTGTCGAAGGTGAAGAGTTGTGGCATCCGTGTCTTTGGACGATGTCGAAGAGTGTGGCGGGTAATCTGGAGCTGGACAGCACAGGCGCCTATCGCGATGCCGTATACCAAGAGGGCGAAAAGACGATGTCTGTGAAGATGCGTATGTTCTGGGATAACAAGGATTCTTTTGAATTGATTGCATTAGGAAGTTCTAGGACCGAAAGGGGATTTGCTCCTCTGCAGTTCTCGATACCCTCGTTTAATTTTGGCTCTGTGGGTGGGGACTTGTGGGCTGAACTTTATATGGTGAACAATTACATCTTGCCGCATGCAAAGAATCTCAAGTACCTCGTTATCGAGATATCTCCAGATCTGATGAGTAATAGCCGCAGTGCTAGGATGTTTACTTTATTTGACCAGGCTCCAGGTTATATTTATGACCGCAACCATCAATTTTGGAAAGATGGCGTTCCAGCAGAGTTTGTTCGTATCGTTGACGAGAATAACCGTTATACCGTTGAAGATTCTCTAGAATATGTTAGTACATTGGGCCTGTTGAAGCTTGAGTCGCGTGGTTGGGGGAGCGATGTGGAGGTGAGGCGCGATACGATTCTGTCACAGATGGATGAAAAAATATACAAGAGAGTTGTAGATAGCCTGACGACCTTTATTGATACGACGCAAAATAAAGGCTTTAAAATTATTGGGTTAGTTTATCCGCAATCGCCTCGGTATGCGTCTACGGGAAGCTTTGGCCGTCATGGGACCCAGAGGAGCCTCGCGAAGCAGACTCTTGATCATTTCGATTCCCTGTCTAGGGTGTATCCTCATTTTATTCTGGTGGACGAAAATAAGTTTGGAGCGCACGACTATTCGGACTCGATGGCCTACGATTTTGACCATTTGAGTGCTCAGGGGGCGGAGCGCCTGTCGGCTCGGCTGGATTCCTTGCTGAAAAATGCCCCTTGATTTGTGCAAATCGGCACTTTTGGAAGGTGTGCGATTTGTCACTCTTTGCTATCTTTATGGCGAAAAAGGGCGCAGGGAAGTCCCCTGCGTTTGAATTTCGTCGTTTAACAAGCAATCGACCTGCGGGCTGCCTTTTCGGGTTTCGTTCGCCGGGTCAAAAAAATGAAGGATATATGGCAAATCGTGTTGTAATCGGTTCCCAGTGGGGTGACGAAGGCAAGGCCAAGGTTGTTGATTTTCTGACGCTGGACGCAGACTACATCGTGCGTTTCCAGGGCGGCGCAAATGCCGGCCATACCGTGGAAGTGGGCGACAAGAAGTTCGTGTTCCACCTGATTCCCTCGGGCATTATGCACGACGACAAGATTTGCGTGATCGGTAACGGCGTGGTGCTGGACCCGGTGCAGACCCTGGCAGAAATCGCCGACTTGCATACCAAGGGCATTAATCCCGAAGGTCGCCTGTTCATTGCTGACAACGCCCACGTGGTGCTCCCGTACCATTCTACCCTCGACAAGGCCAAGGAAAAGAAGGCCGGCAAGGGTGCGATCGGTACCACGGGCCGCGGCATTGGCCCCTGCTACAGCGACAAGGTGAACCGTATCGGCGTCCGCGTGGGCGACCTGATGGACGAACGCGAACTGCGCCCCCGCGTCGAAGCGATGGCCAAGGTTCACAACGAAGAATTCAAGGTGATGTACGACGTGCCCGAAATCGACCCGGAACAGGTCATCAAGGACTACCTCGAACTCGGCCAGAAAATCAAGCCGTTTGTGCGCGACGTGAGCGCCATGCTCTATGCCGCCGTGAAGGCCGGCAAGCGTCTGGTGTTCGAAGGCGCCCAGGGTACCATCCTCGACGTGGACCAGGGAACTTACCCGTTCGTGACCTCCAGCAACACGGTCGCTGGCTACGCAAGCTGCGGCGCCGGCATTGGCCCGACTGCCATTGACCAGGTTGTGGGCGTGGTAAAGGCTTACACGACCCGCGTGGGTAACGGTCCGTTCCCGACTGAACTCTTGGACGAAACGGGTGACACGCTCCGCAAGATCGGTAACGAATACGGTGCCACTACGGGCCGCAACCGCCGCTGCGGTTGGTTCGACGCTCCGGTGGTCCGCAAGGCTGCCGTGGTGAACGGCCTCACGCACCTCGCCATCACTAAGCTCGATGTGCTTGATACCTTCGATACCATCAAGATTTGCACTCACTACGAATGCGACGGTGAAAAGATCGAGAACTTCCCGAACCAGCTTTCGAAGGTCGGCCGCTGCGTGCCGGTCTACGAAGAAATGCCGGGCTGGAAGTGTGATACCACCAAGTGCCGCAAGCTCGAAGAATTGCCGGAAAACGCTCGCAAGTACCTGAACCGCATGGCGGAGCTCGTGGGCGTGAAGATTGGCATGATCTCGATCGGTGCCAAGCGCGACCAGAGCATTATCGTAGATTTGGACTAGGATCAAAAGAAGGAGAAGGATATGGACAACAACGATATTTGTGGACTCTTGAAAGGGGTTGACCTTTTCTCTGAATTGACGGAAGAACAACTTGGCTTGCTTGCCAATTTGGTTGTTGTCCAGGACTTCAACCGCGACGAGACTGTGGTGCTCGAAGGCGACTGCTCGATGAAGGCGCTGTACCTGATTGCATCGGGGACGGTGCAGGTCTATATGACCGGCGTCGATGGGCGCGAGACGATCCTCAGTTTCTTGGAACGCGGCGACTTCTTTGGTGAAATGTCGCTCATCGACGGCGAACCGAGGTCCGCCTCGGTGCGCACCGTCACCGATGCGCAGCTGATGATTATTCACAGCGAACCGTTCCTGACGCTGATTCGCCAGACGCCTGAAATTGCGATGTCTCTGTTGTCTGAAATGTGCAAGAGACTGCGTAAGGCGAACAAACAGATCGGTTCCCTGTCGACGATGTCCGTAAGTGGCCGCGTGGCAGGCACGCTCCTGAACCTCATGGAAGAACGTGGCATGCGCATTCACACCGATAACGGCCAGATGGTGACGGTGATCCACAATCGCCCGACCCAGCAACAGTTGGCTGACATGTCGGGTACCACTCGTGAAACGGTGAGCCGCATCTGCTCGATGCTCGTGAAGGCGAATGCGATTGCTATGACCGGCAAGGATATCGTGATTTTCGACGAAAACGCCCTGCAGGAAAAGGCTACTAAAGGGTAGGTAAATTCGGCGTTCGGATTTCGGAATTCAGAATTAGTTATGGATAAAGTAAAGTCGATTTTAAACAAAGTATTGACGTGGTTCAAGACGGCTCCAGTTGTGAAGGCCGTTGGCATTTGGATTGTTCTTTTGATTGTGCTTGCCTTTGCCGTCGACAAGTTAGTGATGCCGATTTTTTCGGGTCATTTCGCCTCGACGGGAGAGGTGCCGAATTTGGAAGGCATGACGCAGGAAGCCGCCGAAAAGGCTTTGGACGAAGCGGGCTTCAAGTACGAATGGCTCGAAGAAGGCCGCTACAGTGCCCAGATTCCGGAAGGTCTTGTGTTGGTGCAGATGCCTGCTGCCGGTCGCATCGCCAAACTCGGACGCACGGTTAAACTGACCAAGAGCATGGGACTTCGCGAAGTGGAAATCCCGGATCTTCGTGGCAAGAGCCAGAAGCAGGCCTCGATTTCCTTGAGTCGCGCGGGCCTCGTGCAGGGCGCGATTGTGAAAGGCGCGCACAAGAGCATTCCCCGCGGGGTCGTAATCCGTACGATTCCTTTTGCTGGCCAGAAGGTCCGCGTGGGTGATACGGTGAAGGTTGTGATCTCGGCCGGAGCGACCCAGGGTAAAACGCTGCTTCCCGATTTTAGCGGAGAACTCATCGATAACGTTTATACGAAGGTTGAAAACCTCGGTTTCAAGGTGGGCAAGATCAAGCGCAAGAAAGATGAAGAAGGTCGCCAGCCGGGAACGGTTATCGAGACGATGCCGAAGCATGGTGACTATCTGCCTCCCGATTCCAAAATTGACTTTGTGATCGCGGACTAGGATTGATGATGAAATCCCGTTTCCTTTCGCTTGCGGTTGTGGTAGCGCTTTCGGTGATGGCGCTGTCGTTTGGCGGTTGCGCCTCGTCTGCGAAAAAAAGCGAAACCCTGACGGCCGATGATTCCGTTGCGATCGCGAAAGCGGTGAATGCGAAACTTGATTCCATCAAGAAGGTTTCCGCCGAAGAACCTGCGTTGCCGCAGAATATCGATGCGGCTCATGAATCGTTTATCCGCGCCCAGGAAATGGAATTGCGTGGGGAACGCGCCCTCGCGAACGTGTTCTGGCAACATGCCGCGGAATCTGATCCGAATAGCCGATACCTGGCTTTTAAGCTTGCCGAAATCATGGCGGCGCAGGGAGCGGATTCTGTTGCGCTGTTGCAGGCCCAGCGTGCAAATCGACTGAAAGGTCGCCCGACGGCATCGCAGCTCGGCTTGCTCGCTCATTTGTACGTGAAGGATGGCCGTGCCGATTCCGCCCGCAAGTATTTCAATGCGGCGCTCGATACCTCCCGTTATCAGGACATGACGCTCCTGTATGACTACAGCCTCTTTTTGGAAGCGGTGCAGGACGGCAAGGAACTTGTGCGCATTTATGACTTGCTCCTGCCGCAGGTAAATTATATGCCGACGCTGTTCCAGCGCCAACTGAAATTGCTGCTCGACCAACATAAGGATTCTGCCGTCGTGGAACTTTTTGCGAAGGGCCACGAGGCGACTGGCGACAAGAAGATGCTTTTGCAGATGGTGCAGGGGCTTGTGTTCCAGAAACGCCTGAAGGAAGTCCGAGCGGTTGTCGATACGCTTACGGAATCCACGCCGGAAGATGAATCGATGGTGGTGCTCCTGATGAGCTCCCTCGCCGAAACGAACCGAGATTCCGCTTACGCGATGCTCAGGAAGAAATATCTGGATGATGGCGTGCGCACTCCGATACTTGCCAATTTCTTGGGACATTACGAACATCTGTTTGGCAACTTGGACAGCGCAAAGGTCCACTTGAAATATGCTGCCGAGAACATTGTGGATCAGCGAGTCTATGTGACGGGCGCCTACCATACGCTTTCTGCGATTGCCTTTAAGGAAAACAAGCCGAAGGATGCTGTGCGTTATGCCGAGAAGGCGGATTCCGTAGCGCTCGGTGGCGACAAGGCGCAGCTGGCCTTGACCTACGGTACCGCGGGAATGTACGGCAAGGCTTACAAAATGCTGGATTCTCTGATTGCGGTGTGGGATAAGTGGACTCCGATGGAGGGCATTGCCGATTCTGCCTCGATGAAACGCATGGCTTATGACGTGGAACGCAACCGTCGCCAGTTCCGTAGCGTGTACGCGCGGATTTTGTGCGTGGAAGCGCAGGAAATTTGGCAGAAGGATATTGGTGATTCAGCAAGGGTCAAGAAGTCGCTTGCCTTGCGTGAACGTGCGGACGTGTTTTATCGGGAATTGGCAGCGAAGGATTCTGCAGATCTCGGAATTCGCGTGTTGATGGCGATGAACCTGGAGCGCATGGAACGCTACGACGAAGCCTTTGCGATGTTCGAGTACATTCTGGGTTTTGCGGAGCCGCAGGTTGATGTTGCCGAAGTCCTGAATTATTATGGCTACACCCTGATTGACTTGAACCGGACTCCCGAGGAATTGGACAAGGGAATTACTTTGGTTGAAAAGGCACTTTTGCAGTCGGCTAAGTACAAGGATTCGGAACCATCGGAGGCCTATGTGGATTCCTGGGCGTGGGGCCTTTACCGCAAGGGTAAGTTTGCCGAGGCGCTTGAAACCATGAAGCAAATCAAGAGTCCGCGTTTCGATGAAGATTTTGTCTATTGGGAACACATGGCGGCCATCCAGGATGCGCTCGGCATGACGGCCGAAGCCAAGGCGTCCTACAAAAAACTGAAAAAATTGCAGCCGCATCACCCGGCGGTGAAGAAATACTTCAAGAAGTAAAATAGAACGCTATAAAAACGGCGGCCCACTTTAAAATAATATATATTACGGATATGGCTTAAGGCTGTGTCCGTTTTTTATTAGGGGGTGTCGATGAAGAAAATTTCTGTGATTACGCGGAATGTCGTGCAGATTGCCGTGCTCGGCATTTTCTTGTTTGCGACGGCTCCGCTCTTTGCGGCGGGTCTCGTGAAACAGTCTATCGATACGACCGACGCGATGGCGACGCTTGACAATTTCGACCGCGGGTTTTATACGCCGCAGGTTCTGCATTTAAAACCTTCGGGCGGGATGCCGATTGAAAAACTATCAGGCAAGCTGTTGCACTTGCGTGCGGAGATTTCGGAATTCAGCAGCAATGCAATGCTTGGCGTTGATACGACAGGCGGAAAGCGCGATACGGTGCGCGGCGTGAGCCAGGACTTGACCGAAGATGCCCTGAACGTTTTGCAACAGACCTTCGACAACATTCGCGACTATGGCGGACACGTAATCGTGCGCATCTGTTACGACCCGTGGTACAATGGCCGCAGCAACGTGACTCCGGCCCACGAGTGGGTACTCAAGCATGTGAAGCAGTTGGCGCCCGTGCTTTCGAAAAACACCGATGTGATTGTGGCGCTCGAGATGGGCATGCACGGTGCCTACGGCGAGATGCACAGCGATACAAGTATTACCTACGACCGCGTAGCCGAAGCGGTGAACTTGATGCTTCGCAATACTCCGCCGGAACTGAAAATCCTCACGCGCACAGGGAACTATTCGGCAAAGGTTTTGGGCTTTGACAACTGGGGAGTCGACTTCCACATCGACGGCGAGACGTTTGCGGAGATTGCGAAGGCGAAGGGTGACACCATGTACCGCGTGGGAATGTTCAACGACGGCTATCTCGGAACGCAGTACGATTACGGCACCTGGGGCGCGGACTGCAAGACTTCTATCTGCCGCGAAGAAGGCGTAGCCTGGCTCGAAAAGTACAGCATCAACACTCCTTATGGTGGCGAGGCGCTTACGACGGCGGATGGCTACCAGGTCATCAATACGCCGGAATTCTTGGCGTACGAGGGTTTCCGTACGCATACGAGCTACCTGAATATCCAGTGGAACAACAACCTGATTAATAGCTGGAAAAAGACGCTGTTCAAGCAGAAAGATTTTGATTATGACCCGGCGCGTGTCGATTCGCTTTCGGGTTTCAAGTACATCAACGACCACCTGGGTTACCGCTTCGTGCTGCGCGAATCGTGGCTGAGCGATACGGTGGGCGCCGACGGAATTTTACGTGCGAAACTCCGCATCCAGAACGTGGGCTTTGGAAATTTGACGTGGAACGCTCCGGTAAGGCTCGCCGTTTTAGAGGATTTGGAAGGGAGCAATTTGGCCATGTGCCCGATGCCGACTTATTATGAGCTGCCGGACGTTGATTCCCGCAACATCCATAGCCGCACCATCTCTATTGCGGGCGGTGATACCGTGATGACGTTTGACGGAAACAATGAAATTGAAATTTCAACCAAATTAAATAAACGGGGCAAAGGACGTTACCAAGTGTACTTGAAAATCGGTGAAATCGAATTTGCCAACCGCGTACCTACTGGCATAGGGTCTTGCGGCGAAGAACAGCCTGCCGTGTATTTGGGCAAGGTCTATTTTGATGAAAGCGTGAAAACTTCCATTCGTCCGCACGCCTTCCCGGCTGCGGTACAAAAGAAAAACGCCCCCTTCGTTCAGAGGGAGCGCAATAGCGTGGTTATCCGTGACAGCGAAAAGCGTTATAAAGCAAATGGAGCTACGCTTAGGTAGATTTTTTTTCGATGGCGCTTAACGGCGTTCGTCTATTTGGTAGGCTCCTACCTTGACTGCGAATTCGTGGCAAACGGCTTCGGGATCGCTCTTGCCGAAGATGGCGGAACCGACCACAAAGATATTTGCGCCGGCTTCTTTGCAGGCGAGGATATTGTCGAGCTTGACGCCGCCGTCGATCTGGATGTTGAGTTCCGGCTTCATGGCGCGCAGTTCGCGAATCTTGTCGAGGCAATAGGGGATGAGACTCTGGCCGCCGAATCCCGGGTTCACCGACATCACCAAAACCATGTCCACGATGTCGAGCACGTACTTAATGCTTTCGAGCGGAGTTGCCGGGTTGATGGCCACGGCGGGCTTGACGCCGAGTTCTGCAATCTGGTGCAGCAGACGGTCGAGGTGGTTCGTAGTTTCGGCGTGCACGCTGATGATGCTTGCGCCGGCTTTTGCAAATTCGCCCACGTAGTTCTCGGGGTTTTCAATCATCAGGTGGCAATCGAGCGGGAGCTTGGTTCCCTTGCCCACGCAGGCAGAGATTCCCGGGCCGAAGCTGATGTTTGGGACAAAGTGTCCGTCCATGATGTCGAGGTGAACGAGGCCTGCACCACCGTTTTCGATGGCCTTGAGGCCGTTACCGAGTTCGAGGAAGTTTGCGTTTAAAACGCTAGGGGCGATAATTTGCTTGAGCATGGCCCAAATATAGAAAACCTTCATCACCCAAAATTGCAGGTTGGTCGGGAAAGTAAACTTTTATTAGACAAAATATTTTTTTTTTGCTATCTTTGCGCGCAAAAACAATGCAAGGAGATAAATATGTCCAAAGGAACAAAGACTGTTGTAGCTAAGTCCGCTACCAAGAAGGCTGCCCCGAAGGCCGCTCCTAAGGCTGCCGCAACGCCCGCCGAAAAGAAGGCCCCGGCCAAGAAGGCTGTTGCTGCTAAGCCGGCCGCTGAAAAGAAAGTTGCTGTAGCCAAGCCGGCTGCTAAGAAGGCCGCTCCTAAGGCTGTCGCTAAGCCCGCCGCTCCGAAGGCTGCCGCTAAGGCTCCCAAGAAGGTGACGGTTGTGTTCGAAGCCAACTGCCCGCTTGCAACGACCGTGTCCGTTGCCGGTTCCTTCAACAACTGGGCTGTTGACAAGGACATGCTCAAGAAGGACAAGAAGACCGGTCTTTGGACTGGCAAGATCACTCTCGATGCTGGCGATTACGAATACAAGTTCGTTTGCGACGGTCAGTACTGGGATGAAGGCGACAATAAGGTCAAGCACGTCTAATCGCTTTTATCGCAATTGAAATGATGCCGGGCTGATCGCTCGGCATTTTTCATTTTGTGTAAAGTCAGCACAAATCCCACGCCATCCATTTCTCTTTCCCCAAAGCGAAGCGACCTCAAAGCGCGTCAGTGCGACCTCATACCTCATAGCCATTTTCTAAATTTTCTCCGTATGACAAATTATTCCATCCCTCAAGAAGTTTTTGTGAAGGCTGCCGAACAGTACGGCACGCCGCTCTGGATTTATGACCGCGCCACGATTGAAAAGTGCGTGAAGGATGTCCAGGTTTTCGACACCGTTCGCTTTGCCCAGAAGGCATGCCCGAACCTTTCTGTGGTTTCGCTCATCCGCAAGCTCGGCTGTGTGGTCGACGCTGTTTCGGCCGGCGAAATCGTCCGCGCCCTTAAGGCCGGATTTAAGGGTGGTCAGCAGAAGGGCAAGGCTCCCGAAATTGTCTACACCGCAGATATCTTCGACAAGGATGCTCTTGAACTCGTCAAGGAACACAACATCGCCGTGAATGTGGGTTCGCCGGACATGATCCAGCAGCTGGCCGATTTCGGCGTGAAGTCCGAACTCACTATCCGCGTGAACCCGGGTTTTGGCCACGGTCATTCTCGTAAGACCAACACCGGTGGCGACCTCAGCAAGCACGGCATCTGGCACGAACAGATCAAGGACTGCATCAAGCTCGCGCAGGCGAACGGCATGTGGATTACGGGACTGCACATGCATATCGGTTCCGGCACGGACTTTGAACACCTCGCTCAGGTGTGCGACGCCATGGTCGACGCGAGCCGTCGCCTGGGCTCTCATTTGCGCACCATCAGTGCAGGGGGCGGCCTCCCGATTCCCTACCACGAAGAAGACAAGGGCAACCGCATCGACGTGAACGCCTACTACAAGCTGTGGGACGATGCCCGCAAACGTATTCAGCAGAGCATCGGCCACGAGGTACACCTTGAAGTGGAACCCGGTCGCTACCTGGTGGCCGAAAGCGGTTACCTGATGGCTGAAATCCGCGCCGTCAAGAAGCAGGGCGACAACTTGTTCTACCTGGTAGACGCCGGCTTTACCGATCTCGTTCGTCCGAGTTTTTACGGTAGCTATCATGCCATTTCGATTATCGCCCGTGACGGCCGCGAACTCAACGAAACGGTCGATGCCGTTGTCGCTGGCCCGCTCTGCGAATCCGGTGACGTGTTCACGCAGGAAGAAGGCGGCTTCGTGGTGACCCGCAAGCTCCCGAAGGCAAAGGTCGGCGACCTTTTGATTCTCCATGATGCAGGCGCCTACGGTGCTGCCATGAGCAGCAACTACAACAGCCGCCGCTACGCCGCCGAAACCATGTACACGAACGGCGAACTCAAGGTCATCCGCGAACGCCAGACGTTCGAGCAGCTTCTGCAGAACGACAGGATTATTGATTTATAAACGGCGCATTACGGCGTTTCCCCAAAGGGGATAACTCTCACTAAGAGGCTACGCCTCAAGTGTCGTATAGCTCGCTCCCTCACGTATGTTTTAGTACGCTACGGGAGCTCGCGCCTTGTCCTGCTTGTTTCTAAATCAATATCAAAATGTGAGCATCATTTTATTTTTAAGGCTTTCGTCAAATAATGGCGAAAGTCTTTTTTTTGAAAAGTCGCCTATTGTAAGACAGCCTTGAATTCGGGTATTGAATTATTCTATATTTGCCCATACCAAATGGTTCAACCCTCAAATCAAGGCTACAAAATGTCAGATCGTTTTATCGTGACCGGTAACTTCACCGACGATCCGTTCGCCATCGACATGGCGCAGTACATCGGACTCCGTGAAGATATTTCCGACATGGTCTCCCTGAAGACCTTCGCTAACTCCGAATTCTGCCCCCGCTACATGCTGGACGTGGACGATATGGAACATATCGGCCGCCGCCTGGAAGGCAAGATCGTGCTGATTTGCTCGGTTTCGAACCATGAACGCAGCCGTAACGACTACGCCATGCGTAACTGCATTTTGGCCCGTGCCGCCAAGGACAACGGTGCTGAACAGGTCGTCCTGGTTGAACCGGACCTTTTCTACAGCGCCCAGGATCGCGGTCCGCACCGCATCGGTGAACTCGAGAAGGATCGCCCGGACATCGACTTGAAGAAGTTTGACGGTCAGGCCTTCACGAGCCTTCTTTATGCCGAACTTTTGAAGAAGTCCGGAGTCGATGCCGTGGTCACGGTGCACAACCACAGCATCAAGGTGCAGAACCTGTTTGCCGAAATCTTCGGCAAGGACAATTTCCATAACCTGATTCCGACGGACGTCTACGCCCACTACATCAAGAACAGCAACTTTGTTCAGACTGGCAAGGACGGCAACAACCTCGTAATCGTTTCTCCGGACAAGGGCGCACGCCCGTTCATGAACGCCGTTTACGAAGCGCTCGACCTGCCCGAATGCAAGCGTGTGGTGATGGACAAGGTGCGTACCGGCGAACGCGAAATCAGCATGACCTTCAACCCAGAACTTTCCGACATCAGCATCGAGGAAATCGAGGGCAAGGACGTGATCGTGTTCGACGACATGGTGCGTACGGGTACCACCATCGTGCAGTGCTGCGAACACATCAAGAAGGGTAACCCCAACCGCGTGTGCTTCGGCGTGACGCACTTCCACACGAGCCCCGAAGCCCGTGAAAAGCTCAACAGCCACGCTATCGACGAAATCCTCACGACATCGACTCTCCCGGATATCATGAACCGTGACTGCCAGGGCCGCCTCCGCAAGAAGCTCACCGTGATGAAGCTCGGCAAGTGGATCGCACGCCACGTGATGCAGATGTACGGCTTGGATGACGGTCGCTTTGAGAAGGACTTCTACAAGATCGACATGAGTTCCAAGAACCCGCGTTGGCCCCCTCAGTTTTTCTAATAAGATTTAAGTGACGATTTAAAATCCCCTGGTGAATGCCGGGGGATTAATTTGTATACGAATGTTTGCAAAAATATCGCTTGCAAAAAAATGTTGTTTTGTGATACAACAAAAGTCAATTTTTTGTTAGAAAAAAGTCCCTTTTTTTAAAAAAAAAGATTTATATTAGGAACAACCTAATTAATTACAAGGAGACAAAATGTTTACTAAAAAAGTGATTCTTCCTGTTGCTGCTCTTGCTATGACCGCTCTCGTGGGTTGCGGTGACGATAGTTCTTCTAGCCCGTCTTCTAAGGAAGCTCCGGCTACCCTTAAACAATTTTATAACACAAAGGATGTCGCTTGCTCCGCAACGGACAATATGTGTGCCAAGATTTATATTGAAGAAGACTTGAAGGACACCGTCCAGTGCAATGGTACTTCTTGGGAAATGATGCTTTTCGGTAAGCCGGTTGCTGGTTGCGAAAATGCTGCTCCGGCTGCTGAAACCCCGGCTGATCCTGCCGCAGAAACTCCGGCAGACCCTGCCGCAGAAACTCCGGCTGATCCTGCTACTGGTACGGTCGGCTGCATGAAGGCTGGTATTTGTTCTGAAGGTCCTGCAGCTATGGCTTCTGAATGCACTGCCGAAGAAGGCGAAGAGCTTCTTGCTGCTTGCCCGGCTGGTGGCGAGGCCTGTGATATTGGCGAAGAAGGCATCACGATGTATTTCTACGCAGACGCACCAATGTCTTGTGCTGACTATAAGGCGATGATCGCGGCTTTCTCCAATATGGGTCAGTAATTCCCTAGCGAAAGCTAAAGGTAATTCAGCGAAGGGCTCCCCGAAAAGGGGAGCCTTTGCTGTTTCTAGGTGGAGTACTTTTAAAGGTTTAAAGACCGTTCGGCTATTCGTTTCGCCTACATCGCCTGTAGCAGGAGTATGGCGAGCACTTGTCCGCTCAGGATTCGTAGCAGCATGGTGAGCGGGTAGACCGAGGCGTAGCCGATGTTCACTGCTTCGCTGTCAGCCTGGCTGTTCGCGAAGGCGAGGGCGGGCGGGTCGGTGGTGGCGCCCGCGAGTACGCCGCAGAGCGAAAGGAAGTTGACTTTGAAGACCAGGTGGCCGACGGTAGCCATGATGGCGAGCGGGACGAAGGTGATGATTGCGGCGAGTCCCATGTAGTAGAGTCCGTCGCCGTTCAGGAGCACGTCGAAGAACTTGATGCCTGCGTTCAGGCCGACGCAGCTGAGGAAGAGCGTGAGGCCGAATTCGCGGAGCATGAGGTTTGCGCTGTTCGCCATGAAGAAGTTCAGCGGGCCAATCTTGCGTTTGCGGCTGAGGAGGATGGCCACGATCAGCGGGCCTCCGGCGAGACCGAGCTTCAGCGGTGTCGGCATTCCGGGGAGGGCGAGCGGGATGCTTCCGACGATGACTCCGAGGAAGATTCCCAGGAACGCGGGCAGTATTTCGGGGTGGTCGAGCGCGGTGAGCGAGTTGCCTAGTTCCTTCTCGACGGCTTCGATGCCTTCGGCGGTACCGACGACTCTTAATTTGTCTGCGAACTTGATGCGTAGATCGAGGCGCCCCGTGAACTTGAATCCGCTGCGGACCACGCGGCTGATGTTGACTCCGTAGCGTTCCGCGAGTGCGAGCGATTCAATGGTGCGGCCGAGAATTTTCTTGTTGGTGACGAGGATCGTCTTGACGACTATCGGCTTGTCGGCGTTGCTCGTTACATGCGTGATGGGCTTTTCGAGGCGGTGTCCGATAATCTTTTCCATGGCGGCGACCGCTTCGGGCATGCCCACGATATGCAGCTTGTCGCCTTCCACGATGACGGTATTTCCGTTCGGGGTAGTGATGTTCCCGTTGCGCAGGAGGCGCGTGACCACGACTCCGCTCGAAATCAGGTCGGGGATATCCTTGAGCGTCACTCCGAACAGGTTGGGATTGTCAACCGTAAGGCTGCAGGATTCGATTTCCTTGGCGTTCGCCGCGATTTCCTTGGCGTAGTTTTCGGCAGCCTTGGCCGGATTCTGCCTAAAGATGACGCGCATCAGGATCATTACTAGAATGATGCCGATGACGCCGAACGGATATGCAACAGCGTACCCGATACCCGTAAGGGATGTGTCCACCCCGGCCGCGGCAAAGGCTGAGTTAGCGGCTCCAAGGGAGGGCGTATTCGTGACGGCGCCACAGAGCATTCCGATGAGCACGGGTACGTTGTTATGCATATCAGTAAAGAAATACAGGCAGAGCGTCGTGATGACGCCGAGGAGAACGATACCTGTCGAAAGGACGTTCAGCACCAGGCCGTGGCGGCGTATGGAATCCATAAAGCCGGGGCCTACCTGCATGCCGATGGTGTAAACGAAGAGGATGAGGCCGAATTCCTGGATAAAGTGGAGAACGTTGCCTTCAACGCGGAGGCCGAGGTGTCCGAGCAGGATGCCTACGAAGAGAGCTCCTGCGCCCCCGAGGCTGATTCCCTTGACCTTGATCTTGCCGACCATGAGGCCGATGGATGCCGTGAGGGCGATGGCGATAACTTGCTGGGCGACGGAGGGCTTTGTGAATAAGTCGATGAGCCAGGTCATTATTTCCTCTTTCCGAATGTTTTGAAATAATATTACTTTATTTCATCTAATTCTGATTCTTGAATTCCGAATTATTTCTTAATGCAGCGGACAGAGGCGAAGATATTCTTGTTGTAATGTTCGAAAGTCGTGCGGGTGTCGGTGACGCGTGCAAGATAAGCCCTGGAATCGTCATACTTGTCGCTGGTCCAGAAACTTGCGCTGGCATCCTTGTCGGCGAATTTGCCGTCGTAGTACTTGAATCCGGCGAACTGGAGATTGAATCCGGCGGCGTCCTTGAGGGCATCGGCGTTCTTGTCGGCGAAAGCGGCCTTGTAGTCTTCGAGGGTCGGGAGCGTCCAGCCGGTGGGGCAGAGGTTGTTATTGGCGGCGTTCCAGGTGTAGAGTCGGCCGGTCGACTCGCAGTTTGCGTGGTTGTTGTCGTAGCAGGAGCTGGAATCGGGAACGTAGACGGCCATGTTTTCGGCGGTCCAGATCTTGTTGGCTATCTTGACGGTTTTGTAGACCTTGTCGGGGCACGAAAGCGTGTTGGAAGTTTCGTCGTAGTTGCAGGTGTTGGCCTGTTCGCAGGCGGTAAAGGTGGCTACGGCGCACAGGGTGGCGGCGATGGTCGTGATGGTCTTGAAAATCTTTTTCATAAGTACTCCTTTGTTTTCGCGAGCAAATTTAGAACTGTCGATTCATATTGTCTAATAGATTATTTATATTTAATTCATCAATAAAATTGATGAATTCTTCTTGGTAATAAAATCGTATGGAACTGACGCATCTCAAGTATTTTCTGGAAGTCGCCCGTACCGAGCACGTGACGCAGAGCGCCAAAACCCTTTGCATTGTGCAGCCTGCGCTTACGCACGCCCTCCACAAGCTTGAAGAGGAACTTGGCGTAAAGCTTTTCAAGACGCAGGGGCGAAACATCAAGCTGACCGAAATCGGGGAATATTTTTATAAGAAAGTCAATCCCCTTTACGAGGATATTGAATCGCTTCCGGCACAGCTCCGTGCCATGGAAAACGAACAGTCCGCGACGGTCAACTTGAATGTGCTTGCGGCGTCTTCTTTCGTGACGAACGCGGTGATTCTTTACAAGCGGAACGATCCTGATTTGCGTTTTAACCTGGTGCAGAACGAAGAAACGACACTGTACGATATCTGCGTGCGCACCTACGCCAATTACAAGGCTTCTGTTCGCCACTACGGTGGTGAAGATTCCGAAGAGGAAAATTTCGTCTGCACCGAGAATATCTACCTGGCGGTGCCGAATACGGCCCAGTACCGAAAGCGCGACAGTATCAGCCTCAAGGAATTGCAGGAGACTAATTTTATCGGCCTTTACGGTTCCAAGCAGCTGCGCAGTATTTTTAACGAGTATTGCGAACGTATCGGATTCAAGACGCACATCACCTTCGAAAGCGACAATGCGCTTGCCGTGAAGGATGCCATCGCGAGCGGCATCGGTGTGGGGTTCTGGCCGGAGTTTTCGTGGGGGCGCGTCAATAACCGCCGCATTCGTCTCCTGAAGATTACGGATGCCGAATTCAAGCGCGACATCGTGATTACGCTGCGTAAGAACAAACAGGATAATTCCCGCAGCGAACGCTTTTACCAGTTTTTGACGGGGCTGTTAAGGCGCGCCTCCAGCCGCAGGCGCGGTTAGGCGGAGCGTCGGTATTTGCTATCTTTGCCGATATGGATAGAGCACGTCGCCGTAAGTTTGGTCAGAATTTCTTGGATGTTCCTACCGCGCAGATGATTGCGGGTGATTTGCCTGCGCAGGCGGGCGAGGCCGTGCTGGAGATCGGCCCTGGGCACGGCGCGCTGACGGAACACTTGCTCGACCGCGCCGTGCAACTCACTGCTGTCGAAATCGACGAGCAGTGTGTCGAATTTTTGGAACAAAAATTCCAGGGCCGCGAGAATTTCCGCATCGAGAACATTGACTTTCTCAAGTTCGACCTCCAGGCATTCCTCGAGGCGCACGAAAAACCGTGGGTGACGGGGAACCTCCCGTACAATGTGTCGACCGCCATTATCGCGGGGCTTATGCCGAAACTGCATCTGACCAAGGGTTTTATGGGAATGGTGCAGCTCGAAGTCGCCGAACGCATCTGTGCCGCTACGTGCAGCAGTAACTACGGCAGTTTGTCTGTACTCGTATCCGCTTACGCCGACACGCAGATTTTGAGGAAGATTGGCCCCGAACATTTTACGCCGCGCCCGAATGTCGATAGCGCCACCATGCTGCTTACGCCCAAGGCGGATGCGCTGCAGGCCCCCGAAGGCTTCTTCGACTTTGTCCGCGCCGCGTTTACGCAGAAACGCAAGACGCTCGCCAATTCGTTCGGCCGCGCCTACGACAAGAAAAAAATCCAGGAAGCCATCGAGCTGCTGGATTATCCGACGACGGTCCGCGCCGAGGAACTTTCCCCCGCGCAGTTTTTGGAATTCTATAGGGTAATAGGAGACAAAGAAAAATGACAATGTCAAAATATCTCGCGAGTGCCGCATTGGTATTCGCTTTTACTTCTGACGCTTTTGCGCAGTATGGCGGAGCGCCTGTATACACCACCCAGCAGGTCCCGTATACGCCGGCGCCCACGGTAGAACGCGAATCCAAGGTGTCGCTGTTCATGGGTGCCGATCTCGGCTACAATATGACATGGCAGAGCTATGACGAGGATAGTGATTACGGGGATGGCGAAGGAAGGATTGTCCAGTCGTCTGAATTTGAAGGCAGCGGTTTTTTCGGTGAATTTTCTTTAGGCATCTTGATTAAGGATGTCGTGGGTGCCCGTGGATTTTTAAATATTGGAAGTCAGTCGGGTGAAAGTTCCTATAAGGGCGATGAAATTGATTCCGTTTGCAAAGGCGTAAATACGGATGTAACGGATATCCGTTTCGGTATCAAGGGGACGTTCTTCCCTCTGAACGGTTCGGACTCCCCGCTGTATAATTCGTATATAGAAGTCTCGGCTGGCGTCGGCCTGCATTACTACGATGATAACTACGCTTCTTTGGTGGATCACGAATTTTCGGGGCCGTTGTTCCTGAAGTTTGAAATGGGAAAACTGTTCCCCATCGGCAAGACATGGAATGTCGGCGTGGGTGTTGCCTGGTCGATGGATATCGAAGGGCAGTGGGAATCGTCCGATACCCAGGATGTCAGCAAGTCCGATATTGCCAATACGTTGTGGTTTGGCGTGAAATTTGCCCGCAAGAAGAATAAATTCTAGCCAAGAAGAATAAATTCTAGCGAGTTGTCAAGCGGACCTGTCATGGGACGCCCAGATTTTATTATTTTCTTTGTATGAAAAATTTATCCTTAATTTGCGCGTTAGGTTTTTCCTTCTTCCTGTTCGCTTGCGGTGGGCACAGCGGCTCGACCGGTAGTGACGAGGTCGATTTGTCCAGTTCTTCGGTTGACGACTTCAATGTCGATGACTATCTGGATACCGCCGCTATCGGAAAAGGATTCGTTTCGGGAATGGGAACCTCGACAATCGTCAGGGGCGTGCTGAACGATATCAGAACCGGAAGGGATTACAAGACAATCCAGTTCGGTCCGTATGTATGGATGGCCGAAAACATGGATAACGGAAGCCGTTCGTCCTTTGGTGATTGCTATGACAGGGACTCGGTTTATTGCGAAAGTTACGGCGTGCTGTACAAGGAAGAACACATTGCCGGTGTCTGCCCGCGGGGTTATGACTTGCCTATGGAAGATGACTACAAGTACATGGTCCGGTTTGCGGGATCGCTTACGGATCCGGAATTCGGATTCAATCCGCAGATGGGTGGAAGCTGCGTCGAAGAGAAGGGAGAGTTTGTCTGCTCCAACCTGGGCTTGTCCGCGGACTTGATTACGGGTGATTACAGCTATATCCGAATCAAGAAGAATGCGGGTGCGATTTTTGGTAAGGTCAATCCGAAAGGCTACTATTCTCTACGTTGCATGAAGTTCACGTATTTTGTGGAGACCAAGAATCTTTTGCCGGATTGCGATTCCTCGGCTTACAGGTTTGGCGATATTTTTGTGGCGAGCGAAGGAAGCAATTTCCGTTGCAAGGACGGCAAGTGGGTGGATGTCGTGGATTCCTATTGCCCGAGTTCTGAACGGGGACAGCGTTATTACTACAATGACATCCTGTATGTTTGCGACGATTCCTGGAAAGAAGCGTCCATGAACGATCTTGACGAAAAGTGCGATAGCACGAACGAGTGGACCGTCAAGAAACTGAACGGGAAAAGCTATATCTGCGAAAACAAGGAATGGCGCCTGCCGACATCTATCGAAGACACCCTTGGCCTCTGCACTCCGGAACGCCTCGGTAAGATCGATTCCCTGGTGAGTTCGGATACGGTTCTGTACTTCTGCAGTGTGAATGGCTGGCGAAAGGCTCAAGTGACGGACTTTATCGGCGAGTGCGACAGTACCCGCTATTACAAGGTGGACAACTACAGGGGCCGCCGTTATACCTGCCGCACGACGGATAAATGGGGGCTTCTGGATTCGAAGGAAGATAGCCTAGGCGTGTGTTCTCCCAAGATTGCAGGGAAGATGGATACACTCAAGATGAAATTCGACACGACTCTCTACTATTGTGATACGACGTCCTGGCGAGAGGCGACTCTGGTTGATGTGCACGGCGAATGTGATAGCACCAAGTCTTACAAGGAAGCGGAGTTCATGGGAAGCTCCTATGTCTGCCGCAAGAATGGCCGCTGGGAATCGCTGACCACGACCGAAAAGGATATCGGCGTATGTACGCCTAGCCGATTGGGAAAGATTGACACGACGACCTCCAAGACCGATTACTACTGCGATACGACCGGATGGCGCTCGACGGTTGTCGAGGACTACTTCGGCGAATGCACCGAGAAGCAGAAATACACGACGCTTTATTTCAAGGGAAGCGACTATGGCTGCGAAAAGGGCCCGAAGTGGACGCGCCTCAGTTTCCCCGAGAGCGATCTCGGCTACTGCATCCCCTCTATCAAGGGCGAAATCAGGATCGACCGGTATGCGAAGGATTACATCTGCGATTCCGTATGGCGCGCCGCGACGCAGGCCGAGGTGCTCGGAACATGTACTGAAGCCCGCGACGGCGAGAAAAAGTACTTCGGGACAACGAAATACATCTGCGCGTTCGAGGAATGGCGCAAGTCGACGGTTTTGGATGATTCGCTCGGAGTCTGTACCAAAAAAACTTTGAAGAAGATGGGAACGTACAATTCGAAGGAATATATTTGTATGAAAGAGGGGTGGGTCATCCCGACATTGATTGCGGTGCATGATTCTTGTACCGCGGCGCGCGAATACGAAGTCGTCGAGTTCAATGGTGATAAATATGGTTGCCGGAATAAGACGTGGTACCGACTGTCGGGGATAGCTGCGAAGGCGGGTTACTGCACTCCGGAAAGGGAGGGCGAATTTTACCTTGATCACGATGAATATGGTTACAAATGTGAGAAGGGGTCGTGGAACTCGGCCGCAGCGAGGGATTTCCTCGGTTCATGTGAATCTTCGAACTATGGGGAAAAGAAGATTCTCCAGGGAGTAACTTTCTTCTGCTCGAGATCTGGTTTGTGGCAGAGATTTACCGAATTGGAAGAAAAGTATGGGGAGTGCTATTCTGCGGTTCGCGGAGAAATTGTAACGCATAACGGTAAAAAGTATGGATGCTCGCCTTACCGCTGGAGAGAAGTGACTACACTCGACGAAGCCCTGGGCTTCTGCGATGGTTATGGCTTTACGTGGAAAGAATATGCTGGCCGTGATTATGTCTGTGGCGATGGCTTCAAGACTTGGACGAACTCTTCGGATTGGGCGATGTATGGTTCTTGTGATGATCGCTACAAATGGAAATATGGGCTTATCGTTGGTTACGAGGGAAAACGTCTCTATTGTGACAACGACTTCTCTCTTTCTAATACGACGACTGCTTGGCATACGATTTCTCCGATAGATAGCGCCGCAGCAAAGGGGAAGAAATCCATTGTTGACGGAATTTGCAAGGGAGCCCATGTCGGCGATACCGTATCTTATCAGGACACGCAATATTATTGCGGTTTGAATAAGAACAATGTGTATGTGTGGATTGCTGCGACTCGGCCGGATCAGTATCTTGGTAAATGCGATGCCACAAATGCAGGTGCCGTGGGCAAGTTCCAGGGCTATAATATGGAATGTTATGATGGTAACTGGCGCAGGAGTCCGTCTGATTACGGAAGCTTGACGGATTCCAGGGACGGGACGAAGTACAAGACAATTAAAATCGGAGAACGGACGTGGATGGCGGAAAACCTGAAACTTGAAGTTTCAGGTAGCTGGTGCGCAGGAACCCAGAACGGTTGTTCGGAATACGGTCGCCTTTACAACTGGCATACGGCCATGAACCTTCCGGCGAGTGCCAATACGACTGTGATTGATATGAAGGATTCGGCATCGTATCAGGGCCTGTGTCCCGACGGGTGGAGACTGCCGCTGCAGTCGGAATGGAATGAACTTTTTGGAGAATGCATTGTTGGCGGGTTGAGCAAGAAGATGACGGGGTACGATACCCTGCATACGGATGCTTGCGGTTTCTCGTCGATGCCGGTAGGCTATATCAAGATTTTCTACAGGAACGGAATAGACTATACTGAAGAACTCAACATGGAACTTACGGGATATTGGACCACGGTGCAGCCTGCCGATACTACGGCCGAAGCATTCATCTTCTGGGAAAATGGTAGCGGAAAGAAGAGGGTAGAGGCGAAGAAGAACGGCTATCTTGTCCGTTGCCTCAAGAAATAGCTACTCTAGGGGCATTGGCGCCACCTAGGGCCTGTTGAGTTTTTTTAGGGCCAAATGGCGCTTTGGGTGGCAGGAGGCTCGAAACAGTAGCCCACGATTTCGTTTACAGTGCTTGCGAAGTGCTGGAGAGCGACCTCGGCGTCGGATGTGCGACGGATATAGCTCAACCTATTGTGGTGTCCGAAAATGTTGTAGCGGGGGCCGCCCTTGCCGTGGTTGATTTCGAAACGGATGGAGGTGTCGGTCGGAATGCCCGCGATGTTGACGGTGTGCCGCAGGATGGTCTTGTCGTCGGTCTTGACGATGTTGATCAGGTTGCTTGTATCGATGTCGCTATGGCTTGCGGAAAACATGTAGGCGCAGGTGGTTGACGAACGGAGCGATTCCACGATTTCTTCTTCGCTAAGGTTCTTTTCTTTGCCGAATTGGGTGTTGGTTGCTTGATTTTTCATATGACGTTTCCTTCTTTGTTACGTCTATATATCGATACGAGTGGGAAAATTGTCAAATGATTCAGGAAATTGTTTTCTGCGGCTTCGATTGCGCTTGCCGCTTCCATGGCACTTGTCGCCTGCGGCGACGATTCCTCGTCTGCGAGTCCCGATGAAACACCGGTTTCGTCAAGTGAAGAAACTGTCTTGTCCAGTTCCTCGAATGCTGCCGAAGAGGAATCAGACCGAATTGAGGCTCAGTGCACCCATGAAGATACGAAAATCGGCGATGTTTGCAGTATCGTTTCTGGCGGAGACGTGTCTGCCGGGATAATGCCCAACATTCTGAATTGCTATGTCTATACCGAAGAGGAATGGGTTTCGAAGGCTAGCGGCAGTCCCTATGGATCGTCTTGTGAGGAACTCGTGAATGCTCCGGCGGATTCTACGGAAACACCTGCGGATTCTACTGCCGCGGAAGATTAGAATTAGCCATAAAATGAGAATCTTTTTTTTTAATTATTTTTAAAAAACTGCCTAAATTCGCTCAAAAAGGCCATTTCTGTTTTTAAAATAGTATTGCGCTACGTGGCGCGTTTTTTTATTTTTATTATCATGCAGCCTGTTACCGAATACAAAGATTATCGTGAATATTTGTTGGATTATTATCGCGAACGAAAGCGCAGTTCCGCGTTTACGTGGCGCGAATTTGCAAAATTGGCGGGTTTTGCTTCGGGGGCTCATTTGAAACTTGTTTGTGATGGCAAGATGCGGCTTCGCGAAGAAGGGGCGAAGAAAACCGCACAGGCAATGAACTTATCCGCGTTTGAGCAGGAATATTTTGTCTTGATGGTGCGTTACGAACGGGCGAAAACGGATCTCGAGAAGAAGAAATGTTTTGAAGAAATGCAAGCGCTCTGTGAAGCCAATCGTGTGAAAATTCTCGGAAGCGAACTTTATTCCTACTATGAAACATGGAAACATTCTGTCGTCCGTGAGCTTGCTGTAGCGATGCCGGGGGCAAAGCCGAGCGAAATCGCCAAAGCATGCAAGCCTCCGATTTCTGCTGCAGATGTCAGCGAAAGTTTGTATTTCCTGGTGAAGTCTGGGCTTTTGACGCGCGATATCAAGGGGAACTATCACCAGACAAATCAATCTCTCTCGTCTGGACGCATGAACGTTGTCGCTGTGGCGGTTCACTCGCTATTGCGCCAGATGGGCGAATTTGCTCTCGAGGCATTGGATAAATTGCCTATTTCGGAACGAAACTTTAGCGGTATTACCATGGGCGTGTCTGCGGAAGGTTATGCTAAAATTGTTGAAGAACTTGCCCAGTGTCGCAAACGCATTGTCTCGATTGTCACAGAAGACAAGAACGTGGAAAAAGTTTGTCGTTTGAACATGCAGCTTTTCCCACTGACGGAAAATATTTGCAAAGGCACTTCTGTAAGAGGCCCAAAAATAAATTGATTTTAAACGAGCGAGTGAGAATATGAAATATTTGTTTTTATTTTCAATTATAGCTTTATTTTTTGCCTGCTCCGAAAACAATACCGCCGGCGGGACGAGCGAAGAAGCTGAAGGCATTGTTGCGATTAAGAACCGTGAAATTACGGGTGTAACGCAGAAGGGGCCTTTCTTGGTGGGGTCCTCGGTGGCGATTCAGGAACTTGATGGCGAAACCTTGGTTCAGACAGGTAGGAGTTTCAAGACTAGTGTAAAAAGTGATCTTGGCGATTTTTCTGTCAAGAATGTGAATCTTGCATCGCAGTATGCTTTGCTTGAAGTAACCGGCTATTTTTATAACGAAGTTACTGGAAAAAAATCTGAGGGAATGATTTCTTTAAACGCCCTTACGGATTTGACGAATCGTAACAATGTCAATGTTAATGTGCTTACGCATTTAGAGGCCGATCGTGTTCTTAACCTCGTTCAGAAGCAGGGGCTGTCTTTTGCTGAAGCGAAAAAACAGGCCGAGTCAGAAATTTTTTCGTCATTCGGTTTCACGAGTGTTTTGGAATCTCCAGAAGATATGGATATTTTTTCTGAAGGAGATTATGGTTCAGACGCGTTGTTTGCTTTGAGTGTGCTGATGCTGGGGAATGGCTCTGTTGCGGACTTTTCTGAACGCCTCGCTTTGGCAGCACGTTCTTTTGCAGAACGTGGTGAATGGCACGGCCCAGAAAAGGGCGAAGTTGCGGATTGGGCTTATCAACTTGAAAGTGAAGAATATAAGGAAGATGTAGAGCATACAATATTGTCAAAAATCTATGATAATGTGGATTCGTGGAATTTACGTGATGAACCGCCATACTTGTACGCTCCTTATATAAATGGTCTTCTTTATGTATTTTGGACAAAGGAATACGATCTTGGGCCGTGTGATAGAAATCATTCTGGAGATATGAAAAAAGTTACCAATATTCATAGCAAATACTATAATAAAGAGTTTGTATGCTACTTTAATAATGATTACAGATGTACTGATGATGGTATCGGATGCCGATGGTATCTTGCGGAGGATCCGGTTAAATATGTGGAAGAAAATCGCGAAAATCTTCCTGATATGGAGATTGGGGATGTTTTTTGGGCGACCGAAAATCTAAAATACGATTTTCATGATACCGTTAATGCTAAAAATGCATGCTATCGCGATGTGCCTAGATATTGCGAAATGTATGGAACGCTCTATGATTATAGAACAGCTTTGAAAGCGTGTCCGGACGGATATCGTTTGCCTAAATATGGTGAGGTTGAAAATCTTTTGCAATATTATGGTGGCGCGGGCAAGAATGCCGCCGATTCTCTGCTTGTGATGAACGATTATGAACGTGGTATTTCTGGTTTTCAGGCTTTGCTTGGGGGGCATGGCGAATATGAAGGCTTGAACGAAAATACGGCGTTGTGGATTTCTTCGGACGATTCTATTGGTACAAGATATGTTTTATGGATTGATTCATCTACGGCAGAAATTAGGCCGTATTCCTCTGAATTAGCTTATGTTCGCTGTGTTTTTGATGTCGATAGCCTTGCGGCTATACAAGAATATGACGTTATGAGTGATTCACGAGATGATCAATTGTATCACTATACTAATGTTTCATTTGACTATATCGATAATGAAATGGTGACTACCCGTATGCGGCGAATTTATGTCCTTGTTGAAAATGTGCATTATGACGGTGATTCGCTCTATTCTTGGAACGATGCTGTGGAAGTTGCTTGTCCTGAAGGATGGCGACTGCCTAATATTTATGAATGGATAAGTATTTTCAGGTCGCACGGGGATGATCCTTCTTTCGTTCTTTCTGAGGATAGTTTGCAGACCGTGGTGTATTATAATGTTGGCAGAACGGATTATCCATATTACCAATTGTTTGGGAAAGACAAAAAAAATACTTATTGGACAAGTACTGAGGGTGTCATTGTAAATTCATTGGGGGAGAATGTCTCAGCCGGACAAGTGGTGAACATGAATACTGCAGAGCATAATAGATATGACGTGAGAATGCTTTTGGATGATAAGTTGGAAAAACATTCTGTTCGTTGTGTTAAAGATGCGGATTTGTACAACTATTAAGGAGCGCTAAGAAAATGTGTTACAAAAAATTTATTGTGTCTAGATTGATTCTTCTTGTTGGAACATTCTTTTGGGCATGTTCGTCCGAAAGTGCTTCTGGCGGTAACGAGCCCTTTGAGGGCTCAATTAACGGTGTTTCTCAGAAGGGACCTTTCTTGGAGGGTTCGTCGGTCGTGATGCAGGAACTTGAGGGGAAAACGCTTGCCCAGACAGGTAAAAGCTTTAGAGGGAAAGTGATAAATGACAGGGGCGATTTTTCTATTGAAAATATTGCCTTGGATTATCCTTATGTTTTGCTTGAAGTGAACGGTTATTACCGTAATGAGGTTACTGGGAAAAAGTCAAAAGGCTCAATATTCATGAAGGCTATTGCTGATGTAAGTGGCCAGTCAAAAGTGAATATAAACTTGCTTACGCATCTTGAATATGAACGAGTTCAGACTTTAGTGGAACAAAATAATATGTCCATTGAAGAAGCAAAACGACAGGCGGATCGCGAAATTTTTGCAGCTTTTTATGCTGATGTCGATTATGATAAGGTAGAGCACTTGAGCATCTTTGGAAATGGCGATGGGGATGCTGCGCTCTTAGCAATCAACGTTCTTTTACTTGGAAACGAATCGGAAGCTGATTTCATGGCGCGTTTTGCTACGATGGGCCAAGATTTTGCTGCAGATGGCGTTTGGAATGATTCCTTGCTCAAGATTAAAATTGCGGATTTCGCTTGCGAAGCGAGCCGTTCGGGAAAGCTTGCGGAGATTCGTCAAAATATTGAATCGTGGAAAATTGCCGATGTCCCGCCATTTGAGACCTATGTGAATCGCTTTTGGGTGAACCAGTATGGCCTCGGTGAATGCAATACGTCAAATCTTGGAATGAGGAAGTTATTTGTTGATGGTACAGAGAGTTCAGTTTTTCGTGATTCTGCGTTTAAATGTACTGAAAACGGATGGGCTCCTTATTCAAATAATGAAGTCTATTCTAAATCAGTTGAGGATGAATGTACTGCAGAAAATGAGGGTGAGGTCAAGGTTGTATGGGTGGGGAACCCCAAATACGGATACGATACTTACAATAGGTGTGAAAGCGGCTTGTGGGTTCGTGGGAATATTAGCCTTACTTGCGATACCACTGGCGTGCAGGTGGGGGACCTTTGCCGAAAAACTGGAACGATAAACATATTTCAAGCTGGTATGAATGCCGCATTGCCTGAATATGTGTTTGTATATGCTGGCAATGGTATTTGGGAGGATTTTGACGGTTTGGCCAAAATGACCAAGCAGTGTACTGCCGAAAACGAAGACGATATGGAAAAAATCGTTTATGGCCGTGGTGACAATACATTGACTGTGTTTTATAAATGTACAGGCGGTGCGTGGACCTGAATAGACGAGCCTGCTTTTTACAACTGTGCGGATTCCATCTCTACCGGTGGAACCTGCTCATTTGAAGTAGATGGAAAAATGGTGTACTATAAATACAATGATGAAGAATTCTGGGTTAATGGCAAGATGGTGGATAGCGGCTGGGTGAAAGCCAGCTACGATCCTGAATTAGGTTTTTGTCCAATGTACTATTCTTTGTCTTCCTCATATAATCTGCCAAAATTGCTCGATTCCGGTTATTACTATTGCTGGGCCGGGCAATGGGAAAAAGTAAATCTTGTACCGAAGCAATATACGGACCCTCGAAAAGAAGGCTTGACAGACGAGGAATACGATGTCCTGGATTTGCCCAAGGATGCCAAGGTAGGCGACCGTGCCGGTGGTTTGCTGGAAAAATGCGAGTATAATCAGGATTTATATACGGTAAATGGTTGGGAAGTGTATGATTATTGCATATCTCAAAATTATTACCGCTATCATGAAGATGGTTCTTGGGCAATAGAAACGACGGATGAATTTTTTGACGATATAAATTCCTCTAGTTTTGAATGTAACGCAGAAACAGAAGGCCAACAGAGGATTAGAATGCCGGACGAAGATCAACCAGGTGTAGTTTTGCAATGTGTTGCCGTTGATAATGGGACTATTGTTGATAATGGGACTATTGAATATGAAGAAGTAATTGTTGAATACATCTTTAACCAGTACGAAAAGAAATGAATCCCCCTCTTTTAAGGGCTTTGAACATCGGGATGGCTGACCGCCATCCCTTTTTCTTGCTATCTTTACCCCCGAAAAATTATAGAGCTATGAGGTATGGGCTCGGCGACCTCAAACCTCATACCTTGCAGCTCCTACTAGAGGTATAAAAAATGGCTAAGTACAATCCGCAAGAGATCGAAACCAAGTGGCAGGCCTACTGGGAAGAACATCAGACTTTCAAGACGGGCACCGATAAGTCCAAGCCCAAGTATTACTGCCTGGACATGTTCCCGTACCCGAGTGGCGCTGGCCTCCATGTGGGCCACCCCGAAGGTTACACCGCTACCGATATCATCTGCCGTTACAAGCGCAGCCGCGGTTTCAACGTGCTCCACCCGATGGGTTGGGACGCTTTCGGCCTCCCTGCTGAACAGTACGCTATTCAGACCGGTACGCATCCGGCCATTACTACCAAGAAGAACTGCGACAATTTCCGCCGCCAGATCAAGCGCCTCGGCCTCTCTTATGACTGGAACAAGGAAGTCAACACCACCGACCCGAAGTATTACAAGTGGACGCAGTGGATTTTCAAGCGCCTTTACGGCACCTGGTTCGATGAAGACCAGCAGAAGGGCCGCCCCATCGAAGAACTCCCGATTCCTGCCGACGTGGAAGCCAAGGGCAAGGAAGAAGTCCGCAAGTACAAGGATTCTAAGCGCCTCGCTTACTACGCCGACGCACAGGTGTGGTGGTGCAAGCACTGCAAGATTGTTTGCGCAAACGAAGAAGTCTTGAACGACGGCTCTCACGAAAAGTGCGGCACCAAGGAAGTGGAACGCCGTAACCTCAAGCAGTGGCTCATGCGCATCCCGCTGTATGGCGACCGCCTGCTGAAGGGCCTCGACAAGCTCGACTGGCCGCAGGGCGTGAAGGACATGCAGAAGAACTGGATTGGCAAGAGCTACGGTGCCGAAGTGGATTTTGCCATTGCCGATGCTGAAGGCAAGCCGACCGAAAAGAAGCTCCGCGTTTACACAACCCGTTGCGATACGTTGTTTGGTGCCACCTACATGGTGGTGGCTCCGGAACATGCGATGGTGCCGGAGCTCACGACTGCCGAACAGAAGGCAGCCGTGGAAGAATACGTGCACGCCGCTGCCTTGAAGAGCGACCTCGACCGTACCGAACTTGCGAAGGAAAAGACCGGCGTGTTCACCGGTAGCTACGCCGTGAACCCGCTCACCGGCACCAAGATTCCGGTGTGGGTCGCCGACTACGTTCTGACCGGCTACGGCACCGGCGCCATCATGGCTGTGCCCGCTCACGATACCCGCGACTTCGATTTCGCGAAGAAGTTTAATTTGCCCGTCATCTGCATCATGGAACCCGATGCTAGCTGCCCCGAAGACGTTCGCCCGAAGGTTCTCGCAGGGGAAGCCTGCTGGGCAGCCGACGGCACCTACATCAACAGCGAAAATGCAACGCTCTGCCTGAACGGTCTCAACAAAAAGCAAGGTATCGCCAAGGTCATCGAATGGCTCGAAGCGAACAAGATCGGCAAGGCCACCGTGAACTACAAGCTCCGCGACTGGCTCTTCAGCCGCCAGCGCTACTGGGGCGAACCGTTCCCGATTATCCACTGGGAAGATGGCGAAATCTCTACGGTGGACGACGCTGAACTTCCGGTGCTCTTGCCGGAACTCAAGGACTACAAGCCGGGTGACGGCGGACAGTCTCCGCTCGCAAACGCCACCGAATGGCTCCAGGTCACGGACAAGAACGGCCGCAAGGGTATCCGCGAAACGAACACCATGCCGCAGTGGGCAGGTTCTTGCTGGTATTACCTGCGCTACATCGACGCTTGCAATGGCGATGCATTTGTGGCAAAGGAACTCGAAAAGTACTGGATGCCTGTGGACCTCTACGTGGGCGGTGCCGAACACGCCGTGCTCCACCTGCTCTACAGCCGTTTCTGGCACAAGGTCTTGTTTGACCTCGGTCTCGTCTCTACCGACGAACCGTTCCAGAAGCTCTTCAACCAGGGCATGATTCTCGCCTTCGCTTACGAAGATGCCGCTGGCTCCAAGGTCCCGACCGACGAAGTCGAAGAGAAGAACGGAAAGTTCTTCAAGAAGGGAACCGACATCGAGCTCAAGCAGATCGTGGCGAAGATGAGTAAGTCTTTGAAGAACGTGGTGAACCCGGATGACGTCGTCCGCGACTACGGTGCTGACAGTCTTCGTTTGTACGAAATGTTCATGGGCCCGCTGGATGCCGTGAAGCCGTGGCAGACCAAGGGCATCGAAGGCATGAACCGCTTCCTCGGCCGCGCCTGGCGTTCTGTTGTCGGCGACAGCGATGAAGCCCCGGTCTTTGTGGACGAAACTGCTCCCGAAGCTATCGAGAAGGTGATGCACCAGACCGTCATCAAGGTCACGAGCGACATCGAGAACATGAGCTTCAACACCGCGATTAGCCAGCTGATGATCTTCAACAACGAAATGATGAAGATGGACAAGCGCTACCGCGAACCGTGCGAAACCTTCGTCAAGCTGTTGCACCCGTTTGCCCCGCACATCGCCGAAGAAATGTGGAGCATCCTCGGACACAACGAATCACTCACGAATGTTGCTTGGCCCGAAGCCGACCACTCCAAGGCTGTGGAAAACACCGTCGAGGTCGTGTTCCAGGTGAACGGCAAGGTCCGCGCGAAGGCATCTGTCGCGAAGGACATGGACAAGGCCGCCCTGGAAAAACTCGCCATGGACAACGACCGCGTAAAGGAATTTACCAAGGGCATGACTGTCGTCAAGTCGATTGTTGTGCCGGGTAAGTTGGTCAACATCGTCGTCAAGCCGGCATAATATTGAGCCTGCCCCGGACTTGTTCCGGGGTGGTTCCCGGCAAGCTCGTGAACATCGTGGTGAAGTAATAGTGGTTAGTGGCTAGTGGTTGGTGGTTAGGACTGCCGCCACAGTGTCATCCTGAGCCCATTCGACAAGCTTAGGGTAAACTCCGCAACGAAGTTGCGAAGTCGAAGGATCTAGACCCGAATGTCATCCTGGAGCGTCCGTGAGGATGCGATTGGATCCATAGAAATTCAGACCGTAGCCTAACCGCTGCGGTCTTTTTTAGAAAATACAATCAAGAATCTCTTTGCAAGATTCAATTGTCGCTTCAAATGGAACATCTTTTGCAAACGAAGTTTTTTTCGCGTAATTCTTCCAGCGGGTTTGAAGAATATCGCTCTTTGAAATTTCATCTAGAATCGAAAGAGATTCTTCTTTTTCGAAGGGAGTCTTGCGGTATTGGCAAGTTGTTACAAAAGCTTTCTTCAAGTCGGGAATGCTGATATTCTTCCGTTGCAATTGATTGATGATATAGATGTCGTAATAATCTTTACAACGGCTATTGAGCATGCCTCGGGAAAGAATGGTTTGAAGTTTTTCTGCAACGACCGTTTCCAGGTTATATGCTCGGAACGCGATGGTTTCGTTGCTGATGAGGCTTTGGTAGGAATACTCAATATCTGTCGGAGTGATTGGGTCGCCCGTAGCGACATCGACATGGAAACTTTGTCTGACATTCTCTAAGTGCCCTGTCAGAAGGATGGAAAAACCGCCGTAGGCATCTTCGTCGCGTATTGGAGAGATATCGGCTATTTCGAAAGTTATTGAATCATCGGCATTGGTTGCAATGATGTCGGAGAAAATTTCTCTCAATCTATTCTCGGCCATGGATTCCTTTCTCAGAAGGAAATCTATGTCGGCAGTATAACGGTTCTTTACGCCGAGCAATGTGGCAAGATAGAAACCACCCTTGAAAACGAATTTGTCTGCGTATATTGACTTGGCTAATCTAGAAATGAACGCATCGAAGAAGAATGATACCAGCAAGACGTTGGCATGGACGTTCAATTCTTTGGAGAGGTTGTTGATTCTCGCTTGCAGAGAGTTCTTGTTAATCTTCATTCATTACCACCGTCATAAGTTCCGCAGCTTTATTCTCTATTTTCAAAACCTGCGCATAGTGGAGCAGGTTGCGAATGCTCTTGCCTTTTGACTTTGCGTATAGTCTGAGCGCCTTGCCGAAAATTTCGGCATCGATTTTTCGGCTGTTCTTGATGATGTCGCAAAGTGTTCGTTCCATGTTGTAGCATTCCACCAGATGCCCAAGCGAAGTCTTGATTTTGCAAACCCCAAGTCTGTAGGATTCGTCGTGGGAATCCGTATGGATGGTGACGGAAGGCTTCGGAGAAAAAGGTCGATAGTTCTTGGGGCCGGTCACTTCGAAGTAATCCGGAAGTTGGTCCGTCAGTCCATGCAAAAAGAGTGCGGAAACATGCGAAAAGATGAATTTGGGATATTTGTATTGAAACACAAGATAATCGTCCCGAGTCCATTGTTCTTGGGCGTAGAACCCCTTGTCTATCTTGACAAGACGTTGCTTTCTCACGAAATCGGTCAAGAACCACGAGGGAATCCCGTGGCTATCAACTTGCTTCCGCGTGATATAGCCTCCGTTCGCGTTCAGTATTTTTTCCAGTTTTTTCTCGTTTGTTTCTTGCATTTCAAACCAAATATATAATAAAATGGTTGAAAAGGCAAGTTCTTGTTTCTTTTTACCCGCTACAGAACATTAAAGACGCGAAAATCCCCACGAAAATCAGGAACGGCAACACTTTCAACAGCAAGGTAATGGCGCAGGCGTCTCCTGCGTCGCCAGCCCCGAAAAGGGCCAAAATCCCCAAAACTATAAGGAAAGTTGTCAGCATAGAACCTCGTCCTTACAAATATACAAACGCAAAATGTCATATTTTGTCGCTGCAATGGATGTATATTTTATGGTGATACGGAAAACATCGAAGGCAGGGCATATATGGAAAACGACATCTTAAAAACCAGCTACCCTAACGGAAATCCGAAACTTGAATGTCCAATAGTAGATGGCAAAAGAAATGGACTCTGCATTCTCTACTATGAAAATGGGAATATTTGCCGCAAGGCGATGTTTAAGGATGATTTGCTTGATGGAGTTGAAGAAACTTACCACGATAACGGAATGCTACGCTGCAAAATTTTATTTCAACAAGGTCGCCCCGTAAATGGAAACGTTGTTGTTTTTGATGAAAAAGGGAAACCTGCTTTAACTGAATTTTGGTCAAATTGTCGATGCAAAGCGTTTGATTCTCAAGATAGATTAATTCTTGAATACGGGCTTTTCAGCACTAGCTATGAAGGCTTATACAAAAGTTATTTCCCAAATGGCAACATCAAGGTTTCTTGCGAATACAGCCAAGGCAAAATAGAAGGCTCATATAAGTCTTTTTATGAAAATGGATGCGTTCGAGAAGAAGTGTTTTTTAGGAACGGTATGCGGGATGGTTTAGAAAAGAGATTTTATGACACAGGCGATATAATGTTTGAAACGCCATATACGAACGACAAAATCGAAGGAATACAAAAGAAATACAACAGAAACGGGCATCTTATTTACGAATGTCCTTACAAGAACAACGAGAAACATGGTACAGAAAAATTCTTCTATGATAACGGAAGAATTCGGATTGAAACACAACTAAAAAACGGAAGGCCTGAAGGATTTGAACGAGAATACTACGAAAGTGGCGCACTAAATTGGACTTCCTCTTTCAAATACGGACATAGGGATGGATTACAAAACGAGTTTTACGAAAGTGGAGCCTTAAAACGGAGTCGTTTTTTCAAAAACGGTTTAATGTATGGCCACGAATACACCTATACAGAAAGTGGGACCACTATTCTCGATTGTACTTATTATGCAGGTGCGTTAATTGGAGACGAAAAGCAGTTTTATGAAAACGGGCAACTCCGGACATGCCGTCCATACAACTACGGTGTCGTTGCTGATGGAATTGTCGAGGTTTATAGCGAGAATGGAAACGTCCTAGAACAGGAACATTGGGAAAATGGTCTTTGCTCGGTCTTTTTTGAAAATGGGAGCTTAAAAAAAATATTCGGCCTGAAAAATGGTGTTTATGCGGGAGTTTTCAAAGGATACTTTGAAAGTGGACAACTTGCTCGCGAGTGTTTCTTTAAGGGAGGCTCTCTTGAAGGAGAACGGAAGGACTACTTTGAAAACGGGAATTTAGCATTTGAATGCACATTCAAGGACGGCAAAAAACATGGTCTGCTGCATGTCTATTACGAAAAAGGAGGCCTTAAGGAAGAAAGCCTGTTTTTAGACGATCTTATTCTTGGCCCGTCAAAAACATATTATGAGGACGGAACACTGGCGCAAGAAACTTTCTTTGGCAAATATGGTCTTGAGGACGGCGCAGAACATTCTTATTATAGAAGCGGAACCATGCGAAGCGAGACCTTTTATATTCACGGAAAAAAGGATGGCATTGAAAAATATTTCTTTGAATCCGGAGCCATGATGAGCGAAACTCCTTATCGTAATGGTGTTCCAGAAGGTATTGCGAAAGAATATAAAGAAGACGGGACTCTAGAAAAAGAGATCCCTTATGAAAATGGCGTCAAGCAAGGCTTTGAAAAGACTTTCTCTGCCAACGGAGCTGTCGTAAGATCAACAATGTATATTGACGGTGATGCTTGTGGCTCTCATATTACACAGTATTACGATGACGGCTCTGTATGTCGCGAAGTTGACATGAATGGTTTCTTACCTGACGGGATGGAGTTCGTCTATCACGAAAACGGAGCATTACAATCCAAATCACAATATAAGAATGGACAAATCGTAGATGGCAAATATGAAATTTTTGACGAAAACGGAATTCTTCTAGAATCATTCATTTGCAAAAATGGAATAGCCAAATTTTATCATGAAAATGGCTGTATAAAAAGGCAGATGTATATATTTAGAGACCAATTTAACGGTTTATGCCAAGAATTTGATACCGAAGGGAATGAAATTTGCTGCTCCTATTATTGCGATGGCGTAGAGTGCGAGTCGGAAGAAGACTTTTTAGACGGCACATTCGAGGAATTGGCCGATTCAGTCTTCTTTTATTATGATAGACAAAGACCAGATTTGGATGAAACATCGTTAAAAATATTCTTCCGAGAAATTTACGAATGGGTAATGTCCCTCCCCGAAGCACAAAAGGAATACAACGATTACACTGAAATTCTGGAAAAACTCACCGATGAGGAAATCCCTTTGGAGCTATTTGTCAGGCGTCTCGTTAGGGAATTCATATTGCGCCTGAGATTGCCGAATGAGCCGTTGATTGAAGCGGAATTGGTCGCCAAGTTGATCAAATATTTGAAGGACGAACAAAACCCTAGAATTTGAATGTTTTTATTTACCACAAGCGGTTATCATCTAAATTCAATTTTTTCGATAATTTCTTTCTTCTGGTAATGAGGATCTTCCCAAAACTTTTTGGGAAGTTTATGATAATTCGGAACATCATTTTCAAGATTAAAAACAAAAATGAGTTCATATCTTTCTCCATTTGCTTTTGCGAATTTCATTTCATCAGGGGACACAAAAAAAGATTGAGAATCACCTGTTTTCACTTCCACATAAAATTCGTTTCCTGCTGAATCTTTGTAAGAAATATCATAATCGCCTGAAATGGCCTGTCCAGGCTTTAAAATATCTAAATCAACATAAGCCTCCGATCGGGGGAAAACGTTTTCTTTCCCATAATTTTGGCAAAGTAAGTTATATACCAACAACTCACCTTTGTTTCCCGCAATCTTTTGGTTTCTTTCCTTTCTGTCCTTACCCTTATTCGTTACAGAGCCTTGTCCCTTTTTCCCATTTTTGGATTCCGTAAACAAAGTTCCTTCTCTATAGCCAATCTCGGTTTCTTCTGGAGTAACACTTCTTAGTTTCGCGTATATATCGTTCTTTTTTTGTTCTGTTTGAGATAGTTCTCGTTCTTTTGAATTCATCCATTCGTTAAACTCATCAATTTTATTGAAATAAATCATTGTTTGCGCTATTGCGCTAGACGAAATATCATCCCCAAATTTATTTTCAGGATTCAATTTCCCGTAATTTGCAGAATATTCATCATCCGCATTCAGAAGAACTTCTAAGCAATCCCAGTCGCCAAATTCTTCTTTTATCTTTGCTCGCACATCAAAAGAAGTACTATTGGGGATTTCTTTAATAACAAACGATTCGAATTTTCGAACTTTATCAATAAATTTATTTTTTAACTCCTCTACCGAACATTTCTGCGATCCTTCATTTTTTATTGTTGTGAATAAATAGTTCTTGTATTTTCTTGATTCGTCTTGAATCAGTTTTCTTGACAATGTTTTGTAATATGGTATTAAATCGATAGAATAGACAAATCCTTCTCTTTGAAATTCTTCAACATTTTTTCCCAGTACCTTTAGAACTTGAATCATTTTTTCAGCATTTAGCACACTTTCAAAGTGTTCGAAATCTATATCTAACGCATCAACATCGTATTTAGAGTCTATTTTATTTACAGTCTGAATAAAATTATTCCTTATTTCTATTTCATAGTTCGTATCATCTATGACATCTAAGGAACCAAATTCCTTTTCAATCAAGAATTCTCGTCCTAATTTATCAGATTCTCTAAACAGTTCACCGATTTTTCCAGATTCAAATTGAGCAGTATTCGCAATATTCTCATAAATTTTTTCAATTGCAATTGAAAGTTTTTTGTTGTCAAAATTTTCCTCAAAGCATGTCACATACCAACAAGATACAGTCTTACGAACAGGCGTATATTCTTCATCAATTGTTGCGTGGTCTCCTCCAATTAGGATTTCTACTTGATTTGCCAATTGTATCGTAAGCTTAGGCCCGTTTTTCGCGATTTTATTGTTTCTAATTGAATACGCTTGTGCATACTTTTTAAATTCTTTAAAAAACTCTTGAAATTTATCATCGCAAACAGCAGGCGTTACTTTTTCTATCTCATAAGATTTGTCATATTCTTTACATCCAAAAAGGCATTTGAAATTTTCATTGCCTGTTCGTTGCCCCTTTACAACTATCGGCAAATTATGCGTATTTACAATTTTAGAACTAGGCAAAAAAGCCTCTTTTGCATCATAAAACTGAAGGATTCCCTTGTATCTTACAAGGATTTTTCCCTTTTCTTGGTAGTTCTTGAAATTTTGAGAATTCTCATATTTTCTATTGAATTCTGACCGTTCAATAATTCCGTATATTGTACGTGACAACGCCTCCGCCTCACCCATATTCAAAGATGGTATTTTGAGCATCAATCCGTAAAATTGATCTGACGGTAATTCTGTTGGATTTTCACACAAATCGAATTTGTTGAATATTTCACCGACAACATCAAATTTAAGATTAAGTTCTTCTGCGATTTTTGATACATATTCAGAATCAATGATTGGTAGGAGTTTTGAAAATTTAGAATTAATTCTAGAACCACTATTTTTCAGCACTTCTCTCGGAGAATAGCGATTATTCCCGATTTGAATCCATGGGATTTCATTGAATGTTTCCAAAATATAGTTTCGTACGGAGCATTTTAAATCACGAAAATTCTTTTTTAGAGCAAATTTGTATTGAACTCTAGCTTCAGATTCATTATAAAGGGAATTACTTACATAGGCTAATAAATTACGGTCTTTTGCTATCCATTCTATCACATTAATAGTTTTTATTCTCTTTAAAATTTCATCTAATCGTTCAATAAAAGGTACCTCATACGCACACGAAACATAATCCTTCGATTGAAGCCCTTCTTTCTTTCTCACTACGTCTTGATAATAGCTATCAAATTTTTGTGTTGCCGAATAAAGCGTTTTCTTTGCGATAATAGGAAAGAAGACTACTCCGAATTTGTGTAGAAATTCAGTAAAATCAGCCTCACCATCTTGCTTTATGTCAAATTCAGATGCGTTTGGAAGCCGTCTATAAGAATCATCAAAAAGTAATTCTGCTAAACCATTTCCATAATCATCTCCAAAATAAATTTTTTGAGGAGATTCTATTTGTTGCTTACCATTATTATTGGCCGCAGGGAAACGGAAACTGACGTTATCAGGAGGTTGCCATCCGTTATCATTATATTTTTTCCAAAGCCATTTAACAAATAAAATCGCCGTCTCATACGAATCAACAGATGAATTCACAAGGCTGATAACAGTACTTCTGTCAATATAATGAAATGACAAACAAGGGAATACTACATTTTGTGCTATAACACGGTGAGTCGGTTGTTTATCAGCTCCATTTATTTTGGCAGAGATTTGAGGCAGTAATTCAGCCTGTAAAAGAAGTTCTTCCTGATAATCTTTATTCAAGGCAGGGATTTTTGACCATTTTGGAATAAGGTTTTCATCGATGTCACCCACCAAAAAATAACAGTCTTGCTTATATTTCAACCATTTATTTTCACCATCTTTCAATAAATTAGGTAATGACGCATATCGCTTTTCATTCCACCAAATAAAAACATTTACTTGATCAGAAATCCCCCAATATTCACTTTGCTTATTTATTACTTCTAATAATTCAGAATCAGAAATATCAAATTTGGTTTTATACTTGTCAGAATACCTTTTTATTAATTCTAAAATATTTTGATTTTCAATAGGCTCTATAAGCGATTCAAAACCCGGTCCTTTGAATTTTTTCGGATATTCGCCTTTAATAATTTTAGGTTTATCCTCCAAGGAAACCAACAAACCATTTACAGTTCTAAAAATCTTTGATTTACCAAAAAGTTCTAAATAGTAATCATCTATTCCAAACTTTTCAAAAACAAAAAAAGGCTGTTTAAATATATAAAAACTTCCTAATTCAGGAACAATTATTTCATATAATGTCTTATAATCTTTTTGTTCTATAAAGTAGTTTGCAACATCGTTGAACAGAAAACAAAGTTGTTCTTTGATGAGGTTATAATTAATTTGGTTGTCCTGTAAATTATTACGTTGGTCATCCAATTCATATGTGGCATGAAACAAGCATTTAAACGGTGAAGACGCTTTTAATACCGGGAAAAATGAATACAATCGAGCATTTTCCATTGAATCCATAGACTTTGACACCGCAATAGATAACCTTGCATCTCGGAATTCGTTATCTACTATAGCAAAGTTTTCCAATTTCTTTTCAAATAGCAAGAAATCTTCTTTTGCAACAATTTCTCCATTTACCTTCTTTTCTAACAAGACTTCAGGAGAAGAATCATCTTTGACTCGTTCATAAATAATGATTTTATCTTCTGTTTTTATCTCAATCCTGTTGGTATTAGGCAAGAAAAGAAGTATTCGCAGATCTAATTCGTCTATCTGTTTTTGTACACTATATTCATCTTTTGATTTATCGGGATTGATTAAAATTTCAATAGTAGTTCTATCATCTATTTTTGCATTCTTCTTATTTTCGGGAACTGCCAACATTGGAATATACAGTTTAGGTTCCTTTTCTAACTGCTTTTGTATCTGAGGCATATTGCGAATATCTTCAAATATACGATTGGCAATTTCTTCCGAAAAAAAGATGTGAAACTCACCTGAGTCGATTGACACAGCTTTCGCCCAATTCAAAATAGATCTAAAGCCAGTTCCTTTATTTCCTATATAGCCACCTCTTTTGGGACTATTATTGCCTTGAACAATTGCCTTAACTCCATCAGCATCAAAAAATGTCCCAGTATTACTTATTGTCAATATATTGTTAATATATGAGATGATTATTTCTAATTCACAATCCGGAGTCTTTCCGCTATTTATCAACTTTTGATAAGCATCGTCAGCATTTTGCAACAATTCAAGAATTTCGCGACCATGGTAGCCTTTAACATCACGTTGTTCAACATGATTAACAACAATAAGATTTTCTCGTTCTTGAGGCCTTATATGTTCTTCAATGAATTCGTTTCGTAGAGTGTCAATTAATTCATTTGCAGTCATTTGTTTCGTCCGTATAAAAAAGAACAAAAGTGAATATTCTAAAAATCTAAAATAACAAAAACAGGTATTTGTCAAATATACTTTTTGACATAATGTTGAGATGATTCGTAATTCTTGTTATGGCAATTTATTTGTTGCTTATTCCGGTTTTTTGCGTTAGGGATAGTGACCCCTTGGGGCGGAGACTCGCGGCAGTCTTGTATTGTTGTTTATTGGAGCGAGGCTCCGTTTTATGAGGTTGGGCGGGAACGGAGTGAACCGGGCAACCCATAAAATATAGCCCGATCCACGCCAGTGGGAAACGCCCAAATGCAAAGGGGCGAACCGTTGCAGAAACCTCCTCGGCTCGGTCATGGGCAAGCGAGCTTGCCCGCGACTCTCGCCTTGCGGGTTTTTCCCGATTATCCACTGGGAAGATGGTGAAATCTCTACCGTCGATGATTCCGAACTGCCGGTGCTGTTGCCGGAACTCAAGGACTACAAGCCGGGTGACGGCGGACAGTCCCCGCTTGCAAACGCAACCGAATGGCTTCAGGTTGTCGACAAGAACGGCCGCAAGGGTATCCGCGAGACGAACACCATGCCGCAGTGGGCAGGTAGCTGTTGGTATTACCTGCGCTACATCGACGCTTGCAACGGCGATGCATTTGTGGCAAAGGAACTTGAAAAGTACTGGATGCCGGTGGACCTCTATGTGGGTGGTGCCGAACACGCTGTGCTCCACCTGCTCTACAGCCGCTTCTGGCACAAGGTACTCTTCGACCTCGGTCTCGTCTCTACCGACGAACCGTTCCAGAAACTCTTCAACCAGGGCATGATTCTTGCCTTCGCTTACGAAGATGCCGCAGGCTCCAAGGTCCCTACCGACGAAGTTGAAGAAAAGAACGGAAAGTTCTTCAAGAAGGGAACCGACATCGAGCTCAAGCAGATTGTGGCGAAGATGAGTAAGTCTTTGAAGAACGTCGTGAACCCGGATGATGTGGTGCGCGATTACGGTGCCGATAGTCTTCGTTTGTACGAAATGTTCATGGGCCCGCTGGATGCCGTGAAGCCGTGGCAGACCAAGGGCATTGAAGGCATGAACCGCTTCCTCGGCCGCGCCTGGCGCTCCGTGGTGGGTGATTCTGACGAAGCCCCGGTGTTCGTTGACGAAACCGCTCCGGAAGCGATCGAGAAGGTGATGCACCAGACCGTCATCAAGGTCACAAGCGACATCGAGAACATGAGCTTCAACACCGCGATTAGCCAGCTGATGATCTTCAACAACGAAATGATGAAGATGGACAAGCGCTACCGCGAGCCGTGCGAAACCTTCGTGAAGCTCTTGCACCAGTTTGCCCCGCACATCGCCGAAGAAATGTGGAGCATCCTTGGCCACAACGAATCGCTCACGAACGTCGCCTGGCCGGAAGCCGACCACTCCAAGGCCGTCGAGAACACCGTGGAAGTTGTGTTCCAGGTGAACGGCAAGGTCCGCGCTAAGGCCTCTGTCGCCAAGGACATGGACAAGGCCGCCCTCGAAAAACTCGCCATGGAAAACGACCGCGTGAAAGAGTTCATGAACGGCAAGACCGTCGTGAAGTCCATCGTCGTGCCGGGCAAGCTCGTCAATATTGTGGTGAAATAGCCACAAGCCGGCGTAATTCCGCGAATGTCATCCTGGAGCGTCCGTGAGGACGCGATAGGATCCATAGAAATTCAGACCGTAGCCTAACCGCTGCGGTCTTTTTTGTATAAAGGGGGTAGTCTCCGCCTGCACGCCCTGAAACAAATCAAAAACAGCAACCTTAACAGTTGCGATATTTCATGTGAACAGTTCTGGCAAATAGTTAGACCGTCATAACACAGGGCTCGTTATATCCTGCTAATAACGAATCGTGTGTCAGCAAAATTATCCCTTCTGCTTTTGCTTGGGCAATGAGCATTCTGTCGAACGGATCTTTGTGCGATGGTGCGTTCTCGTCTCGTTTTAGTTTTTCGACTTCCAGAACGTGCTCTTCGTAAATCATCAATTGCAGGAACCCTGCCTGAGTGCAGTAGTCCAAGAATTGAGCACCAGTGATTGGCATTTGGTCTGGATGAATTGCGTGCTTGATAGCAATCTCCCACATGGAGATTAGGCTAAAAACAGGTTCTACATTTTCTTGGTTAATGAGGTTTCTTGCTTCAGTTGGCAGTTTTTCGCTGTCAAGAAGAGTCCAAAGAGCGATGTGCGTGTCCAGTAAGACTTTCATCCGTTCACCCCGAACATTTCTGCGATTTCGTCATTGCAGGAATCGATATTGTCGGGGATGGAAAACTGGCCTTTAGCGATACCGAACTTTTTTACATTCCGTTTGACGGACGTGTTTAGCGATTTCTGGAGAATGAAATCGATAAAATCAGAAACTTCCCCTACATATTCTGCGGGGATGGCCTTGACTTTTTCTTGCAGCAGTTCGATAGGCATAAGAGGAACCTCCTTTCTAAATATACCTTTTTAGTTGCTCAAAATGCAACCCCTTCCAAGTTGGATTAGCCCGTTGGCTTTACAAATTGCGCCAAATTTGAAAAAATCCCCCTCCACAGAACGTCAACGACGCGAAAATCCCCACGAAAATCAGGAACGGCAGAACCTTCAACAGTAAGGTAATGGCGCAGGCATCCCCTGCGTCGCCAGCCCCGAAAAGGGCCAAAATGTCCCCAAAGGGGACCATAGCTACTAAACAGCAAAGCTGCAAGTAGCTGGAGGCCTAGCACGATAAGGAAAGTTACCAGCATAGAACCTCGCCTTTACAAATATACATACTGTAAATGTCAGATTATGACAAACGACTGTTTTGACGTATTTGTGGCGATTTTTGAATATTGAGGGGAAGTCTCCGCCTCGCCTAGGGGAGTACCCCTAAGCCCCCTTTTTTTTGCGTCATTGACACCTTATGTCATGCGATTTTATTTATTATTGCGTAGTAATTATATTGGTAGAATTATACCCTATGGCCCCAGTTCTTTACAAAGCTTCCTTGACCAGGGAACCCTTTCTTTTCTACGAGATGCGCACGGTGTGCCGTCTCTTGGAGAAGGGTATGGAAAAGACTGCCGTTGTTGATTCTGTCGTAAAAAAGAACTTGTTCCAGTACCCGACTGAAAAGTCGGTCCGGCGTATGGCTCGGGCCTGTGTTGCCCGTGCTGGCGGTCTGGGAACTTCCAATCTTGTTTCTGTTTTGGCGCATGGCTCTGTGGAAGAGGCTAAGCAGGTTTGCCTGTATGCGTTGATGAAGGAGCATCGACTGGTGCTGGACTTCATGGTTACTGTTATTGGCGAAAAATTCCGTACGATGGATTTTTCGTGGAATACCAAAATTGCGACGAATTTTTTGACGCGTCTTAAAGAACAGAATGAATCGGTGGCGTCTTGGAGCGATTCCTCGACAAAAAAAATCCGAGGAGTACTGGTTGGGCTCTTGGTCGAAAATGGCTATTTGAAAAATCCACGGGCAAGCAAACTTGAAACGGTTTATTTGTACCCGAATTTGGAAAATGTAATTCGAGCAAATGGCGAAAAGAATATTCTTCCTGCATTCAACTGTTTTTCGTAGGTGATTAGATGAACGATATTTTGCAAAGGCTTGACCGGCTACGCACTAAATTGCAAGATGACGATTTCCTGCATGGGCGCGGTCTTGGCAACGAAGTGAATATCAGTATTTTCTGTTACGAACCCGAAGACGAAATGGTAGTTCGCCACTTTGTTGCTCAGACGGTTGCCGACTCATCGGTAAAATGCAACTTGATTGAACGCAACTTGTACCGCATATTCCTTTCGATTTGTGAAGACGAAGGAATTATGGATGAGATTGCAGGCATTGAAGCCGAAGATGGCCGCGATTACATGCTCGAGAACTTGCAACGTACTGCTGACAACAAGATGTTCGTTCAAAAGATGCAATACGATAATCACAAGATAGGCGATGTATTGCTCTTGACGGGTATAGGCGAAGTTTATCCGTTCATGCGGGTGCATGCGCTTTTGGAAGCGATTCAACCTGAATTTTCGGACATTCCTGTTGTGGTAATGTATCCGGGTAAATTCGACGGACGCAACTTGAAACTTTTCAACCGTTTTGAACCGAATTCCTACTACCGCGCGTTCAATATCATTTAGTCGGGAAAATCTTATGGCGATGATTATCAGGGACATGTTCAGGGACAATATCAACCGAATCATTGGTGGTGTTGTCAAGGTTGGCGAAAAGACGGATGCAGTTCTTGCCCAGGAACTGGAAGAATACGTCGTGACCCGCGAACTCCGCAAGCATTTTGCCAAGTTCTTTGGGGCCTATGCCGATGCGTTTAACGAACCGACCGATAATATCGGCGTCTGGATATCGGGCTTTTTCGGTTCCGGTAAATCTCATTTCTTGAAAATGCTTTCGTTCATTCTTTCGAATGTCGAGTTTGGCGGCAAGAAGGCTGTAGATGTTTTCCGTAGCAAGTGGGAAGATCCGGCGTCGTTCATGGATATGGACAGGGCATCAAAGGCCCCTACCGACGCGATTCTTTTCAATATCGATGTCGAAGGCTTTACGAACAAGGACAGGACTGCCGTCTTGCGCGTTTTTGCCAAGATGTTCTACAGTTTCTTGGGCTTTTATGGCGAAGACTTGAAAGTTGCCCGCTTGGAACAATACATAGAATCCGAAGGCAAGACGCAGCAGTTCAAGGACACATTTGAAAAGATTGCAGGCAAGGATTGGGATTCTGCACGTAAGTCGGCTCTTGCGTTCAAGCGTAAGGCTGTTGCGCAAACGATGTCTCAGGTTCTTGGCATGTCCGAAGACGAAGCGTCAAAATGGGTGACCGACAAGACGGAAACGGAGCTCAGCATCGCTGCACTTGTCAAAGAAATCCAGGAATATGTTTCTCAAAAGCCCAAGGATTACCGCCTGCTCTTTATGGTCGATGAAGTCGGCCAGTATGTGGGCGCGGATACCGATTTGCTTTTGAACTTGCAATCGCTTGTCGAAGAAATCGGGAGCAAGTGCCAGGGCAAGGTTTGGGTGGTTTGCACCGGGCAAGAGGCGATTGACGAAATCATCAAGGCTCGCGAAAACGAATTCTCCCGAATCCAGGCGCGTTTCAAGACCCGTCTTTCGCTGTCGTCCAGTGCGGCAGACGAAGTCATTCAGGAACGTATCCTGAAAAAGACTCCCGAAGCGGCCGAAGCGTTGCGCTCTATTTACGAGACGAACGATTCTGTTTTGCGAAACCTGTTCTCGTTCAAGGATTGCGTGCTTGACATCAAGGGATTCACCGGGGCAGAAGATTTTGCGAGAAATTTCCCGTTTGTTCCATACCAATTCAGGCTTTTGCAGAAGGTCTTCGGTGAAATTCGCAAGCACGGGAATTCCGGCACCCACTTGGCTGGCGGCGAACGTTCGATGCTTTCGGGTTTCCAGGAGGCGGCTCAACGTATTCAGAAAGAAAACGAATTTGCACTTGCCCCGTTCTACCTGTTCTACGACACGGTTAGCAGCTTCTTGAATAGCGATATCCGTCGCGTGATAGAACGCTGCCAGGAAGCATCCGAAAAAGGCAATGGAATTGAGGCGCAAGATGTTGACGTTCTTAAGTTGCTATACCTTATCCGTTATGTAGATGACGTGAAGGCAAACCTCGATAACATTATCATCTTGATGGCGGATAACATCCAGCTTGATAAAATTACCAAGCGCGACGAGGTGCAAAAGAGCCTTGACCGCCTGCTTTCGCAGAACTACATCGGCCGCACGGGCGAGACCTATAACTTCCTCACGAACGAGGAACAGGATATCCAGCGAGAAATCAAGATGACTCCCGTGGATACTTCTGATGTCGTAGGCAAAATCGGTTCCATTATTTTCGACCAGATATACGACATCCGCAAGTTCCGCTACGGTAATGGCAAATACGATTTCGATTTCGACCGCTTTGTCGATAACCAGGCGATTTCGAACGGGTCCGGCGGCATGGTGTTGCAGATTCTGACCGCCGCGACCGATGTGCTTGAGAAGCGTGACAACATTTTGATGAGCTCGTCTAGCGGCAGGGCAGTGGTAGTGCTTGCCGATATCGACTACTACAACCGCCTTGAAAATGCGATAAAAATCCGCAAGTACATAAAGCAGCGCAACGTGACCCAGCTGCCAAAATCCATGCAGGATATTATCCGCAGCCAGAGCGACATTGCCGCAAGCCTTGAGCAGGAGGCGATGGAGTATATTTCGGAAGCGATTGAAAAGGCCGTTTTCTTTGTCGATGGCAACCGTATCGAATGCACCGGAGATGCCAAGAAAAAACTGAACCAGGCGCTCGATGTATTGGTCGGTCATGTTTATAGGCATCTTGGGCTGATTGAGCACAATTACGATTCCGATTTGGACTTGCTTTCTATTCTTGAAAACCCGACATTCGAAGGTTCTTGCCCTAACGCGGCGGCTGTGGCGAAGGTCGAGGAATTCCTCGAAATGAAGGACCGCCAGAAGATGACGGTCTCCATGGCAGATATTTTGCGTCAATATGGCGATAAGCCTTACGGTTGGCGTGAAATAGACATCGCAGCAATTGTTGCGACTCTGGTGTCTGCGCAGAAGGTGACAATTAAGTATGCGGGCAACACGGTGCAGCCCGACGAACTTGCTCAAAAGCTGGACCTGCTTCACCGCAAGAGCGAAGTAGGCAAGACCGTTGTGAGCAAGCGCATTTCAGTATCGGGCGTGAAAATCAAGAATGCCGTTGCTTTTTTGCGCGATTATATGCATGCCATGTCGGTCCCGAACGACGAAGATGGGCTCGTGAAGTTCATCATAGACAATATCGACCTCAAGAAAAATTTGTACGACCGCTATAAAGACCGCTACATCGGCCATAATTACCCTGATCGGGGCGTTGTGAGCAAGGCTTGCGATTTGATGGAAGATATCCTTTCGCAAAAGTCCGACAACATCGCGCTGGTAGATTGTCTCCTGAAAAAACAGGAAGAGTTGCTGGACTCCCGCGAAAACATGGAGAAGGTCGTCAACTTCTTCAATAGCCAGGTGTCGGTGTTCGATTCCGCGGTCAAGGTTGCAGATGACCTGAAAGACGATGCGGACTACATCGCCGAAAATGCGGATGCCCGCCACGCCATGGAAGAACTCAAGTCCATTATTGAAATTCCGGCAAGCGGCCCCTATGCATACGGGCGCATTCCCGAACTGAACGAACTGATATCTCGCATAAAGACGGCCCATAGCGAAATGCTCAAGGCAAAACGTATGGCCGTGCTCAACACCATTGCCGAAAATGCGAAACTGATTGATGACGCTGCCCAGGGCAATAGCAAGGTGGCACACCTTGTAAGCGAGGCGAAAATATTCCTGGATGCTCGCAAGCAAAAGGTGGAAACCCTCAAGAATCTAGCCTTGATTGACTCCCTGATTCCCCAGATTACATCGCGTGTGGATGATTACCGTTTGCGGATTGAAGAGGCTTTGAAACCCGCTGCAGCCCCCACGACGGAAGGCGGAGAACCGCTGAAACCCGCAAAAAAATATGTGCGAGTGTCCCGCCAGCAGGTGTTCCGCCCCAAGCGACTCGAAAGCGAAAGCGAAATCGATGCCTACGTGGCCGAAATCCGCAAAAAGATGCTCGAATTGCTGAAAGGCAACGATGGAATTGAATTGAACTAAAAATATTTAATATAGGTCCTATAATGAAAAGTAAAGATTTGCCTCAGCCCAAAAAGAAAGGAAGCGTTGTAACACAGCCAGTACGCGGGCCAAGACTCTTATATCGTAATGTTTCTTTGGATATAGAAAGTCTTAAGGGAATAAAAAAGGCTAAAATAGATTTGACATCAAGATTGACCGCGATTATGGGAGTGAATGGTGCAGGCAAAACCACCGTCATACATGCTTTAGCTTGCCTTTATAGTCCTGTAGATGAGAAGGGAACTAATTACAGATTTATGAACTTTTTCATTCCGACAACGGATGCTACATGGCAGGGTAGCAAGTTGACATTACACTATGAGAGTAAAAGGCCTGGAGATGGAGCCCAATGGGTTGCAGAAAGTAAAGAATACAAAAAAGAAGCAGACCGGTGGACAAGATATGAAGGCCGTCCAAAGAGAAATGTGACCTATTTGGGAATAAATACGTGCTTGCCTGAAATTGAATGTACAGAGACGAATTGTACAATCAATTATACTTCTACTAAAAAAACAGAACCGAAGGATGCTAAGGTTGTTGAAACTGCAAGCTATATTTTGGGCAAACCATACATTGCGTTAACAAGCAACACTACTCTTAAAAAGCATAAAGAATTAATGGGGGTTGAGACTTCTAGTGGTTTGAAATACTCTTCTTTAAGCATGGGAACGGGAGAACAGCGAATAAAGGGTCTATGATTCTTATAGATGAAGTGGACCTTCTTTTGCATGTAACAGCTCTCAAGCGATTAATCGTCAAATTAAATGAAATTGCTGAGTCAAGAGACTTGCAAATCGTATTTACCACTCACTCTCCTGAAATATTGAAGTTTGACTTTGTTAAGGTTCAGTATTTATCGCAATCGCCGAATGGGAAAAAAACTAATGTCTATGATCGAGTGAGCTATGATTTAATGACGGAATTACTCGATGAAAAAAATCGACCTTTAAAAATATATGTAGAAGACACTTATTCGAAATGTATTGTTAGTGCGGTTGCATCATCATTAAATATAAAGAAAAAAGTTGATATCGTATCGTTTGGTTCAATACAGAATGCTTTTACAATAGCTTGTTCTAAAATAATGGAAGAATGCGACGTGGAAAATACGATATTTCTTTTGGATGGTGATGTTTTGCGAAAAAAAGATGAAAAAATGATTTTTATTAAGGAAAGAATGACTGGGAACGAGCCCTATCGAAAGGATATGCAAAACAGAGCTTTGAATCTGTTTGTGCAATATGATTTGCCCGAAGGTGTTGGACCAGAGAAATTCCTACATGATTTGGTTGTTAAGTGCGGAAATAAAAAATCAGAACTTACTAAGATTGCATCAAAAATTGTTGCTGTCGGAGAAAAGCACCAATGGATAAATTCCATCATTGAGGAAATAGGTTCGCCAGAAGAAGTTGTTGTGCCTCAATTAATTGGGATGGTTGCTAAATCTAGAGAGTGGAAAAAATATGTTAAACCTATTGCAGATTGGTTGTCTTCAAGAAAATCTGTTTAAATAGGAATGGTTATAATCATGGACAAGAACGCTATTAAGAATTACGCTATTTGGGCTCGTAACGAACTGATTGCACGCGTGAACCAGAAGGCCTTGCAGTATGGCATCGAGAACGGTTCCGTGGGCGACCCGAACGCGAGCACGGTGAACGGGCGCGTGCTTACGAATGTCGAAAAGCAACAGCGTTCTGCCCTGATTCAGAAAATCCGCAGCGAGAGTTTTGAGCAGGTGATAGAAGAAGTGGCCTACACCTGGTTCAACCGCTTTTGCGCGCTCCGCTTTATGGAGGTGAACGACTACCTGCCGAGCCATGTTCGCGTGTTCAGCGACGATGCCGGAGCCTTCAAGCCGCAGATTATGGCCGAAGCCATCAACTTGGAGATGGACGGGCTCGACATGCAGAAGGTCTATGCGTTCAAGGAAAACGACCAGGACGGCGAACTCTTCAAGTACCTGGTGATTACGCAGTGCAACGCGCTGAACAAGCTGTTGCTGGGCATGTTCCAGAGGATTGCGGACTACACGGAACTCCTTTTCCCAGATTACCTGCTGGAACCGAACAGTGCCGTGGGCAGGCTCGTGAACGACATTCCCGAAGAGGACTGGAAAGATGCCGTGCAGATTATCGGTTGGCTTTACCAGTATTACAACACGGAACCCAAGGCGAAAGTATTCAAGGATCTTGACGATAACATCAAGATTACCAAGGAAAAAATACCTGCGGCAACGCAGCTTTTTACGCCGGACTGGATTGTTCGATATATGGTGGAAAATAGCCTGGGTCGCCTGTGGCTTGAAGGGCACCCCCAGCATGCAAACTTGCTCAAGCCCAAGTGGAAATATTATTTGGACGAGGCCGAACAGGAAGATTCTGTAAAAGAAGAACTTGCAAAAATTCGCGAAGAATATGCGAAGGTAAAGCCGCAGGATTTACGTTGCATTGACCCTTGCGAAGGGAGCGGCCACATCGTTGTTTATATGTTCGATGTGCTGGTGCAGATTTACATGGCGTATGGCTACACGGCGACCGATGCGGTGGCAAGCATCGTGAAGAACAACCTTTATGGTTTGGATATCGATGACCGTGCGGCACAGCTGGCCTACTTTGCCGTGATGATGAAGGCAAGGCAATACGACAGTCGATTCTTGAATCGCGGAATCCAACCGCATATCTATTCCATCATGGAGAGCAACGGGTTTGACCGTAACTTGGTGGAGTATTTCGAGAACGGCGACGAAAAGTTGAAGAAGGCGATGGACCGTTTGGTAAGCGAGTTGCACGATGCCAAGGAATACGGTTCCATATTGAATGTGACCAACGTGGATTTTGAGGCTCTCTATGCCCGATTCGAAGAAATCAGGACGGATGCGAGCATCTACCAGTTGCCTGCCATCAACACGCTTTTGCCCTTTGTGCAGATTGCACAGACCATGGCCCAGAAATACGATGTGGTGGTGACCAACCCGCCGTATAGAGCAGTTTGTGATTGTAGTGATAAATTACAAAACCTTGCGAGAGAAATTTATCCCGATAGTAAGAATGATTTAAGCACAATCTGCATGGAAAAGACTTTGGATATGTGCAAGCAATATGGTTTTATGTCGATGATAAACATTCCTGTATGGATGTCGAAAAGTAGTTTTGAAAATCTACGTTATAAACTACTTAGTAATCATTCATTTATTAATATGTTGCATTGTGGACGAGGGGTTTTTGGGTCTGATTTTGGTACAACAGCTTTTACTATTGCCAAAAAACATACCTATATGTATTGTGCGTCGTTTAGGCGACTTTTTGAACAAATGGGTGATGTTGACTCAATTGATCAAAAGGAATCTTGGTATTTGTCTGGTTTTGGGAGTTTTGTAGCTTATCCAGATAAATTTTTAAGCATAGCTAGCTATCCGATTGCTTATTGGGTAAGTGATAGGTTTTTGACTATTTTGCATGACGAACATCCGCTAAGTTTTTATGCTGCACCTCGAAAAGGCTTGACTACGGGTGATAATGATACATATGTAAGACTTTGGTATGAAATTCCCTTTAATAAAATGGGATTAAATGGTGACCGAACGAAAAAATGGTATCCTATGACGAAGGGGGGGGATTTTAGAAGATGGTATGGAAATAATGATTATGTTGTAAATTGGGAATACGATGGTGCATCAATAAAAAACTTTAAAGATAAAAATGGAAAACTTCGTTCAAGACCTCAGAATACTCAATTTTACTTCCATGAGGGAATTTCTTGGAACGATACGACTGCTACTGGTAAAATAGCTTTTCGATATCAGTCTGCGGATTTTATGCCTAATGCTTCTGGGCCTTGTGTGTATGCAGAAACGGGATTATTTTATCTTTTTGGTTTGTTAAATTCTAAAGTATCTCAAAAGCTTCTTGAAATTCTAGCTCCTAATATGAAATTTGAAGTGGGACAAATGGCTCTTGTTCCTATCATTAATAGGGAAAATGAAGATGTAGTGAGTATTGCTAAAGAATTGAAAGAGCTTGCAAAATCCGATTGGGATTCCTTCGAAACTTCCTGGGATTTCAAGAAACATCCGCTAGTTCCGTCTAGGGATGATATCGCAGAAGCTGCCAAATCTCAGTTTGCCTCTGATCGACTTGCCAAGCTGGGTTCCATTCAATGGAACTATGAGCGGTGGGAAAATGAATGCGAAACTCGTTTCAACACGCTCAAGGCCAACGAAGAAGAACTCAACCGCATCTTTATCGACATCTACGGCCTGCAAGACGAGCTTACCCCCGATGTCGAAGACAAGGACGTGACCGTCCGCAAGGCCGACCTTGAACGCGATATCAAGAGCCTTATCAGTTATGCCGTGGGCTGCATGTTCGGCCGCTACAGCCTCGACGTTCCTGGCCTTGCCTACGCCGGCGGCGACTGGGACGCCACCAAGTACAAGACCTTCGAGGCCGATGCAGACAACATCATCCCGATATGCGACGATGAATACTTCGAAGACGACATCGTCGGGCGTTTCATCGAGTTCGTCAAGGTCGTCTATGGCGAATCTACACTAGAAGATAACTTGCAGTTCATCGCGAACGCCCTGGGCGGCAAGGGGTCTTCCCGTGAAATCATCCGCAAGTACTTTTTGGACGACTTTTTCAAGGACCACTGCAACACCTACCAGGTTACGGGTTCGGGCAAGCGCCCCATCTACTGGCTGTTCGACAGCGGCAAAAAGAACGGCTTCAAGTGCCTTGTGTATATGCACCGCTACAGGCCCGATACTATCGCCCGTATCCGCACCGACTATGTTCACGAACAGCAGAGCCGCTACGACACCGCCATCGAGGGCATCAATTCGCGCCTGAACGAGGTCATCAGTTCTAACGAACAGGTACGCCTCAAAAAGCAACTTGCCAAGCTGGCAGGCCAAAAAGAAGAAATCCACACCTACGAAGAAAAAATCCACCACCTCGCCGACCAGATGATATCCATCGACCTCGACGACGGAGTAAAGGTAAACTACGCCAAGTTCAAGGACGTTCTGGGCAAAATTAAGTAGGTTTGTTGTATGGCATTACCAATAGATGTAGAAGATTTGTTGAACCGTCGGAAAATTGAGGGCCCCCGTGTAGAATTTAAGGCGGGTTGGAATCCTGATACAATTTATCATTCTATTTGCGCCTTTGCCAATGATTTGGATAATCTTGGCGGTGGATATATATTGGTCGGCGTTGAAGAGGAAAATGGCGTTGCAAAGAGACCTGTATTGGGCATTTCCGAGGATAGATTGGACTCTATTCAAAAGGAAATGGTTGGTTATAATAATAAATTTAATCCCTATTATTTGCCTCGCATTTCTGTTGAAGAAGTTGATGATAAATATGTTCTTGCAATATGGGTGCCATCGGGAGCAAATAGGCCGTATGAAATTCCTACGAATGTAACTGTAAGTAAAGGGTGCCCAAAGGCATTTTATGTTCGATCAGGAACAAGTTCTATTGAGGCTAAAGGTGAAGTCCTAGTAGAACTAAGGGATATGGCCAGTCGCATTCCCTTTGACGAACGGGGTAATGCAAATATAACTGTTTCCGATATTTCGCCAGTTCTTGTATATGACTATCTTCGCAAAGTGAATAGTAAACTTGGTGCTACTTTTGAATCTGCCAAAATGAATGAGGTTCTGGAACAGATGAACCTTTTTGATGGCCCTGTAGAAAATCGAACCATCAAAAATGTTGCGGCCATGATGTTTTGTGAAAAACCCCAGAAATTTTTCCCTGTTTCAAGAGTTGAAATAGTGATTTTCCCTAATGGTCGCGAAGATGATCCCGACACTATCATTGAACTCCCTCCGATTGAAGGTCCTGTACCCAAGATGATTCAGGACTCCTTGGCTTATCTCAAAACAAATGTGGTCAAGGAGGCTGTAGTCAAACAAAAAGATAGCGAACTTTCTCTCCGGTATTTTAATTATCCTTATCAGGCTTTGGAAGAAGCTGTAGTTAATGCTCTTTATCATCGAGACTATCAAGAGCGTGAACCTGTCGAAATTACGATAGAGCCGGATAAAATCAGTATTTTGAGTCATTCTGGACCGGATAGGTCTATTTCAAAAGAAGCGATTCTTGAGGCCAAAGTTCTCCGGTCCAGAAGGTATCGAAATCGAAGACTCGGTGAATTCCTCAAGGAACTGGATTTGACAGAAGGGCGTGCCACGGGAATTCCTACGATACAGAAGGTTTTGTCTGTTAATGGTTCGGCAAAAGCCAAAATAGAAACGGATGAGGAACGTTCCTATTTCTTGATAGACATTCCGTGTCATCCGGAGTTTTATAAGGCCTATCTGTTGGATAAGAATCGCTTTACCCGCGAGCGTTTGCAGACGTGCTTGAAAAATTACATTTTGAGTGATAAAGGTTCCATAGAAGATATTGCTGGTATGGTTGATGTGATTTATGCCATGGAAGGGCCTCAACCAATATCAAATTTGATGCATGCCGCTCACGAATCCAACAGAAGCCGTTTTAGAAAAAAACTGCTTTCTCCGCTACTCTCTTTGGGCTTGATTGAAATGACTATTCCTGATAAGCCGAATAGCCGATATCAACAGTACAAAGTGAAGGACTCAACTTATGAATTGCTGGCTCGCTTTGAAAAGGTTGATAAGTAGCTGTCCCAAGTCGTGTCCCAAGTTAATCTTATTTGACGGTTATTTGATAGAAAGGCTCAAAAAAATGAAAAAATGGCGAAATTTGCATAAAAACGGCACTTTTTTATTTGATGGTTATTTGATAGAAGGCTAAATTCGACCGATTTGTCCCAAGTTGTGTCCCAAGTTAAATTTAGAGTTTAAATATGGATATTGAACAGATTGTACAGGAACTGAAGAAGAAGTTCGCCCAGCCTCTGCCGGAATTTTACCGCCGGCGTATTGTTGTGTGGTACGATGCCGACCGTGAGTTCGAAAATGATGTTGATGGCTTGTCGCTGGATGCTGTCCGCGTAATCAAGCTTACCGGCAGCAACAACTTCGAGGTCAAGAAGATTATTGCCGTCGATGATACGGAAGGCGATATCCTGCTGTACAATCCGATTACATACGAACGCCCGGATGACAACTGGCTCATGGATGTGGAGCTTTATAGCGAAGAATTCCGTGCGGACATGGTTTCGATATGGATGGAAGAGCTGCATATCGAAGATTCGCCGAACTTGCGCGAAATCGTCAAGCGTTACCGCAAGTTCTTTGCTGCCAAGGAACGCCGCGAGCGAGTGTCTAAGCTCAAGGTCAAGCTCAATTCTTCGGGACAGATTATCCTTGCCATTATAGCCGCTTTAGGCAATATGGATTCCTGCAATGCCAAGAATATCTTCCGAAAGGTCCTGATTGCGGGCCTCGACACCGCGAACAATGCGTTCTATGCGGATTTGGTCAAGCTTGGTGCGGAAGCTGACTTTGCGCGGATAGCAAATAGTGCGGGCTACGGCGAAACGGAAATGGATTTACGCCATCTGGCGACGCAACTGTTGCTCACTGCGGCAAGCCACGTTTTGAGGGCCGAAAATATGGCTGGGCTGGAGCAGTATATTTCGGAGGCGCACCAGCAGCTTTGCCACGAGATTGTGACGGAGTGGATGCATTCGGATGATGTCGATTCGTTGAAGATTATCGCCGGCGAGATAGAAAAAGATGTTAAGCTTACCGAAGTTCTCCGGAAACTCGATATAAGCGACTTGCTGCGTGTCGAGTGCCTCCCGTGTGTAAACGAGGTTGTCCTCGGCAAGCTGATGGCCGATATTGCTGACAGCAACATTGATTCTGAACTTATTCGTCGTACGGTAGAAACCAGGCGGACACTGACTTGGTTTGACGAGTGGGAACCGATGTACGAAGCTCTGTTCCAGGTGGCGAATATGCAGGACTTTTACATGGCGCACTGTTCGGACGGTTTCCATGTCGTAGAGCCCAAGGCCATCTGGGAGGCCTATACCAGTGAATACTATAAGATGGATGCGTGTTACCGCCAATTCATGGCGAGTTATGCGAAATATTCCTACAATGCTGAATTGGATGACTTGTTCAAGCGTGTCGCGACACTTGTCGAAAACTTGTACAAGAACTGGTTCCTGGGTGAGCTGGGGACTAACTGGAGCAATTCTGCGGCGGAACAGCTGCAAAAGCTTGGCTACATTGACGGCATTGAAAGGCAGAGCGATTTTTACGACCGATATGTCTCCCCGGCAAAGAATCGCGTGTTTGTGATTGTTTCTGATGCGCTCCGTTACGGTGTTGCGACTTCTCTCGAAGAATCCTTGAAAAAAGAGGCTCTGTGCCAAGTGAAATTGCACAGTATGCAGGCGGTATTCCCGACCATTACCAAGTTCGGTATGGCGGCATTGCTCCCGCATAAAAAGCTTTCTGTAGAACTCAAGGGAAACGACAAGACCGAGCGGTTGGTCGTGCTTGCCGACGGCATGGCGACAGATGCCGGGAACAGGGAAGCCGTCTTGAAGGCGACGAACCCGAAGAGCGTAGCTATCAAGGCTAGTGAATTCAAGAGCCTAAAGCGCGAAGAATTGACTCCGAGATTAAATGGCATGGATGTCGTGTATATCTATCACGATACCATAGACGAAGCTGGGCATAAGGGCGATGTCTTTACGGCTTGTGATACTGCGGTCCGCGAAATCATGGACCTGATGAAGCGTGTAATTAACATGTTCCGTGCGCCCAACGTGTATGTTACGGCGGACCACGGGTTCCTTTATACAAGGGACGCTCTGACAGAAGACGAAAAGGTGGACAAGACCACCGACAGTTCCCAAGATATTGAATATGGCCGCCGCTATGCCATTATGCAGAAGGGTTCCACGCCGGAATACCTGATGCCGGTGAAATTCCTTTACAACGAGGAAATGGATGCGTTTGCTCCGCGCGAAAATACACGAATCAAGATGCGTGGCAACGACGGGAATTTTGTCCATGGCGGCATAAGCCTGCAAGAAATGGTCGTGCCGGTGGTGGAATGCTATTTCCTCCGTGGCGACAACAAGGAACTCTTGCAGAACCGCTCCAAGTACGAAACAAAGCCCGTGACAATAGGATTGCTTTCCACGGGCCGCAAGGTGAGCAACCTTATTTTCAATCTGGACTTCTTCCAGGAAACGCTTGTTTCGGATAATCGCGAGAAGGCCGAATACCAAGTGTATTTTACCGATGAAATCGGCAACAAGATTTGTGAGCCGAGACGCATTATTGCAGACAAGAAGACCGAAGAAGACAAGCAGAAACCGTTCAAGATTAGGTTCAACCTGAAGCAGGGGAAATACAGCAATACGGATGTTTATTACTTGGTCATTGCTGACGATAGCGGACTGGAAATCAATAAAATTGCATTCCAGATAGACATTCCTTTTGCAACGGACGACTTCAACTTTTTTGCATAGCGGGCTGATGTATGGAAAACGAAATGAATGACGAACGTGAAACCATAAAGGCGAAACTCCGCGAGAATTTCGCAGGGAAGATTGTCCGCAAGGACCTGACAAAAAAAATAAAGGAAGGTGCGAACGTCCCGGTTTACGTGCTGGAATTTCTTCTGGGCCAGTACTGCAGTTCCGATGACGAATCGGTGATTGAACAGGGCGTGCAGCAGGTCAAGAAAATCCTCTCCGATAATTTTGTTCGTCCCGACGAATCGCAGAAGATTCTTTCCCTTCTCCGTACAAAAGGGTCCTACACCGTCATCGACAAGATTTCTGTCGCGTTGAATACTCGTGATGACCGCTACCATTCCGAATTTTCGAACCTCGGGTTGCGCGACATCATAATGCCGGATGAATACCCGCAAAAGTATGATCGCTTACTTTGCGGCGGTATTTGGTGTATTGTTCAGTTGGAATATGAATTTATTGAAGAAGAGCGTGGCGAATCTCCCATTCATGTCCGTAAACTGACGCCTATCCAGATGCCGAGCGTCGATATCGGCGAACTCAAGAATGGCCGCAAGGCGTTTACCAAGGAAGAGTGGATAGACGTAATGCTCCGTTCTACCGGAATGGAACCCGATTCATTGAAACCGCGTGAAAAGTGGCTCCTGATGGCGCGAATGATTCCGCTTGTCGAAAACAACTACAACCTTTGCGAATTGGGCCCGCGAAGTACAGGCAAGAGCCATATCTACAAGGAAATTTCGCCGAACAGTATTCTTGTTTCTGGCGGCCAGACGACTGTCGCAAATTTGTTCTACAACATGGGCCGAAAGACGGTAGGGCTTGTCGGCTTGTGGGATTGCGTCGCCTTTGATGAAGTTGCTGGAATCAACTTCAAGGATAAAGACGGCGTCCAGATAATGAAGGACTACATGGCATCGGGTTCTTTCGCTCGCGGCAAGGAAGAAAAGGCCGCGAGTGCGTCCATGGTTTTTGTGGGGAATATCAACCAGAGTGTAGATGTCTTGCTCAAAACTTCTAGCTTGTTTGATCCGTTCCCGCCCGAGATGGGAACGGATACGGCGTTCCTCGACAGAATCCATTGCTATATTCCCGGCTGGGAAATCCCGAAGTTCCGTCCTGAGCATTTTACGGGCGATTACGGCTTTATTACCGATTACCTCGCAGCATTTGTGCGAGAATTGCGCAAGGAACAATACAGCGATGCGTTAGACCGTTATTTCCATCTAGGCAAAAATCTGAACCAGCGCGATACTATCGCCGTCCGCAGAACCGTGGATGGGTTAATCAAGCTAGTTTATCCGAACGGCGAATTCGAAAAAAGCGATGTCGAAGAAATCCTCAAGTTTGCCTTGGAAATGCGCAGGCGCGTCAAGGAACAACTCAAGAAATTGGGCGGCATGGAATTCTATGACGTGAATTTCTCGTACATCGACAACGAAACATTTGAAGAGCATTACGTCTCAGTCCCGGAACAGGGCGGAGGCAAACTCATTCCCGATGGCGTATGCAGCCCAGGGCAGGTCTATACCATAAGCCAAGGAAAGTCTGGAATGATTGGCGTTTTCCGCCTGGAAAGCCAAATGCTTCCCGGCAATGGCAAATTCGACCGCACAGGACTTGGAAGCGATCGCGATGCCAAGGAATCGTCGGCAGCGGCTTTCAATTTCTTAAAGGCCAACGGGAATCGAATAAGCGGTTCCATCAGCACGACAACCAAGGACTACATTATCAACTATCAGGATTTGCAGGGTATCGGCATGACGGCTACTTTGGCTCTGTCGTCATTGGTTGCGCTCTGCTCTATTGCACTGGATAAGCCGACTTTGGGCTCGCTCGCCGTGCTTGGTGATATCAGCATGAGCGGCACGCTGATGAAAGTTGAAAACTTGGCGAACGCCTTGCAGGTATGCCTCGATAGCGGAGCAAAGAAAGTGTTGCTGCCCATTACATCTGCACCCGACTTGGGAAGCGTGCCGTCTGAACTCATCGGAAGTTTCAACCTCATTTTCTACAACTCCGCCGAAGATGCCGTGTTTAAGGCTCTGGGCGTGGAGTGAAAAGTTATTCTTTTCTTACTTTGTAGCAAATGCAGGTAAAATAAGTTATTTTACCTGCGTTATTGTATATGAATTAGAAAAAAGGAATGGAAAATGTCTATAGAAGAGTTTGTTAAACTGAGAGAAGCCGAAGCAGCAATTCACCGAGTAAAGCCCTGCAATGAAAAATGGGAATTTTATTATGATGAAACAGGGAATTGTCGGAAGTTTCGTCTAAAAGAAGGTGGAAATTTCAATAATCGCGAGGCACTGAGTCATTATTTTATTTTAGGTGGGCTGGTATTTGATTCTAAAGATGATGCGTTGAACTGTAATCCACAAGCTTTGATAAGTTCTTTGGGGTTGCAAGCGAATGTCGCAGAACTGAAGTCACATCATCTTTGCCCGACGGATTGGGATTTTGAACATTTTATTAGGCAAGATAAAGTCACGAAGATTATTCGGTGGATTTGCAACTCAAAAGCGAACATACAGTATTCTATAGAGAATAATTTGTATTTTGCTCTTGTTGATATTGTTGATTCTCTGAATAAACCAGAAATGGGCGAAACGCTTTTCTCTTTAAAAGATGCTTTATATAGAGCCGCGAACGCGCACTTAGATGATTTTGCTTTATTTTTATCAAATTATGGATTCCCTGATATAGTTCAGACGGAGGATTTTTGGCTAGATTTGACTTATACTCTTGATGATATAGCGCGGGAAGATAACACTTTTGGAGATGATTCTTGGTTCAGCATTTTAAGGAATATGGTAAAAGACAATGCGAGACATCCCGCACAGCAAGAAAATATTCTCATTACGGACAATAAAAAATTTGAATTGCAAGACACGTATGTTCCTTTCTATATGAGACCTTGTTATACATTTCTTTATGCACATCACAATTTTGATGAAGAAAAACAAATTATTCCGCAGATGTCTGGACTTGCTTTAGATAATTATTGCTTCGTCGATTCTGTAAATGAGCCTTTAATTCAAATTTCGGATTGCTTCGTTTCGATTTTGTCCAAAATTCTATTTTTCTTTGATTCAAAAACTCTAAATGAGATTGAAGAATACTCAAAAAATATGGATGCAACTTCGAAGCAAAATTTCAAAACGATGTATTCATTAATTGTTCGAGCAGACGCAAAGCATAAGTTTCTAATTCATAATGTAAATGCAATTTCGGTTCTTGCCGACCATGAAAAGAAATGGAATATTGTGGTAAGTTAAGCGAATTTAATGTAAGATTACATTATGGATAAATCCAAGTTCATAAAAACCATCAACCAAAAAGGGTTGCGCAATAGCCTAATCTCTATCTATTACAACATAGGTCGTGCGTTGCCGTTCCGTGCGCAGCGCTTCCCTGATGGTCGTGTTTCTGATTGGTACCGTTCACAGTTTGTAGAAGTTTACCATGTAAAACCCAGTGGTAAAGGTGGGAAATACGGTCATGCCTATGGATTCTACTACAGAAATGGAGAAAGGGCTGATGCTACGGAAAATAATCCCGAGCAAAGTTGGTGCAAAATGAGTGATACCGAGCCGCAGGGGATTCCGTGTGCTGCTTGTGGTTCATGGGTGCTTCTAGACATTCTGGGAGAAGCGACGGCGGAGCCGACAAAAATTTATGGTGTAAACGATGTCTTGGAGGTCGGCAAGCATAAGGGAAAAACTTTGGCCGAAGTTATCCGCTCTGATTGGGGGTGGGTAAAATGGGCTAAAGAAAATGCGGAGCATATCTTTTTTGATATGGATGAAGTGATGGAGGAAAGGAATAAAAGCATTAAGCCCCTTCATCCAGAAGATGTGTTGACCTATGGAAAATATAAAGGGCAAAACATCAAAGAAATCGCAGAGATTGACATGAACTATCTAAGATGGCTTTCTGCGAATAATGATGATTTTGTCTTTGATTTTAAGGAATTGTCGTAATACATTTTGATGCTCAATTCCGCGTTAGGCCTCCAGCCACTTGGCAACTTGTTGTTTAGTGCGCATGGCCACCAAGGTGGGGAACGCCCCCAAAAAGGCGATATTAAACGGTTGGTTTAAAATTGTCCACTAAGGCAGGACCTCGCACCTTTTGAGTCTGTCCACTAAGGCAGGACCACTCGCCTTTTGTTTCTGTCCACTGAGGCAGGACCACGCACTTGTTGCCGATATCTCGACAATAACCAAGATACATTAATTTCCTGAGAAAGTCAATATCGTGTTGCCAGGCCATAGCCTGAATATACATCAAACGGCAAAATCCCGCAATAGGGGTGACTTTCCAACGTATCAATTCTTTTTTCATATCAACTCCATCTGCTTACTGGCGAAAAACAGAAAATTATCAAATCTGTCATTTTATGACAGTTGGATGAATGTACATTTCCTGTATAGGCCCAAAAACACAGGAGGTCCCTATGAGCGTTGTCATTTTGAGATGGAATCCTGAAATTTCAAGCTATGGCATGAACCGTTTCAAAAATGCCATAGAAGAAGCTCGGAATACGCAAAATTATATGCTGAACTGGAGTGTGTGGGAGCACGAAAAGGTTCACTGCGGGGACCGCTTCTTTATGCTCCGTGTCGGCAAGGGGAAAACCGGCGTGGTCATGAGCGGAAGAATCGTGTCCGACCCTTATCATGACGAAGACTGGTCTGGCAAGGGCCGGATGACTTATTATGTGAATATCCAGCCTGATTTCCTGGTGGATACGGAGTGTGGCGCGCATCTCAGCATTCGGGATCTCGAAAAGGCGTTCCCTCGATATGTATGGAAAGAGGGCCATTCGGGGATGGTGCTGAACGACTCTCTCGGGACAAAACTGGAATGGCTGTGGGTCAATTTTCTCTATAACGCTTTTTCGGCCTCTGCGAAAAAGAATTTTGCTTCTAATTTGTGTGAAACAAATACGGAAAGTGTCCCTAAAACATATCATTACAGCATGATAGTGCCTCTTCAACTGGATCTTGTGAAGAAAAGGGGTGCTGCGTGTGAGATCTGCGGCTATGATTACGAAAAGGTTTTTGATTTGGCGTTCCTAAATTACGGTGGTGTCCAGAACATCTATTACTTTTTCCCGAGCAAGCGCCCGGTAAAAAATGTTCGTCAGAACTTCCACTGCATTTGTGCCAACTGCAGAAACATATACAACGACCTCCGCAACGACACAAACGGCGGGGAATTGCTACCCTTTGAAAGCTTGGCTAAATTGAAACGGTAAAATATCATCCTTACAAAAATGTAAACAGATGGTGTCGTAATATGATAATCTGGGGCTTGGAACAATAGTTTGGCCTTTTCTGATTGTTTTTTAGGAAATCTTATACGGGGTGTATTTTTGTGTGTGCCGGATGACGCGGTACAGGCCTTTAACTATATTTTCCCCGCTGATTTTTACAAAACAGAAACCCAAAAGAATGGATTGAATCCAATATGAACGAAACACAGACCAATGCACCCGAAGCTCAGGAAGTGGCTCCCGCCGCAGCCCCGGCCCAGGATGTGCAGCAGCCGGCTCTCGTTGCACCGCAACCTGAAGCAAAGGTGAAGGGCAAGTTCGACGAACAGCTCGGACTCATGCTCCCCTCCGATGCCGCCCAGGTTCAGGCGCAGCTTTCTATGCCGGGTATGAATGACGACATGGTTTACAAGATCGTGGAAAACCACGCTGGTAACCATTCGGTTCTCTATAAGACCTACGATCAGGCAGTTCTTGCACGCGACGTTCGCGATTCTATCGAAAACGCCGGCGGCCACAAGGTGTTGCCCATCGCCAAGGCCAAGCTGGGCTCGACCTACTGCAAGGGCGAATTTTCGACCGAACAGGGCTGTAAGGGCGACTCCGACACCTTCGGTATCGGCTCCCTGATCGAATTCCAGGCAACCGGTCTTATCGTGGTGATGGTGGTTATCGTGGGCCTCACGGTGCTCTGCTACCTCACGAACTTCATCATGGCCAAGCTCGGCCTCAACAAGGACAAGGCTCCGGCACCTGCAGTTAAGGCTGCCCCGGCCGCCGCTCCCGCCGCCGCAGCTCCGGTAACTATCGGTCCTGCCCACTGCGACTGGGATCCGAACGCAAAGAGTGTCCATCCGGGCTTCACCAACAAGCAGCTCCAGGCCTTCCTCGGCATTGCCGCCGTGGCAGCCCTCGAAGAACACCCGGGCATGAGCAACGACCAGTTCCTCGCCCTCGTGACCGCAGCGGCGACCCAGGCTATCGGTCAGCCCTGCCGCGTGACTGCTTACAGAAACATCAACTCTCCTGCTTGGACGATCGTCAAGTAAGGTAAACTTTTAAAACTCAACAGGCTTTTAAGCCAGGAAATATCAAAATGAAGAAAACCGTCCGTATCAGTTTCGAAGGCAAGACCTACGATGTCGAAGTAGAAGTTCTTGATTCCAATGCCGCCGTTGCCGCTGCTCCTGCTGTAGCCCCCGCTGCCGCTCCGGCTCCTGCCGCCGCTCCTGCTGTTGCCGGTGGTACCGAAGTCAAGAGCCCGCTCGCTGGCTCCGTGTTCAAACTGAAGGTCAAGGTCGGCGACACCGTTGCTGCCAACCAGGAAGTGGCTATCATCGAAGCTCTCAAGATGGAAAACCCGGTCGTCGCTCCGTGCGCCGGCACCGTGAACTCCATTGCCGTCAAGGAAACCGACACTGTCGTCGACGGCCAGACTCTCATGACCATCGCCTAAGAGGTACAGATAAATGAGTTCTCTTATAAATTCGGTCGTTGAGTTCGCAGGCGACACCGGATTCGCATACGTCACCCCTTCGATGATCGTGATGTGGATCGTGAGTTTCGTCCTGATGTACTTGGCGATTGTCAAAAAGTATGAGCCGCTGCTGCTCTTGCCGATTTCGCTCGGCGCACTGGCGGTGAACATCCCGAGTGCGGGATTCTACGATGGTGGCTGGAGCATCGAAGGTATGTTTACCCCGACGGCCGGTCTCTATTACTACATCAGCCAGGGTATCCACCTGGAACTCTTCCCGCCCATCATCTTCTTGGGCGTGGGTGCCATGACGGACTTCGGACCGCTTATCGCTAACCCGCGTACACTGCTTCTTGGCGGTGGCGCTCAGTTCGGCGTGTTTGCGACCATGTTCTGCGCCGTGGCTTTCGGTGGCTTTACTCTCGGTGAAGCAGCCTCTATCGGTATCATCGGCGGTGCCGACGGTCCGACCTCCATCTTTACTGCAAACAAACTAGCAAAGCACCTCATCGGACCTATCGCCGTGGCAGCTTACACTTACATGGCTCTCGTTCCGCTGATCCAGCCGCCTATCATGCGCCTCATGACCAACGACAAGGAACGCAAGATCCGTATGAAGGCTCTGCGCAAGGTGTCCAAGGCCGAACGCATCGTGTTTGCCGTGATGGTGATGATCGTGTGCATCCTCGTGGTGCCCGATGCTTCTGCTCTTATCATCATGCTCATGCTCGGTAACATCTTCAAGGAAGCCGGCGTTGTCGAACGCCTGGTGAAGACCTCCTCTAACGAACTCATGAACATCGTGACTATCTTCCTCGGTACTTCCGTGGGTCTCACGATGTCTGCCGACATCTTCCTCCGTCCGCAGACCCTCATGATTATCGCTATGGGTGTGGTGGCCTTCGGTTTCTCGACCGCAGCAGGCCTCTTCCTTGCCAAGATCATGAATAAGTGCACTCCCAACAACCCTGTGAACCCGCTCATCGGTTCCGCCGGCGTGTCCGCCGTGCCGATGGCCGCCCGTGTTTCCCAGGTGGAAGGTGCCAAGTATGACCCGCAGAACTTCCTCTTGATGCACGCTATGGGCCCGAACGTGGCTGGCGTGATCGGTACCGCAGTCTGCGCCGGTTACATGATTTCTCGCTTGAGCTAGTCGCTAATGTGTCATCCTGGAGCAAGGCGAAAGCCGCGCGACGGGATCCATAATCGAATATAAGGAAACCCTCGGCAGTGCGCCGGGGGTTCCTTTTTAATTTGTAGTCCCTAGCTTGGTAGGTGGTCGGCTTTTTTTGTTAAATTTGTATTGAACGCGGTTGGCTTGAAACTGTTTGTTTTTAGGAGGATCTATGAAAAAGTTCTTGTTCGCGTTGCCCCTTGCGATTGGTTTGTGCCTTTCTGCCTGTAGCGAAAGCTCGAGTACGGCGTCGGAAGAATCCGGAGGCGGCTCGGGCGGCTCCTCGGTGAATGGGGGCAAGCTGGTTGCCGGTGCATCTACTATTGTGGACCCGCGTGACGAGCAGGTCTATACCGTCAAGAAAATCGGCGATTTGACCTGGTTCGTGGAACCGTTGCGGTTTGCCGATTCTGTTACCTACAGCTCGATGGCGGGCTATACGGAATGCGATGTGGATAGCGTGAGCGGTAAGGTGCTGGGCTGCGGTTATAGCTGGAAGGCTGCGCTGGAAGGGCGTGAGTATCCTGACGATACCTTGGAACTGGGTATTTGCCCGCCGGGTTGGCACGTCCCCAATATGAGCGAGTTCAATGAACTGAAATCTGCGCTGAAAGAATCTTGCGATACGGCTGGAAAATGCCTGAAGGAAAAGCAGGGCTGGGAACCGGGGGCGTTCTGGACTTCGACGCCTTCTCGCGGGGTTAGCCTCACGACACCGACCGGTGGAACGCGAATCGAAAGCAACGACTACAATGCGGTCTCGTTTGTCCTGTATGCGGAAAAGCCTGCTGGTGGCAGCGATTACCTGTATCCGGTGTTTGCGGGGCGCTCCAGTTTGCTCTATCTGCATTGTGTGCAGGGAAGTGTCGATTCCGTGGCGGAGTTTGAAGCTTATCAAAAGTCGAAGGAAAGCGTGCTGAAGGCCAGGGCTGAAGCTGAAGCCGCCGAGGCGGCCAGGCAGAAAAAGTTGAAGGATGGTGCCAAGGCCTATTTCAATCCGGATTTGCACTACAAGAATTTCGTGGATGCCCGCGACGGTAATGAATACGGGACGATCGTTATCGGACAGCACCGCTGGATGGCCGAGAACCTGCGTTATAATCCGCCTGCCCGCGAAGACGAGAATGTTTCGGTGTGGGTTTATACGAGCGATCGCACCTTTGAAGATTCTCTTCGCGCCGTCGTTATTGGAAGGGCCTACAGCCTGGATCAAATCTCTCCCGATAGCGGTGCCGCCAATCCTTGCCCGTCCGGTTGGCACATTCCCTCGATTACGGAGTGGAATGACCTGTTGAAGGAAACGGAAGCTCCTGGCGACTTGTTGGCGACGAACGGCTTGTGGGAACGCGCCGGCGCGACAAACCGTCTGGGATTCTCTGCAATCGGCACACGATACGACGAAGTGAGTGTGTTTAACGAAACCTGGTTCTGGACGAAGGAAGAAACCAAGTTCGGTTACAGCTGGTTTAGCAACAATTTCCAGGAGGACGATACTGAATATGCCGCCTATATCCGCTGTATCGAGGACTAGCGAACTCCTTTAGCATTTTTTGCGAATGTAATCCCTGCCGTCGGCGGGGATTTCTTTTTTTGTATGGACGATTTGTTTTATACCGCACCTATTTTGTTTTATAGAATCGAAATTTCTTCAATATGAAAATAAATATGGCGAAATTTTCAAAATTTCGCAATTTCTGTTTTTTAGAAAATGTTGCATGGAATGCTTCAAAAATCTATCTTATAGTCATCATGAAATCGGTTGTTGAATACAAGGATTACCGCGAGTACGTACTCGATTACTACCGCGAACGCAAGCGGACCTCGGCGTTTACATGGCGCGAGTTCGCGAAGATTGCGGGTTTCGCATCGGGGTCGTACCTCAAGCTGGTTTGCGACGGCAAGACGCGTCTTCGGGAAGAAGGAGCGAAGAAAACGGCGCTTGCAATGGGGTTGCTCGGCTTCGAGTATGACTACTTTATTTTGATGGTGCGTTACGAAGGCGCGAAGACGGACCGTGAAAAGAAGAAGATTTTTGAAGAAATGCAGGCGCTGAGCGACGCACACCATGTGAAGATTCTCGGAAGCGATCTGTATACATTCTACGAAACATGGAAACATTCCGTGGTGCGTGAACTGGCGGTTGCGATGCCGGGAGCAAAACCGCACGAGATTGCGAAGGCCTGCAGGCCCGCGATTTCTGCGGCCGACGTGAGCGCGAGCCTGAGCTTCCTTATGAAGGCGGGGCTCCTTACGCGCGACATCAAGGGCAATTACCACCAGACGAACCGTTCGCTTACAACGGGGCGCCTGAACGTGGTTGCCGTTGCGGTGCATTCGCTGCTCCGCCAGATGGGCGAGTTCGCGCTGGAGGCTTTGGACAAGTTGCCCATTTCGGAGCGCCACTTCAGTGGAATCACCATGGGCGTGACGAAAGAAAGCTACAAGAAGGTCGTGGAGGAATTTGCGCGGTGCCGCAAGCGCATCGTGTCGATTGTTGCGGACGACAAAAAGATTGAAAAAGTTTGCCGCTTGAATATGCAGCTTTTCCCGCTCACTGAAAATTTAAATTGTGACCCGACTGATTTGGGTAAAGGAGTATAAGATGATTTACTTTTTTAAACGAAAAAAAGACACTGACTTTCTGGGCTCTTGCTTTGACGGCGTTACTCGGCGCCTGCTCCGATATGGAGACCTCTGGCACGAGCGAAGAGGCGGAAGGCGTTGTCGCCATTTCGGATAAGAAAATTGCGGGCGTTTCGCAGAAGGGCCCGTTTGTAAAGGGCTCCGACGTGACGCTCAAGGAAACCTCGAAAAATGGAGATTTCGAACCCACCGGTAGAGAGTTTACTACCAAGACTATCAGCGGCAAGGGCGATTTCAAGTTTGACGGTATCGATTTGGAAAGCCAGTATGTGCTTCTTTCTGTAGAAGGTCGCTACGAGCGAGAATACACGGGTGAAGTTTCTAGCTGCCCGATGCGTCTCGATGCGGTTTCTAACTTGGAAAAGCGTGAAACGGTGAATATCAACCTCTTGACTCATTTTGAATACAAGCGCGTGCTGAATCTGGTCAAGGAGGGCAAGACCTTTGCCGAGGCCAAAAAGCAGGCCGCAAAGGAAGTTCTTGGCGCGTTCGGTGTCAAGATCGATGTTTCTTCTGCAGAAGATTTGAACATCTACAATTCTTCGGATGGCGACAGAACGCTGTACAATATCAGCCGAATTATAGATGAACAGCCTGAATGGAATTATTGGCACGATTGGTATAATGCTGATGACGATATCGATTGCTCCAAATTGCAAGCTTACGTTGATGGATTTGCCGATGACTTTGCCGATGATGGTGTTCTCGCGGATTCGATTATGCAGGATCTCGCCGGAGAGGGTTATAGCTCTGCCAAGGAATGGAGCAACATGATGGATGTCGATGAGGACGATGTCAAGCGAAAGGACGGGGCAAACCCGGGTGAATTAAGCATCCGTTTCTTGAAGAGTGAATACGATTTCGGCATTCTAGTCTTCTTGAATTATATGGATTTGGAACTCTGTACCGCCGACCTTTGGGGCGAATACAGAAAACTCGATAGGGCCATGGTGCTTGACGGCGAACGGATTGAATCGGGCTACTTCCTTTGCAACGGGTATTATTGGGACTTGACGACAAAAGAACATATCGATTCTCTCAAGATACCGGTTGAACATGAATCGGGAACTATGACCGACCCGCGCGATGGGCGTAAGTACCAGACGGTCAGCTTTAATTACGAAGGGAAAAAGTATGAATGGATGGCGGAAGATCTCAAGTATGATTCCAAAGGACTCTATACCTGGACGGATGCTATGCAAATCGATGACAAGTATATGACGGACGTGGTTGAAGATAGCGTGGTTGACGAAGTTCACCAGGGAATCTGCCCCGATGGCTGGCATGTCTCGAGTACCGAGGAATGGGATATCTTGGTGGATTATGTCGGTGACGTTAAAAACCTGCTTAACGAAAACTGGAGGACTTCCGATTTGGACGCGGCCTTTGGAAAAGATTTGATTGGCGTGTTCTACAACAGGTTTGATTTTAACCTTATGCCGATGGATACGGTTTACTTGGAAGTCTATTACCATTCTTACAGGCAGGGCTCTTACCATATAGAGGAACTTGATGAGTTCATGAAAGAGCACTATCAATGGGAACTTGAATATGCTAAGAATGATGAGGAACGCGAAGAAATTGAAAAGTACCTTTCTCCAAGAGCTGTCGGTGACTATTACGTGCAAGTCTCTCCCTACGATTATCGTGTTGAAGAAGAACCTTTGAAAGAAGGCAAGGTGCGTTGCGTCAAGAACTAAAACAAACAAAGTAAAATACATTTGATTCCCTCAAAATTTGGACCCGGCAGTGTTCGGACTGAGGGAAGGTTAGGAAAGAATCCTGCGAAATAGCCTGCAGGGTTCTTTTTTTATGTTCAATTGCATGTTCTCAGAATATGTGTTTATGTTCTAAAATTACTCTATTTTGATAAATTTAGCCAAAAGTTGTAAAATTTCGCTAAAATCGCAATATTTATATCCTAAATTTAGCGAAAGTAGGTATATTTGTACCCATGAAGGAAATCGTTGAATATACGGATTACCGTAAGTATATCCGGGACTACTACGAAGAACGTAAGCGCTGTTCTGTGTTTTCGTGGCAGAAGTTTGCCCAGGATGCCGGATTTTCGTCGGCGGTGTTCCTGCAGTACGTCTGCGAAGGGAAAAAGAATTTGAGCGTCGGCTCGGCGGGCTCGGTGGCAAATGCCATGGGGCTTGTCGGTTTTGAATACGAATATTTTGTCTTGATGGTTTCGTACGCGCATGCAAAGAGCAACGAGGCTAAAAAGGCTGCTTTTGAGGAACGCTGCGCTTTGGCCCATGCCCACAAGGTTCGCGTGCTGGGTGACGAAGAATTCAAGTATTTCAAGTCCTGGAAAAATTCCGTAATCCGTGAGTTGGCGCCGCACATGCCCGGCGCAAAGCCGCTAGAAATGGCGCATGCCTGCAAGCCGAAGATTTCGGCGGCAGAAATTTCCGAAGCGCTCGACTTTTTGGTGAAGGCGAAGCTCCTGAAGAAGGACAGGAGTGGAAACTACCAGCAGACAGACAAAACGATTAAAATGGCGCCTGTGGAGGCCGTGCCGCTGGCGGCTCGCGATTTGCAGCGCCAGATGGGGGAATTTGCCGTCAAGGCAATCGACTTGCCGATTTCGGAGCGCATGATGTCAGGTTATACGCTTGGGCTTACGCGCCGTGCGTACGAACGAATCAAAAAAGAGACTGAAGATTATTTCCGCCGTGTGGTGGCGATTGCAACAGAGGACGATGAAACGGAACAGGTCTACCGCCTGAATGTGCAATTGTTCCCGCTGAGTGAACGACTTGAACCTAAAAACGAGACGATGAATAAAAAGGGAGAAACGAAATGAGGAGAGAGAAGAATCGCAATTTAGGGATGCGCCTGGTGTCGATTTGTGCGCTTGCGTCTATGGCATTCTTGGCTGCATGTTCCAGTTCCGACGACAAGAGTGTTGCAGGCGGCGCTTCGGGAGATGCGGGCGTTGTTGCCGTCAAGGATTTGGACGTGGCAGGTGTTTCGCAGAAGGGCCCGTTCGTGAAGGGCTCTGCGGTGACGGTGCAGGGAATCGACTGCAAGACCATGAATTTCACGGACGAAGTTTTTGAGGGCGAAGTCAAAAACAACATGGGCGAATTTGTTGTAGAAAAAGTGAACTTGTCTACAACCTGTGCTGTTGTTGCAGTGACTGGCGAATATCGCAGCGAAATGACCGGGAAGAAGGTTTCGGATAAATTGACGCTCCGTGCGTTGACGAATCTCAAGGACCGTACGCATGTGAATGTCAACTTGCTTACGAACTTGGAATACGAGCGCGTGATGTACTATGTGGCTGAAAAGGGCAAGACTTTCGACGAGGCGAAGGACTTGGCTGAAACCGAGGTGCTTGCGGCGTTCGGTATGGCGGGCGATACGACCGAGTTTGAAGCTTTGGATATTTTTGGAACGAGCGATGCCGATGCGACTCTCCTTGCCATAAGCGTGCTGATGCAAGGCGATGCCGATGTGAAAACGCTTACGGAACGTATGGATAAATTCAATGAATCCTTTGCAGAAAGCGGCAAGTGGAACGATGATGATACGAAAAAAGCAATTATCGACTGGATTGCAAATGCCGTGGCGAAGGCTGTGATGGATTCCATTCGCAAGAATATGGAAAATTGGGGATTCGCAAACGAAGTTCCCGATTTTGAGACGGCGGTTGATGCGTTTGCCACTAACGTTTCAAAGGAAAAAAATAGCGACAGCGTCAAGACAGATGGGTGGAGCTGGGATGTGCCGAAGGAAGCTCGCTTTAATCCGAATATCAAGTACGACTCGATAATCGACCCGCGCGACAAGCAAGTGTACAAAGTTGTAAAAATCGAAGTGAAGGATAAGAATTATTCACAAGTGTGGATGGCCGAAAACCTGAACTATGCCGATAGCGTCAAGACGCCGAGCTTGAAAGGCCAAAACTGGTGCTACAATAATGATGAGAAAAATTGTAAGGTAAGCGGTCGCTATTACACTTGGGCGGCGGCGATAGACTCTGTGGCTTTGGCAAACGATTTAAAGAATCCGCTGAATTGCGGTTATGGCAAGACATGTGGAATTAATCGCGGAGTGCAGGGAATTTGCCCTGACGGCTGGCATTTGCCGACGCTCCATGAATGGGGATTGTTGAGCGTAGCTCTGGGGAACGCTGGCGTGGCCGGAGATAGCCTCAAGGCGCTGACTGGCTGGGATTACGCCGGAACGGCTGACAATAACGGCGTAGATGCCTATGGATTTGCGGCGCTTCCGACCGGAAGGATGGTTTCTACATCTAGCTGGAGCAATGTTGGTTCTAATGTTTATTATTGGAGTTCCGAAGAGGATGGTACGTATGAAGCGCGATATTCGAATATAAACAACATTTATACTAAATTTTATTTGTTCCAAGGTTCAAAAAAATATGGACAGAGTGTACGTTGCATCAAGGGTGATCCTTCGACTGCAGCGATTAAATCTTCTTCAAGTTCTAGTGTTGACGACGCAAAGTCTAGCAGCAACTCTGTGGAGTCTTCAAGTTCTGAAGCATCTTCCTCGTCACAGTCGAGTAGCAGCGAGACAAGTGTGTCCAGCAGTTCTGTAGAGTCTTCTAGTTCTTCGGATGGTTTTGATTGGAGCTTGCCGAAAGAAGCTTACTTGAATCCAGACATTGAATACGATTCCATCGTCGATTCTCGTGATGGCAAGGTTTATAAAACAGTGAAGATTGGCGACCAGACTTGGATGGCCGAGAACTTAAACTTTGACCCTGGTCAGGGTGGTTCTGGCGATGCAAAATACGATTGGTCTTGGTGCAGGAACTGCGAAGTGATTGGCTACCTGTACACTTGGGCGGCGGCTATAGACTCGGTGAAGTTGGCGAACGATGCCGAAAACCCGCAGGATTGCGGCTATGGCAAGGGATGTGGTCTTACCGGCAAACTTCAGGGGATTTGCCCCGCTGGCTGGCACCTGCCTAGCAAAGCGGAATGGCAGGTTTTGTTCGATGCTGTGGGCGGTCGATCGACTGCGGGCGAGGTTCTTAAGTCGCAGACCGGTTGGTATGGTAATGGCAACGGTACGGACGCTTTCGGGTTCTCCGCGTTGCCCGCCGGCGACAAGAGCAACAATGGTTACTTCTACCACGCAGGCGACATCGCTTACTTCTGGAGTGCTACTGGGAACAGTGACCACTTCGCCTACCTTATGTACTTGGGCTACGGCTACAAGTATGCGGACCTGTACGACGACAACAAAAACTACGGATATTCCGTCCGCTGCGTGAAGGACTAGTTTCAAGAGTTCTCGATATCGATGGGTGCCCGTAGATGCCGTGCCCGTGGCTGCCCGCAATCTGCAACGCCAAATGGGCGAGCTTGGGGTAAAGGCGCTGAGCCTGCCTCTTGCGGAACGCGATATGTCGGGGATTACCATGGGACTTACGCGGCGTTCCTACGAACGTATTAAGAAGGAATTGGCCGCTTGCCGCCGCCGCATTGTGGCGATCGCATCCGAAGATGACGAAACAGAACAGGTGTATCGCCTGAACTTGCAGCTGTTCCCGGTGAGTGAACGGTTGAATGATAAAAAGGGTTTTAAAGGAGAAGAAAAAGATGAAAAATAACTTGTATAAAATGATGCAGGGCGGTATTGTTTCCGTTGTGTCATTTGCGGCTGCCTTTATGGTGGCATGTTCCAGCTCAGACGACAAGGGCGTTGCCGGCGGTATTTCGGAAGACGCGGGAATCATCGCGGACTTGAACGTGGCTGGCGTGGCGCAGAAGGGACCGTTCGTGAAGGGCTCTGCCGTGACGGTACAGGGCATTGACTGTAAGACGATGGAGCGGACGGGTGAAAGATTCGAAGGCGAAGTCGATAATGATAAAGGTGAATTTGTTGTTGATAGTGTTACTTTGTCGTCTACATGTGCCGTGTTCGAAGTCTCGGGATATTATCTCAATGAACTTACCGGGAAAAAGTCCTCGGAAATGCTGACGCTCCATGCACTGACGAATCTCAAGGACCGCAAAAACGTGAACATCAATGTGCTCACGGAATTGGAATACGAGCGAGTCATGGGCTTAGTGACTGTCGAGAAGAATTCTTTTGCCGATGCTAAAAAGCAAGCTGAAAAAGAAGTTCTCGCTTCGTTTAACATCAAGGGCAATATTGCGAAATCCGAAGACTTGAATATTCTTGAAGCGGGTGATGGCAATGCCGCACTTTTGGCCGTGAGCGTCATGGTGCAGGCTAGTGCAAGTGAAGCAAAAATCGCGGAACGCTTGGATGAGTTTTCAGCCGCAATTTCGCAGAACGGATCGTTGGATAGCGATACTAAAAAAGAAATTGCAAAGTGGGCTACAGATGCTATGGCTAACGGCAAGCTTGATACAATCCGCAAGAATATCGAAAGCTGGAGCTATGCCGATTCTGTGCCTGCGTTTGAAACATACATAAAAGCCGTTGCTGATGGCGACAGCGTTACGTTGAGCAGCAGTTCGTCCGGCACTAAGGCTGGAATGACAAGTAGCAGTATGGATTCTATCGGCTCTTCGAGCCTCCAGAATGACAAATCGTCATCCTCGATTAAGAATCCAAGAACATCCTACTTGAATCCGAATATTAATTACGGCGAAATGACGGACCCGCGCGATGGCCAAGTTTACAAGACAGTAAAAATCGGCGACCAAATTTGGATGGCGCAAAACCTCAACTATGCGGATAGTGTCAAGATGCCGAGCCTGAAGGGAAAAAGCTGGTGCTATGGTAATGATCCTGAAAAATGTGCAATAGGCGGGCGTCTTTATACTTGGGCCGCTGCGATTGATTCTGTGAAACTTGCTACGGATAAGGACGATCCTGTAGATTGCGGTGATGGCAAGTTGTGTGGTCTTATTGGACCCTTGCAAGGTGTTTGCCCGGATGGATGGCTTCTCCCGTCGGAAAAAGAATGGTCCAAAATGAGGTCGGTCGTTGCGGAAGGAGTATCGCAAGAAAAATCAGGTGTTTTATTTAAGACGAAAACGGGCTGGTCAGGAAATGGTAATGGAACGGATGTTGCGGGTTTTTCTGCAATACCGGCAGGATATAGAAATGGATCTTTTGTTAGTTGGGGCTCGGTTGCGTATTTTTGGTCTTCTGCGGAAGATAATGGATATTTAGCTGATTGGGATTATAATCCTGCCATTGCTCACAATAGATCAGTAAATACCACGGATTATTGGAGTATGGGTGGCGTTCGTAAGTCTATGGGGCAATCGGTACGTTGTGTCAAGGGTGAGGTGACCCCGGTATTTTTAGAAAGGGAAGAATCTCCTAAGGATACCTACTTGAATCCCAAAATAAAATATGATTCGATTGTTGATCCTCGTGATGGAAAGGTTTACAAGACCGTGAAAATTGGCGACCATGTGTGGATGGCACAAAACCTGAGCTATAAAACGACAGGGCGTTATTGTTACAAGGATAGCGTAAAATATTGCAATATCTACGGAGGACTTTATACGTGGTCTGCGGCCGTAGGAAATTCCGAGAGTGAATGTAAATCCAAGGAGTCCTGTAAAATACAGGGAATTTGCCCGGATGGCTGGCACATGCCTGACACAACCGAATGGAATAAACTCTATTTATCAGAAGGTGATTCTGGATATGTCTTGCAGGCTAAGGGCTTTAAGAATTGGGCGTTTGCGACAGATGATTATGGATTTTCGGCGCTCCCGGCTGGAAACTGGTTTAATGACGGCTACTATAATTTCGGTTATACTGCTGATTTTTGGATGACAACTAGGAAAAATGGTGGAGAACCTTATTATTGGGATTTGGATTATGATGCTGAAAGAACTGGATTTAAAACGCTGATCAGTTCTCAAATGAGACTTTCTATCCGTTGCCTCAAGGACTATGATGCGGTTGCGCCTAGTTCCAGCAGTTCTGAGTCTTCTAGTTCAGTTGAGGTATTGCCGGCTTGCAAGACGGATGCCGAAGATAACTGCGAATACGGAACTTTAACGGACGCTCGCGACGGTCAGACGTACAAGACTGTGAAAATTGGCGAGCAGTGGTGGATGGCAGAAAATTTGAATTACAACTTTTCTGTGGATGGTTTAGACATACGTAGCTACTGTTACAATGATTCCGCAAAGTATTGCGAAAAGTATGGCGCCCTTTATACCTGGGCGGTGGCGATGGATAGTGCGGGCTTGTGGAGCGATGATGCTAAGGGTTGTGGCTATGAGGCGGAATGTTCTCCGAAACACCCGGTGCAGGGAATTTGCCCTGCCGGATGGCACATGCCCGATACGACGGATTGGGGTGTTTTGAGGGATATTCTTGGAGAAAACGCAGGTATTATGCTTAAATCGCAGACGGCTTGGTATGATGATCCTCAACCAGGAACCGATGCTGTGGGATTTACGGCATTGCCTGGAGGTTTGTGGTACGGTATTCTCTCTGAATATGAACATGAATCGGAGGCCGCCTACTTCTGGAGTACCTCTTCATACAAGAACATTGGTGTTTATTATAAGAGTGTGGGCATTGATTTGCACTATTTGAAGACAGGCCTCGATTATATGAACGGGAGATTGTCTGTCCGATGCCTTAAGAACTAGCTTTAAAAGTACTCCAATCAAAAAAAGACCCCGCTTTCGCGAGGTCTTTTTAAGGGTGGGTGACCGGACTCGAACCGACAACATCCAGAATCACAATCTGGGACTCTAACCAATTGAGCTACACCCACCATGATTGTGAGCCCAAATATAAAAAAGCCACCCCAAATTTCAAGGGTGGCATCCAAATTTTTACGAAAAAGTCGAAATTTTAGTCGTTTTTGAGCTTCGACATGATGCGCAGGAAGTTTGCGCGCTTGAAGTCGTTGCGGTGTTCGTCGCAGAAACGGGGGTAGATGTACTGTTTCGGGAACACGCGGATGGTGAACGTCTCGTTGCAGCCTTCGAGGCAGCACTTGAAGGTGAGGTCCATCGACTCGGTGTAGTTGTGGCGGAAGATGATGTTCTTGGACTCGATGTTGTCCACGTCCTTCTTCTGCTTCTGGCGCTGCTTGATGTCGCGGTGCAATTCGCAGTACTTGGCGATCGGGTGGCCCCAGAATTCGCGGCCGCAGCCGGGTTCCTGACAGACTTTCAGCTTGATACGCTTTTTCTTCTTGTACTTGGGTAATTGCATTGTAAACCTCGGGTTAAGCTAAAAGATAGTAAAAAATCCCCGTTTTGTTCGTACATGGCGCGTCGTAGCTTGCCATAAGTCCTGTCTGGAGCTTTTTTTCCCATTTTTCGCGGTTCGTGCGTGTATATAGGAGAGACTTTTGCAAAAATGGAGGTTTGTCTTATGGTGATACGCAAAAATACGAACTTGTGGATTCCAGTCTGGATTCTGCTGTGTTTCTTGCTGTGGGGCGGTGCCGCAGTGGTCGCGGGGGTTGTCCTGGGTGGCTGCGCCTACGGTTCCGGCGGCGAGGATGAGCCGGATCCTGTCCGTGTGTCGGTCCTCGATGTGGGGCAGGGGCTTGCCGTACTGCTAGAAAGGGAGGGCCGCCATGCGCTTTACGATTCGGGCCCCGATTCGGTGGGGGTGGTGGATTCGCTTTTGGCCCGTGGTGTCGATTCGCTTTCGTGGGTGCTCCTGAGTCATGGGCATCGCGACCATGTGGGCGGTTTTATGGAAATGGGGGAGGTGCTTTCGGCGGGGCGTCTGCATGTCGGGCGCTTGCTGGTGGGGCCGGATACGGCGTCGGGGCTTGTGCCCGACAGTGTCCTCCGTCTTGCCCGGCGGTTCGGGATACCGGTCGATACGCTTTTCCGAGGCGATACGGTGTGGCTTGCCGACGGCTTGAAACTGGATGTCCTGTGGCCTCCCGAATATGGGCGGTTCGGCGAAAACGGGGCGAGTGTCGTGATGAAGGTGGCTCTCGAAGACGACTCCGAAAAACCATCGCTGCTGTTGACGGGCGACCTGGATTCGGCGGGGGAGCGTCGACTTCTGGAGCTTTCGCCTAGCTTGTCTGCGGACTTGTTGCAGGTGCCGCACCATGGCTCGGCGGGAAGCAGCACGCTCAGGTTCCTTTCGCGGGTGTCGCCGCGGTATGCGGTGATCGGTGTCGGCCGGAATAACCGCTACGGTCACCCGACCGCAGAAGTCTTCCAGAAACTCCGCTATGTGACAGGGGATTCCGCTGCGGTTTTCCGCACGGACTTGCACGGGACTGTCTCTTTTGGAATGTGGCCCGGAATCGGGGTGGTGATGCCCTGAGTATTATTCCCTGAAGCCTACGCGGACCTGGAAATGGCAACGGTTTGTCGTCGGACTCTTTTCCATGTCGGCGTTCATTCCGAAGAATATGGCGTGGTGGTTTGTGTCCTTGAACCGGATGATGTTGATGTTGGCACCGAGCGGAACCTGCTGGACAAAATTCAGCTGGATGGAACGTATCCCGCGTTCTTTGAGTTCCTGTTTCGAAAGGCAGTCGATAATCCAGTCCACGTAGCGGCAATGGTTCACGTGGTGGTTGATGTCGAGGTCGCTGTTACGGGCTCTTTCAGTATAAACTAACTGTGGGTCTTCGCCCATGGGCAGCACTTGGAGCATTTCGGGTAGCGCGCTTTTTTCAAGCTGCACCGGGAAGGGGTAGGGACTTCTGGACGGGTTCTCGGCAAATCCCGTTTTCAGGTTCACCAGGATCCACGAAGAAGTCCCTTCGGCGAGGGCGCGGCCCTGGCTATCGACGACGGCATAGTCCTTGAGCACCACCTTGTCCTTGTAGATTTCCTTGATCCAGGTGGTAACCCCGAGCGTTTCCCCCATGAGCGGGGTATGGTCGATTCTCACCTTCATGCGCGTGATGGCGGAGGTGTAGCCGGCCTTGATCATTTTCCACAGCCCGAAACCGTTCGCTTCGGCGTCGGCGATGGCCGCCTCTTCCATGAACTGGAAAAGGCGTGAAAGCTTCAGTCTGCCGTGCTCGTCGCAATCCGAAAAACGGACCGTGAATTTGTGGTCTGTGATTTCGCTCATGTTTTAAACTCCGTGTAATCGTTTTACTTTTTTAATTTATAAATTTACGGACATGGATACACCTTTTTTTCGCCCCAGTAACATACAGATTCCCGCTTTGAAGTCTTATAACGGTGAACTTCGCGTTCCCGGATCGAAAAGTATCACGAACCGCGTGCTTTTGGTGTCGGCTCTTGCCGCTGGAATGACTCGCCTACATAACCTTTTGAAAAGCGACGATACCAGCTACATGGGCGAGGCCCTGAAATCGCTGGGCGTTCATGTGGAAATGTCCGAAGACTTTACCGAGGCCGTCATCGAAGGCAGCGGAGCTCCGATTGACGCCCCGACGGTTTTGCTGGAAGACGGCAAGAATTTCGCCGGCCTTTACCTGGGCAATGCGGGAACCGCGATGCGTTCCCTGTGTGCGGCTCTCGCGTTGGGGCGCGGCGTGTTCCACCTGAGCGGCGAAGAACGCATGAAGGAACGCCCGATTCGCGACTTGGTCGATGCGCTCCGTTCGCTTGGCGCCGATATCAGTTATCTGGAAACGGAAGGCTTTCCGCCGGTCTGCATCAATGCGCATGGCCTTAAGGGCGGCTCTGTTTCGGTGCGCGGCAATATCTCGAGCCAGTATCTCACGGCGCTTCTGATATGTGCCCCGTACGCGGAATCTCCGTTGCATATCCATGTCGAGGGCGAACTGATTTCCGCTCCGTATATTCTGCTCACGCTCGACGTGATGAAACATTTCGGCATCGAGGTGAAGCATGCCGACCTGATGGATTTCTATGTGCCCAAGGGCGTCTACAGGACTCCGGGCGACTATATGGTTGAAGGCGATGCAAGCTCCGCAAGTTATCCGCTTGCTGCCGCTGCCATTGCCGGTGGAAAGGTGCGCGTTTTGGGAGTCGGTACGGATTGCCGCCAGGGCGACATCGCCTTTGTCGATGTTCTTAAGAAAATGGGCGCCGCGGTGACCATGGGACCCGACTGGGTGGAATGTACGGGACCGCAGGGTAAGCTCAAGAGCCTCGGCGAGTTCAATGCCGTCGAAATCCCGGATGCGGCGATGACGGTTGCCGTACTCGCCTTGTTTGCCGATGCACCGATGACGATCAGAGGCATCGCCAGTTGGCGTGTCAAGGAAACCGACCGTATCGCGGCGATGGCTGCGGAACTCCGCAAGGTGGGTGCCGAGGTCCGCGAAACGACCGATTCCATTACGATTTTCCCGCCGGAAAATTTGCAGCCCGCGACAATCGAGACCTATAACGACCACCGTATGGCAATGTGCTTTAGCCTGGTCGCCTTGGGTGGAGTCCCTATCAAGATTATGGATCCTGCTTGCATCAACAAGACGTATCCGAAGTATTTCGACGATTTCCTGAGAATTGCAAAATAAATTTGTTTGTATATTAGGGAAAGATTCATGCTTGGACGGATATACGGCATTGCTTTGTTTGTGATAACCTTGGCCTTGGTCGGGGTTGTTCCTGCATTTGCTGTTCCGGAACTCCGTGCCGCGGCCCCTCCCCCGGATACTCTTGTTCTGTGGGTTATGGACCAGGATATCAATACAGGAACGGCGCTCCAGAAACTGATGCGGAAGTATACGCAACAGAGCGGCATTTCGGTCAAGATCCGTTTCCTGGACTGGGGTGCCGCTTTCGCCGAACTCAACAAGGTCCTTGCGACCGAGGCGGGATCGGGAACGGACTATCCCGACGTGTTACAGCTGGGGTCCACCTGGGTGCCGTATTTTGCCAAGGCGGGCTTGATTTCCCCGCTGACGGAAATGCTGGATGCTGTCGATACGAGCCGTTTCTACCCCGAAATGATGAAGGCTTCTCATATCGGTCGCGACACCGTTGTCTATTCGATTCCTTGGTTCCTGGATGTTCGCGGGTTCTTTGCCAATGAACGGATCTGGTTGGAACTCGGATTGCACGATAGCGAGATTGAAACTTATCCACAGTTCTTTGGCGTGCTGCGCGCCATTGCCGAAGCCAAGGTGCAGAATAGGGCCGGAGGCCTGGTGGTTCCTTTCGAGTTCGGAGTCAAGGACGACTGGACCGGTTACCAGCAGATGTCGCCGTTCCTGTGGAATTTTGGGGGAGACTTTGTCGCCGAAACCGAGAACGGTTACCGCAGCGCCCTGGCGGATTCTTCTACGCTTGTGGGACTTCGTGTTTATTTGAAACTGCTCCGTGATCAGGATGTTTCTCCCCATAACCTCCATGAAAATTCCAGTTCGGCGGCAGATCGCTTCGTGCGCTCCGAGCAGCTGCTGATTTTCGGTACCCCCGAACTGATTCGCAAGATTGAATTTGATAGCGACATTGGCGGGCTTAAGGAAAGCCCGATTGCCAAGGACGGCTTGATATCCGTTTCGGCGCCTGGGGGTCCTGTCGGAAATTTCACTTTTGTCGGTGGCTCCCATCTGGTCTTGCCCAAGAACGGGAATCTCTCGAAACGGAAAGAGGCGAACGACCTTTTCCTTTTCATGGTCCGCGCCGACAATATCGACTACTATTCCAGACAGAGCGGATTTATCCCGTCGGACGAAAGCCTGATTCGAATCTGGATGCAGGATTCCCGCTACAGTCACTTGGTGACGGGGTTGGAACATAATGGCCGTAGCTGCCAGAACATTCCCGAGTGGAGCGAAATCGAAATGTTGGTGAATGCGATGGTGAACTCGGTTGCAAGGAACATTGCGCAAGGGGATCCCGGAGTTGACGATGCAACGGCGCGGCTTGTCTTGGAAACGCATGAAAAAATCAACGGTCTCTTCGGATATAAGGATACGGACCGCGCCGCCGTTCGCAAACGGATCAGGGATGCGTTGATGCAACCGGTCGAGGAAAAGAAATACGACAAGGGCATAAGCTTTGTCGGAAATTCGTCCGGCTTCAGTCCGCGCCTGATCGTGGTGGTTTCGCTGGGTGCCGTTGCCGTTGTTTTGCTACTGATATTCATGATTCGTTTCCGCAAGCATTAGTATGCGAAAAGTTCTATTCTTTGTCTGTTTCCTTTCGGTTGTCGTTTTCGCGAATTTTAGGTTGGATTCTTTCCAGGTCTACGTGGATTCCATGGTACCGGGTTCCCGATACGGGCTTTCGATTCGTTCGGTAAAGTCCGGTGTTGAACTGGGGAATATCCGCGGTGCCGAGAAGTTCACTCCGGCAAGTACGCTGAAAACCTTGACGACGGCGACGGCTCTCCATTACCTGCCGCTTGATTACGCCCCCAAGACCGAAGTGTCGCTGAACGGGAGTGTCCAAAAGAAAAAGTTTATCGGAAAGGTGAATGTGCGTGGCGAGGGCGATCCCAATTTTTCGGGCCGCTATTACGCCGATCCGTTCTACATTCTGAACGCAATGGCAGATTCAATTCACGCGCTGGGAATCGACACCGTGCTTGGCCAGATCACCCTGGACACTGCTTATTACAAAGGCCCGTGGCGTGCCGAACATTGGCGCAAGAATTTTTACGACGCCTGGTACGGTGCTGAAATCGCCCCGCTCGGTTTTAATGACAACTGCACCATGATTCGCTTTAAGCCGGGCGAAAAGGTGGGCGATACGGCCATTGCCGAAATTCTCCCGGATGTGGGTTATGTTGTCCTTAAGAACGAGATGCTGACCGTTCCCGGAAAAAAACGCAAGTGGACCTGGGCGCTCGATTCGGCAAAACCGGAAATCACGATTGGCGGTGCTATCGGAATAGGCGTGGATTCCAGCCAGCTGGTGCTGCCGGTGCGTAATCCGATTGCCTACTTCAAGGCGGCCTTTATCCATGCCCTTAAGGAACGCGGGGTGGCGTTTGTCGAACGGCAGAATGTCCCGGCGGGAATCCAGATAAGGTCCTTTACCTACTCGGCGGCGCCCTTCCTAAGCATTCTCGACGAAATCAATCAGCGTAGCCAGAACCTGCACGCAGAGACTCTTTTCCGTAACCTGGGCGCTCAGAAGGCGGGTGAGGGGAGCGTCGAGGGCGGCCGCACGATGGAGATGAAGTTCCTTAAGGAAATCGGGCTCGATACGGCCGATTTTGAAATATGGGACGGTTGCGGCCTTTCCCCCAGGAACAAGGTGAAACCCTCGACCGAGACGGCTCTGCTTGCGAAAATGGCGCGGCATCCCAAGGGAAAATTTTACATCAACAGTTTTGCCGGGCCGGGGCTTGGAACCGGTGGCAAGCGCATGCTCGACTTGCCGTACCCGTGGCTGACCCGTTTCAAGACGGGCTTCATTGGCGAAGTGCACGGACTGGTGGGGTACATTTACGCGTTAGACGGCGATACGCTCGCGGTCGCGATGTATCTGAACGAGACGGGCAAGAATCCCGACGCCAGGCTCAAGGATGTCCTCGATACCCTGTGGACGCGTCTGGTGCTGCGGACCAATGACCATTACGCCTCGCTCATGAAGATGAAGCTGTTGTGGCTCTCGGCGCAGAACGTGGCGGGACTGACGGCACGTCTCGAATACTTCTCCCGCATGATGAAGGGTACCCCGTACCGTCTGGGACCCATGGGCGAAAGTTACCTGGATTCCATCGAGAGCAAGCCGATTGTGTACATGGATTCCGTAGACTGCGTGACTTATCTGGAGCATGTGCTTGCGATGGCCCTTGCGCCGAACGAGAATGCGATTGCCCCGCTGCTTCAGAAAATCCGTTACAGGGACGGTATCATCGACTTTATGCACCGCAAGCACTATCTGCTGGCCGACTGGGTGGGCGAGGGGAAGTTTGCCCGCCCGATGCAGGTGAACGGCGATACGGTCGTGCAACGCACGATGCCGAAACAGGCTTTCTTCAATGCGAAAAATCTCAAGTACGACAAGCCCGATTCGCCGATGGATATCCGCTACTTGCCCTATGACCGTGCCGTCGAAATGGCTTCGAAACCTTACGAAGGTCCGCTGATGGTGACGGGAATCGCCTTTGTTGCGGCGAAGGAAGACCTTGACGCGACGCATACGGGCTTCGTCGTGTTCCGTCAAGGGGAACTCCCCGTACTCCGCCACGCCGCTTTCAAGAAGCAGGTGCTGGAGCTTCCGCTGAAGGATTACCTGGCAAGCCGCAAGGGGAAACTTCCGGGAGTCACGCTGTTTGAGTTCCTGAAACAATAAAGCAAGTACGCTTTCGTTGTCGTGCCGGGCTAGCCCGGCTCCTTTTAAGAGGAGATTATTCCCCTAAGTCAAACGCAAGAATTGCGACGAGTTCGTGCTGCCCGGGATCTGCGTGGCCTTCTCCTTTCTCGAACAGGGTCCAAGCGTCGGGCATCCAGCCGTAGGCGGCCATCGTGAGTTCCTGCCCCATGGCAATTTCCGCTTTCTCGACTTCTTCCCAGCGGACAGGCCCGACGGGAGCCTTGTAGTAACGCAGCATTCCGAGCGCTTCCATCGCTTCGGGGTAGTTGTCAACCAGCTGGTAAACACAATCCTTGTAGCTTTCGCCCTTTAGGCGGATGACGCGGTAAAGGCGCTTGCATCCCAGGAACTTGGAAAGGTCGCCGTGGTGAACGTCTATCTTGGATCCCTGTCCGAAAAACGTCATGAGTTCGCGGAATATCTCGGAATCCTCTTCCATGAAGGGGGAGAGCTTCTTGATGAGTGCGTTGACTTCGCTTGAGACCATGACCTAATTATAGATAAAATGTGGTGGAGAAATACGCGGAAGGCGCGTTACAGCAGGTAGTCCATACGGATGTTGCGCATACTTTCGAACAGGTTCGCCTTGAGGGTGAAATTTCCCTTGGTGAGACTCTTGATTTTTTTACTGATGCGTTTGCGGATGGCGTTGGACATGGCTAATTCGAATTTCGGAATTCAGAGTTAGAATAAGCGGGAGAGAAATTAAAAAGTCCACCGGAGTGGACTTTTTAATTTATTTGCAATTTGCTCAATCCTTAGTCGGCGAGGCGGAGCGGCATCAGCAAGAAACTGAAGCCCATGTCGTCACCGACGGGTTCGATGATGCAGGCGCCGATCGGGGTGTTCATCTTGAGCACCACTTCTTCGCTCTTGCACATGCTGAGGATTTCGTAGAAGTAACGGCCGTCGAAACCGATGCTGAAGCTGCCTTCGCCGTTGTGCGTCACGGCGAGTGCTTCGCGCGTTTCACCGCCGACATCCGGGTCGGTCGCGGACAGTTCCATGTTGTTGCCGTCCATCTGGAAACGGATTTGGTGGGTACGCGGATTGGCCATCGGCAGGATGCAGTGGACCTTGTTCAGGAGTTCGGTCGTGTTGGCCTGTACGGTTCGTTCGAAGTTCTGCGGAATCACGGCGCGGTAGTTCGGATACGGACCTTCGATCAGCTTTGAGATAATCTGCGTTGCGCCAATGCGGAACAGCACGTGCGTTTCGGTGGTGCAGATTTCGACGGAGTCTTCGTTCTTTGCGAGGCGGAGCACGAGCTGCAGCACCTTCGGGAGGACGATCACGCCGGATTCGAGGTTGGCACCTTCCTGGTCGATGCTTGCGCGGCCCATACGGTGACCGTCGGTGGCGACCATGGAAACCTTGCCGTCCTTTGCTTCCATGAACACGCCGTTCAGGTTCTGACGGGTGTTGTCGGTTGAGACGGCGAATGCGGTCTTTTCGACCAGGAATGCAAGTTCGCTTGCGGCGAGCGTGAGCGAGCTGCCTTCGACTTCGGGGAACGGCGGGAAGTCGCTGGCGTCAAAGCTCGTGATGGAGGCCTGGCCGCGTTCGCTCCACTTGATGCGGGTGAGGTGGTCCTGCACGTCCACGCTGATGGTGTCGATGCTCGGTTCCACGAGTGCCTTGATGAGGTCGGAGAACTTGCGTGCGTTAATCAGGGCTTCGCCGTCGCGTTCACCCATGACTTCGAGCTTAATCCTCACACCCAGGTTCAAGTCGGTGGCGCAAATTTCGAGGAAGTTGCCTTCCAGTCGCAGCGAATAGTCGTTGAGGATTTGCAGGGTCGATTTGTTGGGAATGGCACTGATTGCGATCTGCAGCGCGTCCTGCAATACGGATTTTTTGATACTGAACTTCATTTATGCGCCTCTCTGGATAAGCATAGTTCCAATAAAGAAAATTACGGCAATAGCGCCAAGGACTGCGATAATCTTGGGGTCCAGTGCATTGGCCTTTTTAGGGGTAAATTGCTTTGCGTTCTGTTTTGCGCGTCTGCGGTCGCTACGGCTCATAGTTGATCTCCATTTTTATACGGATAAAAAACTAATTTTTTTACGGACAAAAGGAATGTGAACATGGCAGAAAAAACGCTAAATAAGATAAAAAACAAGGCTTTGAATTTGGCATCGACGGCCCTTTTGCGGGTGGAGCTTGCAAACGAGGAATCCAAGCTCAAAAAGCGTTTTATGGCGCTGGGCCAGAAGCTTCACGGGGCGGTTCGCGACGACCTGCTGGAGACCATCAAGGACGATCCGTCCGTGGTAGAACTGCTGGGTGCCATCGAAGAGGAAAAGCGCCACATTGAATCTCTCCGCAAGCGTATAGACAACCCCGGGTCCGAAAGTGAAGAAGCTTGAGGTCCATGTATTCCCGAGCAAGACCGCTTCGGGTAAAAGCTACCGTTTCTCTTTCTGGGGCGCGGTTGTCGCCGTGGTGGCCGTGGTGGCCGCCGTTCTGGGCTTTGTCCTTTTCTCCCCGGTCCAGATTTTAGACAACATAACGAGCGGGAATGTGACGAATGTCTACCGTCAGAATGCCGCCATCAAGAAGGAACTCAAGGAAATCCGAGCTTCGGTGGACTCCTCGATCTTGCGCGCCGAAGAAACGCGCGTGCTCCGCGACAGTACCCTGAAGGTGGGCGGTCTCGGCTTTATGCTGGATGGTTCTGCCCTCGACGATTCCCTGCTGCAGAAACGCAAGAGCGTAAATGAGGTGGAGGCTTCCTTTAAAAAGCTGCTGGCCGCCCTGGAAAAGGATTCCGTCGCGGCCGAAAAGATTCCGGTGCTTCATCCGATGAAGAACGGCCATGCCGTCAAGAAGCGTTTCGAAATCGTCTATGATCCGTTTACCGACAGCGAACTCCCGCACCGAGGAATTGACTACGTGGCAGCCGAAGGCGATACGGTCTATGCAACGGGTGCAGGTACCGTTATCGAGGTCCGCAAGCATCGCGGTTTTGGCCTTTCGGTCAAGGTAGACCATGGTCACGACGTGCGCACCTTCTATGCCCATTTGGGTAAGAACCTGGTCAACCAGGGACAGACGGTTCACCGTGGCCAACCCATCGCCCTGATTGGCGAGAGCGGGACCCAGTCAAGCATTGGACTCCATTACGAAATCCGCATTGACGGCATCTCGGTGAACCCTGAAAGTTTCTACCTGACGAAATAAGATTATTCGACAGTCAAGATGTCGCAGAAACCGGTCACTTCGAAAATCTCCTTGATTTCGGAGCTTGCGCTTTTCACGACCATGGAACCTTGCTTGTTCATCACCTTCTGGGCCATGAGCAGGATACGGAGACCGGCAGAAGAAATGTAGGCGAGTTTCTTGAAGTCGAAAACGAGCGACTTCAAGCCGTCGAGTTTTCCCTGGATTTCGGCATCGAGCTGCGGCGCGGTCAGGGTGTCGAGGCGTCCTTCGAGAGCAATGGTAAGCTTGTCGTTTTCGGTAGTCTTATTAATCTGCATATTTTTCCTCTTCTATTAAATTAAAACTTTTACAGTGTCTTGGTGATGGCGAGTTCGTTGTTCTCGCCGTTTCTACGGTAGCAAACGCTGTCCATCGTCTTCTTCACGATAAAGATTCCGAGGCCTCCGATTTCGCGCTCTTCAGCGGGGAGCGTCACGTCAGGGTCGGCTTGCTTGATCGGGTCATAGGGCTTGCCGTTATCGATAAAGGTTAGCCTTGCCGTGAGAGTCGCCTTGCGGACTTCGACAATCAGGGTGACCTTGGTTGCACCCGAGAACTTGACGATGTTGCTGTAGATTTCGTCGATAGCGATGTTGATTTGCATCTGCGATTTCAGTGAACCATCCATCGGGGCAAGGATCCCTTCGACAAATGCCGTGAGAATGTCCTGGTTTTCCGGGATGACGTCTACGATTTTTTCGTAGCGGTCCCAAGCATCTTGCATTTGCACTTTCTTTGCTCCATCCATTGGTGTAAGGATGCCTTCGACAAACGACTTCAATTCACCCTTGTTGTCGCCAGAAACATCAATGGTTTTCTCGTAGCGTTCCCAGACGGGATCGTCGATACCGTTGAATTTGATGGCGAGCATGGTAATGTCGTCGAATTGCGGGGCTTCTTGTACAAAATTGTCTATTTCGGTCTTGACGAGTTTGCAGGTGTCGGCTGTATTCAGCTCGCCGCCTTTGGTCAGCGTCGCGAGGAGCCTGCTGTCGCCGAAAAGGACGTCGCTGGTGTTGGTCGCTTCGGTTACGCCGTCCGTGTAAAGGAACAGGGTGTCGCCTTGCTTGAGGTCGTATGCCTGCGGCTTGTAGAGGGTGTCGTCCATGGCCGCCATGGGAAGCCCCGGTTTGCTCATGAGAAACTCGACGGAACCGTCGCTGTGGCGGACTGCGGGCGGATTGTGGCCTGCCGATGCAAAACTGATGTGGCCTGTGCGCAGGTCTATGATGCCTGCCCATACCGTGACGAACATGTTGAGACGGTTGCGCTTCGCAAGGGCGTAGTTGGTCTTGTTGAACGCGTCGACGATCGATTTCAGGTTCTTGGTCATGGTGCGCAGGATTATTCGTGCCACCATCATGAACAGGGCCGCGGCGACTCCCTTTCCTGAAACGTCTCCGATGACAATGCAAAGGTGATCGTTGTCGATTTTGAAGAAATCGTAGAAGTCTCCGCCGACTTCCTTGGCGGGGAGTAGGAACGGAGTGAGTTCGTGGCGGTCGTCATCGGAATTTTCATCCCGTTCGCTGCCGGGGAGCATGGAAAGCTGAATGTTGCGGGCAAGGTCCAGTTCGCGTTCGATTCGCTTCATGTCCTTCTGCTTTTCGATATGTTCCTTGAGTTCGGTCAGCATATTCGAGAATGCGCCTGCAAACTCGGAAATTTCGTCGTGTCCCGTTATTTGAGGAATGGTGACATTGAAGTTTCCTCGTCCGAGCTTTCGTGCGGCGGCCGCAAGTTCCTTGAGTGGCTTTGCCACGCGGAAAGAAATGAGCAAGATGATAATGAGGATGATGCCGTAGCCGCCAAGCGCAAGCATTAGGAACAGCTTGCGCATGGACCTCTGGTCCTGCAGGTATTTCTCGATAGGCCATACGACCATGAAGGTCCAGTTGTTTGAGTTGATGGTGGTGTAGTAGATGGCAGATTCTTCGCCGCCCGCGACGGTGCCTATGAACAGTCCGCTGCTATCACGAGTCCTGCGGTCGAATAAAATTTGATTGTTGCCGTGGCTCTCTTTTACGACAATCTCGCGGTTCCTTTTTCCCTGGGCGATGCTTTTGGGATAGGCTACGGCAACGTTCTTGGCAGAAGTGATGAGTGCGTAGCCGGAGTTCGAAACAGGAATTTCCGAGATGGTTTCTTTAAGGAAATCGATAGACATGTCAACGGCAAGAACACCTGCAAGTACTTCTTCGCCATTCTTGTTCTTCTGGAAAATGGGAACTGTGTAAACGGCAATCGGTTCGGGAACGAATTCTCCAATAAAGGGTTCCTGCCAGCGGCTGGTCTTGCCGTCCCTTGTACTGTAGTACCATTCCTTGTCGTCGTAGTGCCCGCCGGTGACAAGCTTGATTTCGTTTTCAGTGAAACGGGCGAGTCGCATGAATTCGCCTTTGGGTGTTTCAGGCCCCATTCCAGGTTCGTATGCGAGTACGACAGCCACGATTTGGGGAACCAAATTTCGCGCGTTTGTCAGGGATTGTAGCAGGAAGGTGTCTAGTTCCGCCTTGGTCATCTTGCGCTTGCCGAGGGTGGAGGCGACATCGTCACCGACCAGTTTTCCCGCATTGAACAACTTGTCAATGTAATTTACGTTTGCGCGGCTAGACTCTTCTCCGTTTTCTACGGTCATCCTGTTCAGCATGTCTTGAGTCTTGTAGCTCATGATGCCGAATATCAGGCCGAAGACGACCGTAATGGCCGCCAGAATCATCATAGACTGTTTGAATGCGAGTCCCCTGAAATTAAAACCCATAAAACACCTTCTTACTGTTTATGGTTAAAATATATGTAAAAAAAGAGGCGATATCGACAAGGATGGAGAATTTTCACCAAAAAAGTTAAAATTCCAACCAGCCGGAATCAAGCGCTGTTATGGGTACGATACGCTTGCCGCGAGGCGTCGCCGCCACGGCCATGCCGGTCAAAAAATTCATCCAACGTTTCGGTGAAAACTGCATCTCGCAAAAGTGAGTCAAGCACGGCACCACCCAGGCGTCGTGCGTCGCAAAAATGTTGAAGCGGCAATTCCCCTTTTCGAACATCATCGCAAGCATGTCTTCGGAGCGCGCGGCCAGAGGCGCAAACGCTTCTTTATCGCCGCGCGGCTTACCTGCAGCTTCGTTCTGCATCCATTCGCAAATGCCTTCGTAAAATCCGGCGCGCAGCACCTTGGTGTATTCGTCGTAATCTTGAACAAAGTATTCTGCGAGGCAATCCAGTTTTTCGATGTGTGGATTTTCGATGCCGCGGCCCTTACCAATATTCTGCGCCGTTTCGATGCAGCGGCCTACCGGGCTCGAAAAGAAACTCATGTCTCCCTCGGCAGGAATGCACTTGCCAAGCGCCAAGGCCTGCTTGCGCCCACGTTCCGTAAGGCCCACATGCGCACCGAAGTCAGGATCTTCGGGAGTAATATGCCTGCGTTCCCCGTGACGAATCAAAAGGAATACGCGTTCATCAGGCGTAAGGGACGTAAAGAATGTGGATGCCGGAATAAAATTCATATTCATACAATACCATACAGTGTCATCTTGAGCGAAGAACCGTAGGTTCGTAGTCGAAAGATCTATAGTCAAAAGAGATCCTTCGACTCGCTGCGCTCGCTCAGGATGACACCCCTGTTAAATCCCAAGAAGTCCTGAAACCGGAACCCATATCGCATGCGCAATCGCAAAACTCAAGATGCCGAGCAGGAAACCGCAAATAATATCCGTGAGCCAATGCACGCCGAAGTACACGCGCAAAAGTCCCCACGTGAGCGGCAACAGCATCATGATCCAGCCGTACTGCGGCACCGCATAAAATACCGCCGAGGCCACCGCCAAGTTGTTCATCGTATGGCCAGAAGGAAAACTGTACTTGTCGAGAGGCGGAACTTCCGCCTTGATTTGCGGATTCGCCGCAAATGGCCTCGGACGCTTGGTAGAAAGTTTAACGCCTTCGTACAAGGCGAGGGCCACTCCCACAGCCACCAAAGCCTGAGCCAAAATCGGCCAAAACGCCGACCATCCCAAATGCAAAAAAAGAACCAGTGCAAAAACGCCCCAAATATAGCCGTCGCCCAGGCGCACATAAAACTTGAGGAACTTCGTCGTCTTCTCGGAAAAATGCCGGTTGGTCCAATAAACCGAAACCCGGTTGTCAAACTTTGCAATTTTCTTGAACATCGCCTTGAATTTAGTTTTTTTTCGTACCCCAAAAGCCAACGCCAAGCCAAAATGCTATTATTCCCAATGCAAAATAAATGATGCGGTCTGGATCCTTCGCACATCCGTGCTCAGGATGACACTGGCCCAAAGGCGAAAGAATCCTAACCACTAACCACCAACCACTAACCACCGTTTACTACAATGCGCGTACTCGTTCTTAATTGCGGCAGCTCCTCGGTCAAGTTCGCCGTTATCGACACCCAGACCAAAGAATCCATCTCCAGTGGCCTCGTCGAAAATATCGGCGTGAATGGCCACGTGAAGGCCAAGGGCCCGGTCGGCAACATCGACTTCAATTTCGACTGCCCGACTCATGCCGAAGCCGTTGCCGAAGTGCAGAAGTTCCTCGCCGAACAGAAGCTCACCGACACCATCGAAGCCATCGGCCACCGCGTGGTGCACGGCGGCAAGTACGTCAAGAGCGAGCGCGTCACGCAGGAAGTCATTGACTACATCCGCAGCATCACGCTGTTCGCCCCGCTGCATGAACCCGCACACGCCACCGGTATGGAATGCGCCACCAAGTTCTTCCCGGGCCTCCCGCAGGTCGCCGTGTTCGACACCGCGTTCCACCAGACCATGCCCCAGAAGGCATACCTGTACGGCATTCCTTACGAATACTACGAGAAAGACGGCATCCGCCGCTACGGTTTTCACGGCACGAGCCACCGCTTCGTGACCGGCGAAGCCGCCAAGATTTTGGGCAAGAAACCCGAAGAATGCTGCTTTATTACGGCTCATCTCGGTAACGGCAGTTCCTGCTCCGCCATTTTGAACGGCCAGTGCGTAGACACCACCATGGGCTTCACCCCGCTGGACGGCCTGGTGATGGGCACCCGCTGCGGAAGCATCGACCCGGCCATCCTCTTCTACCTCAACAAGAAGTACGGCTACAACGTCGACAGGCTCGACAAACTCGTGAACAAGGAATCGGGCCTGCTGGGTCTTTCTGGACTTTCCAACGACATGCGCACCTTGACCCAGGCCGCAAGCGAAGGCCACAAGGGCGCCCAGATTGCCCTCGACGTATTCTGCTACCGCCTGACCCGCAGCATCGGGGGCATCGCCATGGCACTCCCGCGTATCGACGCCCTGGTGTTCACCGGCGGCATCGGCGAAAACAGTCGCGTTGTCCGCAAGACCGTCATGGAAAACTTGACCCTGCTCGGCTACCAGATCGACGAAGCCCGCAACGAAAAGAACGGCAAAGAATCCGGCCACATCATTAGCAAGGACGGCACCCCGACCGCCATGGTCGTCGCCACCAACGAAGAACTGCTCATCGCACTGGATACAGAAGCGCTGGTGAAGTAGGCGCGAGGTCGGATGCCTGCGGCATCCTTTGAGGTGTGAGGTCGCTCCACCTTACAGGTGTCGCTTTGAGGTTTCCTCCGAAAAAAAAGATATAAAAGAGGCTCCGCTAAGCGGAGCCTTTCTCACAGCGAAGCGAGCTCAAAGGCGCTCTGCGCCGAGCCCATACCTCACAATCTATTTAATCGTCCAGGTCTGCTTGTTCACCTGCAGGATTTTTCTGCCCTGCACCTGAGCGGCAGCGCTACGCACGTCGGCTTCGCTCACCGGGAGCTTGGCCTGCCACATCACGCGGCCTTGCATATCGAACATGGCGACTGTGCCGCGGCTTGCTGCGATGGCGCTTTGCCAGTTCATCTTCGGAGAGGCAATCACAGGAGCAAACGATGCAGGAGCTTCCTTGGCAATCACCAGCAGCTTGAACGTTCCGGAGAATTCGGCGTCGCTTACCGTAATTGCAATCGGGAACATGGTGCCCGGGGCAACGACGGAGTCCTTGGCGCTTGCAATCGAGATGATACCGTCCTTCATAGACCATGTGAACAAATCGGTTTTCTTAATCGGCTCGATCTTATAGGTCAGGGAATCACCATCAGGATCGGAAACGTTGCTGTTCAATTCGTACTTGAGGTTCCAGGTTTCTCCGAGGCCGGCATACAGGGTGTCGATGGCCTTTGCAATCACCGGGCGGTCGTTCGAACAGGCGATGACGGCCGGAAGGATGATTTCTCCCGTTGCGCCTTGTGAGTCCTTAGCGACGATAATGAGTTCGGCGTTGCCACAGGCGTTCTTGACCGACTTGACCTGGATAGCTCCCGTCGAGGTAATCACGATCGGGGCAAGCAGGCTGTCGTCGCTGCGGGCCGAGAAGGTAAGCTTGGTGGCGTCATCCGTATCATCGGTAAACCAGGTTTGCATTTCCTTTTTCAGGAAGGCAACCGGACTGCCAAAATCTTCCTTGAGAGCCGAAAGACGCTTGCTGGCCGTGTCTGCTACACCGGCGATCGCCTTCGGGGGTTGGTTCTTGTGTCCGACCGTAAGGATAACTGTTGCTGGTCGCGATGTGTCGCCCTTGTCGTTTACCACGACATATTGGAAGGAGTCGAGGCCCTCGTAATGTCCTGCATCGTAGGTGAACGAACCGTCTTCGGCAAGCTTGACGGTTCCTTCGCCAGCATTTTCCACGAGAATCGCGGTAAGCGTAGCCTTGGCGCTGTCGGGGTTCAAGTCATTCTTCAGCACGCCGGGTTTAGCAATCTTGTTCAGGGAATCCTGCACGACCTTGTAGCTGTCGTCGGTTGCGACAGGCAGGTCTTTGACTTCAAGCACATTCACGAAGAAGTTGACACCGACGGAATCCTTACCGGACTTGGCCCAGAAGGTGAGCTTTGCGAGTCCGTTGGCGTTTGCAGTCGGGGTGAACAGGATATAGTGGGATCCGGCGGCATGGCTGTACTCGGCCTTCACGATTCCGCTGGAAGTGACGCCGTAGGTTACGGTTTCGAGACCGTCGGGGTCATCGACGACGAATGCGGTTGCGGGAATTTCGAAGGCGTCTGTCGCATCCGGATCGAAGTCTTCGTCAAGCTGGAGGGTGTCCTTGAAAAGGGCTGTGTCGAGGCTTACCAGAACCATCGGGTCGTTGACGTCGGTCACGGTGATGGTTACCGTTGCCGGCTTGCTTTCAAGGCCGCCCTCGTCGGTGAGGGTATAAGTGAAGACGTCTGTTCCGGCAAAGTTCGGGTTGGGCGTGTAGGTGAAGCCACCGTTCAAGTTGCCTGCGGAATTCGTATCCATTTTGAGCGTGCCGTTTTCCGGTTCGCTGACAACGGTAAGTGTCAGCGGAGACAGGGAATTCGGGTCATCGACATCGTAGTCGTTTTTCAGAAGGCCGGGAACCTTGACCTTGAGAACGGAATCTTCCTTGACGGTGTAGGTGTCGTTCACGGCGACCGGAGCGTTTTCCCTGTTAGCGACTGTTACCGTGAGTGTGTAATCAACGGGATCGTTTTCTCCATCGTCTGCTTGCAGGACGACCGTTGCTGAGCCATCCGTATTGGCGGCTGCCACCATATAGATATGGTCGGTCTGCTCATAGGAGGTCTTTGACTTGATGAACGAGGCGTTGGCCTTGCCACTCGTAATCAAGGCGGTTACGAGCGCATCACCGTCATCGTCACTGAAAATCGTGGAGAGGTCGATGTCCAGGGTGTCGCCTTCGTACAAGGTGGCGGAACCCGTTTCGGTCCCAACGAGGACAGGGGGCTTGGTCTCGCACTTGTCACCGAGGATGATGCTTGCGATTTCAACGGTGTTCGTGTTGAGAGTCGTTGTCGCGTGGGTATTCTTGAAACCGAACTGGACTCCGATTTGCTTGGTAATGTTCCAGGTGACCGTCGTCGTGGATTTCCACCCCTGCTTCATGTCGGCAAAGGCGATGAACTGTTTCTTGAAACCGCTGGAAGCCTTCAGTTCCGAACCGTAGTAGTTGTCGTCGGTAATGGTGGACTGCTTGAAGTCCACGCGGAAAGGAGCCGTTGACTTGTAGGTCAGGCACATGCCCGTGTAGCCGGAAAGCGAAACCGGAACATCGTTATAGGCGGCGTTCTGTTCCCATGCGAAACCGAAACCGGCTCCGTTGCTTGCGCTGCCAGCCTTGGCCGCCATGCTGGCGACCTTGACGTTATCCGCAGTCGTCGATGTGTCGATTGAAGCGCCGGTACCGTATTTGTAGGAGTACCAGTAGGCGGGAGCTTTGACGCCTGCGCCTTCAGGTCCCCAAACCGTTGCAGAAGCCGCGAAAGCGGAACTTGCCAAGATGCCCAAGGCACCCATATATGAAACCATTTTTTCCATCATAATAGACCTCTTATGATTTCCCTTTAATATCCATCCTTCTAAATGTAATATAAGGATATGAATATTGCAACTTGGGATAATGAAAAATAGGCGTCTCGGGAAGTATTTGTAAACTTTTGTAAATAAAACGGTCCGTTAACCCGATTTATCCGGAGGGGGAAGCCTCCCCCTGCTTGCAGCCTTGCCTTGTTGTCACCCTGAGCGAAGCCTGTCGATAGAATCCAAGGCAAGGCTTCCAGCACCTCCTCGCCTAGGGGCCTCAGTTCCCGGCCCCTAACACCCCGGCTTAACCCAGCGAGTCGAGTTCCTCGTAGCGTTCGTAGGCCTTTTCGAGTTCGGCTTCGCGGTCTGCGATTTCTTTCTGCAGTTCCACGATGCGGGCGGCGTTCGTGAACACTTCGGGTTTAGAAAGTTCCGTCTGGCGTTCCGAAATTTCCGCTTCGAGTTTTTCGATTTTCTCGGGGAGGGCGGCGTATTCGCGCTCCTCGTTGTAGCTGCGTTTTTTCTTTTTCGGAGGAGCGCCGGCAGACCCCGCAGGGGCCTGCGCCGCCGAAACCGCTGAAGAATTCTGTGCTGTCCTCGCCGCCTTTTCCGCTTCTTTTTCGGCGGCAATACGCGCTGCCGCCGCCGCTTCCTTGTCGCGGATTTTTTTCTTCGCCTCGTAGTCGTTGTAGCCGCCAACCGATTCAAATACGTTGCCGCCATCTTCAATCGCCAGAATACTTGTGGCGACAGAATCGAGGAAGGCACGGTCGTGACTTACGGTAAGCACCGTTCCCTTGTAATCCGCAAGGAGTTCGGCGAGCAGGTCAAGCGTTTCCATGTCGAGGTCGTTCGTCGGTTCATCGAGAACGAGAACGTTGCTCGGGTGGCTAAAGAGGCAAGCCAACAGCAGGCGGTTGCGTTCACCGCCGCTAAGCGCACTGATGGGACCGCGGGCGCGATCCGCCGAGAAAAGGAAGTCTTGCAGATAACTTAATACATGGCGCTTCACGCCATTTAACATCACGTACTGCTGGCCATCGGCGATGTTTTCCACCAGCGACTTGTCTTCGCGGAGCCTTGTACGCATCTGGTCGAAATAGGCGATTTGCAAGTTCGTGCCGAGGCGTACTTCGCCGGTGTCGGGCTTGAGTTCGCCCAGAATCAGGCGTAAAAGCGTCGTCTTTCCGGAGCCGTTCGGCCCTACGATTCCGATGCGGTCGCCGCGGGAAACTTCGGTCGAAAGTCCGCTGATGAGAGGCTCCCCATCGTAGGAGTAGCTGACGTCGGTGAGTCTTGCCACCAGGCGCCCCGAACGGTCGGCCTCGGTAATCTGCATATTCACGTTGCCCGTTCGGGTGCGGCGCGCCGCACGCTCCTCGCGCATTTTAATAAGCGCCCGCACGCGGCCCTCGTTCCGGGTCCGCCGCGCCTGGATTCCCTTGCGAATCCAAACTTCTTCTTCTGCAAGCCGCTTGTCAAAAAGCGCATTCGCCTTGTCCTCTTCGGCAAGCGCCTGGTCCCTAAACTGTACGAACTTGTCGTACGGGAAATCCCAGCAGCGTACACGGCCTCGGTCCAAATCAAAAATGCGGTTTGCAACCCGTCGCACAAAGGTGCGGTCGTGGCTTACGAATAAAAGTGCGCAGCTTAGTCTCGTCACGATTCCTTCGAGCCACTGGATCGCGGGAATGTCCAGATGGTTCGTGGGTTCGTCGAGCAGCAACAGGTCCGGGTCCTGCGCAAGGGCTCGCGCAAAAAGTGTCCGGCGTTTCTGCCCGCCGCTCAAGCTGTCGTATAATGCCTCGGGATCGATTCCCGTCTTTCCCAAAATCGCCTCGGCGTGGGTGTCGCGCGAAGCGTCGTCGCCAATCTTCCATGCGGCCGAATTTCCGACAGAAACGGCTCCCATCACCACATCGCGAACGGTTCCATCAATATGCGCGGGAATCTCCTGGATCATGCGCGAAATCCGGAGTCCGGTCTTTTTCACGATGTCACCCGACTGCGCCTCGGTCTCGCCCGAAAGCACCCTTAAAAGGGTGCTCTTGCCGCAACCGTTGCGGCCGACCAGACAAATCCGGTCGCCGGCCTCGATGTCAAAGCTCACGTTATCCAGCAACGGGGCGTTCGCCCCTATTCGCAACAACAGGTTCTGGGCAGAAAGAATAGGCATGTCACAAATTTAGAATTATTGATCGGCATTTTTTTTGTCCGCTTTCCCCGAATTTTTGTTATAATTAAAAGTATGAAAACCTTTTCGCTGTCGAACCGTTTGGCTGTCGTTCTTCTTGCAGGTGCCCTCGCTTCCCCTCTCGCCTTTGCACAGGGTGTTTTTGAAGGTTCCGGCGAAGTGAGCGACCCGAACTGCGTGGGTGACGGTTGCGGCTATGTCCCTGCCGAACAGGCCTCCGAACAAGACTTCCAGTACGGCGAAAATTCAGAAGTATCCTCCGCCGAATCTGCTTCTGGCGAGCAGGTTCCCGCAGATAGCGTCGTTTCCGACAGCACCCTTGCCGATTCCGCCAAGGTGGCGACGATGAATATCGACGAGGAAGACGACGATGCTCCCCATTACGTTGCCGAAAATGCAGCGGAATACCGCGCGCGCAAAGAGGGCTTTTCGAGGGGCGTACAGTTCGGCGTCCGCGTGTCGGGGGGCGTAAACAAGAGTTTTGGACAAAAATCCGGTGATTGGAATATCGGGCCGGAATTCGGGGCTGGCCTTATGGCGCGGCTTCCGCTCGGTGAATCCTTCGGTGTGGCGACCGAACTGAACTTCAGCTACCGCCACTACGGTTACGAGAGTGAGTCCGATTACGGCGAGTACGAGGCGACCGTCAAGGAAATGCTGTTCGAAATTCCGGTCATGGGACAGCTCGTCGTTGATGAAGACGGCCTTTTCTTTGCCTTGGGCGTGAACCTCGGACTCAAGATGAGCGGTGAATCCGAATTCAAGCAGACCATTACAGCCGAGGGCCACAAGTCGAAGGAAACGCGCAGCAATACGATTCCGACGGTCGGAGTGGAGATTGGCGGGCTTGCCGATATCGGTTATGTGGTGAACCGCTGGCTGGTTATGGACCTCAGGGTCGTGCAGAACTTCACGAACGTGTTGGACCTAGATCGGATTGCGGAATCGACTCTAATGCATTCAAAACTTTACACGATGCATGTCTCGCTCGGTGTTACGCTGCTGCTCTAGTAGGGGGCCCCAAAGGCCGCTCTGTTAAAGTAAAAAAAATTTTCTACACACTTTTGGCCCGCTGAAATTATTTTTTAAGCGGGCTTTACATATTCATTTATTATTATTGAATCATGGATTTAAAGAGATTGAGTGTAATTCTAGCCACGGCGTTTGCGCTTTCCGTACCCGCCATGGCCCAGGACGATTCTTCTGACGACGAGGGATGGGCGACCGCTCCGTCCGCCGAGAGTGCTTCGGAAAACGATGCTCCTGCTTACGACGGCTCTACCGACAGTGAGTTTGCGAACGACGAGGAATACGCTAGCGCGTATGCCCGCTACAAGGCGGAGACCACGAAGAAATCGGAAATCAACCGTATGCGTAACGAGGGCTTTGCCCGTGCCGTGATGCTCGGTATCCGAGCCCAGGTCGGTACCAACACCTTCTTTGGCGAAAATTCCGATGGCTGGAAGATGGGGTTCCAGGCGGGCGGCGGCTTGATGCTCAAGATGAATTTCATGCTGAAGGACCTGAGCCTTGTTCCGGAACTCACCTTCAACTACCGTCACTACGCCTATGAAAAGGATATGAACATCTACACGAATACGGGTAGCATCGACATATTCATTTTCGACATTCCGATTATTTTCCGCTATACGTTCGAAGACTACAACTTCTATGTCGGCTTGGGCCTGAATATGGGTCTCAAGCTCAACGGAACGTCCGAGTTCAAGAACGGTGCCGCGACGGAATCCCAGGACAACACCATTTCCACTTCCGGTATGGAAGTGGGCGGTGCCTTCGATCTCGGTTACATGCTTACCCGCTGGGTCCACGTGAACATTCGCGTGGTGCAGTGCTTCACGAGTCTTTCGAACAAGTCGCTTATGCGCGAAGACATCTTCCTGGAATCTTCGCTCAACACGTTCTACACGACGGTCGGCGTAAGTTTCCTGTTCTAGTCGCTTATATACAGCATTGTTTGACGGGCCCTCAAGGGGCTCGTCTTTTTATTTCCCTACAAAGTCATACGATGGAATTTTGCTTTGGATCCCGTCGGAACTCTGTTCCTTTGGATGACGGTCTCACTCAGGTCATCCTCGACCGAAGGGAGACCGGATAGCACTTGGTTACTAGTAACCTTAGTGCGCATGGTCCCCGAATGGGGAGAATCCTGTAGATGCGTATTTTATTGGTTTCTTCTTGCCCGTTGGATTTCGCGCTCGATCAGGCGCTTCTCCACGGCAAAGAAGTCTTCGTTCTTCTGGATGGCGTTCTCGTAGACGATGTTCGCAAGTTCCGGTTCGCCAGCGAGGAGGGCGATCACGATGCAGTTCCGCAGGAAAATGTCGCCCATGTCGTTCATCTCGTAGCGGTCGAAGAAGTCTGCAATAAGGAGTGCCGCCTGCTTGTACACGCCTTGGCGTGCCGCGTCCATGATGTTGAATTCGTCGACAAAGCTGCGGGGGAGCGCGCCTGCGTTCACGGCTTTGCTCACCTTGATATAGACTTCGTCGGAGTCTCGCGCTTCCATCGGGACTGCGCGTATCCACTCGATGTAGTTCTCGCGGAATTTCTGGTAGCCGGTAGATGCTTCAAGTTCGGCAAGGCGCGGGTCTTCCGGCTGAATGCTGTCTGCGGTAGCGGAATCGGCAACGATGGAATCTGCGGCAACCTTGGAGGCGACGCTATTTAAGGTCCCTGCGCTAGTCAAGGTCACTGAGCTTGCCGAAGTGACCGTTGGCTCGGCAGGTTCACCAACCTTTGTTGCGGTCGAGGCGGCTATCGAATTCGAAGTCTTTTTTGCGGCGATGAGTTCGTCCGCATAGGCTAGCAGGGCAGTCTTCTTGAATTCATCCTTCGGTTCTTCAAGCATCGCCTTTACGCGGGCGGGTCGGCGGAGCGCATAGTCCTCGGGGTCCAGGTACTGCTGCCAGCAAATTTCACAACTGTCGAACACGCTCACGATGTGCGCCTCGGAATGAACGAAGCGCGCTTCTTCGGCCTTGTTGTCGACCATTGGAATGAACAGGCTGTTCGGCTTTACACCTTCGAGTAGCGACTTCAGCATCTTGTTTGTGAAGAGGAAGTTCCTTTCGCCGAAGAATTCCGGGTCGCGGTGGATACGCTTGAATTCCGCTACCAGCGCCGTATCCGTAGAGAATCGTCCAATTCCCTTCTGCATCACCGGTTCGTCGCTTGCAATCATGATGATGTCCGGTTCATCGGTGGATTTATACAAACTAACGTACGGGAAGACCGTATCCAGAGCTTTCAGAATGTTCAGGAACATTAGGTCGTTGAATTCATAAGTCTGAATCCACTGCACCCAAAGGCCGCCCGGCCTCATGTAACGGCGCATCTTGGCGTAGAACTCATGCGCAAAGAGGCCTGCCACGCCGCTTATCCAGGGATTGCTGGGCACGCTGATAATCATGTCGTACTTGCGGCGGTTCGTATGGAAGAACGTCGTCGCGTCATCAATATAGATATGGATGCGCGGGTCATCGTAGCCGCGGTAGTTCCACGGATAAAAGCCCTTCGCCAAATCCATCATGGCTTGCTCGATTTCCACACAATCGAAGTCCCTGAGCAGGGGGTCGGCGAGCAGGTAGTGTGCGCCCATGCCGCTACCGAAGCCCACCATGGCAGCGTCGTACGGTTCCGTCTTTACAGCCATGGGCATAAAGGCGGTTGCCGCCTGCGTGAGTTCGTCGCTTGAAATTGGTGCCTCGCGGTTCTTACTCATGCTGGCATCGGCCTTGCCGTTGGTCTTCACGTAGTAATGCACCGGCGATTCGTGGAAGCTGATAGTTGCGGTTTTTCCGTCGATTACCTGAATCTTTTCGTTGGGGTGCATGTTCTTGTAGCTGCGGAACACGCCCGAGGTAATCAGCGACGGATCGAACTTCATGAAGATGGCGGGCATAATCATGACGCACACCATGATATAGAACATCACGCTGTAACGGAAGCGCTTGCGATAAATCACCAGTAAGATAAAGCCGATGGCGAAGTCAAGTAAGGCAGCCGTCACGAGTGCGCCCTTGAGCTGCAACAGGGGCAGTAGCAAAAGTCCACCGCCTGCCGAACCGATAATGGAACCGAGCGTATTCCAGCCGTAGACCTTGCCAATCGGGGCTTCGCTCTTGAAGGCGCGAGTCAAAATCAAGGTAATCAACGGGAGCGTCATGCCGGCAAAGAAACTCGTAGGAATCATCCAGAGCATCGAAAGCGCGTACTTGAACAGGCTCCAGCAAATGTAACCGTCAGAAGTCGGATTGAAAATCTGGTTGGCCTCGTTCATCATGCCCCAGAAGGGCTGATGGAAATACAGTGTGCAAAGCGCAAAGAAGGCCATAAAAATCTGTGCCATCGAAAGGACGACGAGGCTGTCCTTCTTCAAGAGTTTTCCGCTTACCGCAGAACCCAGCGCAAGCCCCAAGATAAACGCCGAAAGCATCTGGTCAAAGCTATGGCTCGAAGAACCCAGCAACAGCGACAGCAGGCGAATCCAGACAATTTCATACACGAACGAGGTGAGACCCGTAATCGCCGCTATCCAGAACCAGGTATCCTTCGGCGGCATCGCAAGTTTGTGCTCCGCCACATAATCTTCGTCGTGGACTTCGGGGGCATCTTCATCTTTGGATGCCACAGGCGAAGTTGTCACGCCAATAAAGCTGAATACTGCCGCCAGCAAGAAGTTGATGGAGGCCGCCACGCATAAGGTGGCATGGTTGCCAATTTCAGGAATCAACAAGTAGCTGGTCGCCAAGATACCGATGGCTGAACCGAGGCTGTTCGTAAAGTAAAGCATCGGGAGTGAAACTTCGGCACCGCTCTTGCGCATGAGACCCGCCGCAATGAACGGGAATGTCATGCCCACCGCAATCGCAATCGGCAGCGTCGATCCCGTCGCCAGAATCACCTTGGCGATTTCGGCCCCGCGACTGGTCAAAGACGCCGTATATTCAGAATCGTAGAAAATCCCCGTCAGCCAGTTGTACAGCGGGTGGTACGCCACGCCACCGATACCAATAGCAAGTTCCACTATACCGTAACCCAGCAAGGGGCGCTTGGTATGCACCACCATCTTACCCGCCACAAAGCTGCCTATGGCAAGCCCGCCCATGTAAATGCAGAGCGTGAGCACCTGGCCGTAGCTGGAATGCCCCAGGAAAAGTTTAAGGTATCGCGCCCACGAACCTTCATAAATCAGGCCCGCGAACCCGGACAGGGCAAACAGGAAATAGACCAGGATGTTCATGATGTAAATTTATATAAAAAAGACGCCGTTATATGTAAAAGAATTTTATGGATCTTAGTGGGACCAACCGTCGGTCCGTCTTTCCTCGAGAAGGTCCGATGATGTCTCTTTTGTGGGGTCGCTCTCACTTGCCGCCAAACCCAATTTGTCTAATTTTCTATATTTGTCCTGTATGAAAATTTATTCCTTCTTCATGGGCTTTGTGTGATTAGTTGTGTTAACGATTTTATCTAACCACTAACCACCGAACACGAACCACTGAGAAAATTATGCAATTCCGTCCTGTAAAAGAACAGCTTGAAATTTTGATGCGCGGCGTTATCGATGTTGTGCCGCAAGAAGAACTCGAAAAGAAACTCCAGAAGTCCTACGATACTGGTGTTCCGCTCCGTATCAAGATGGGCGTGGACCCGACGGCTCCGGATGTTCATTTTGGACATACGGTGGTGATGCGCAAGCTCCGCCAGTTCCAGGATTTGGGCCATACCGTCGTGCTCATCGTGGGAGACTACACTGCCCAGATTGGTGACCCCAGCGGTCGCAACAAGGCCCGTCCGCGTCTCACCCACGAACAGGTGCTCGAGAACGCGAAGGAATACCAGGAACAGTTCTTCAAGGTCGTCCGCCGCGACCAGGTGGAAATCCACTATAACGGCGAATGGTTCAGTAAGCTTCCGTTCAGCAAGGTGACCGAACTCATGGGCCAGTTCACTGTGGCCCAGATGCTTGAACGCGAAGACTTCCACAACCGCTACACGGCCAACACGCCGATTAGCCTGCACGAGTTCATGTACCCGATGATGCAGGGCTACGATTCCGTGGCCATCAAGAGCGACGTGGAATTGGGCGGCACCGACCAGAAGTTCAACGTGCTTCGCGGCCGCGACTTGCAGCTTTTCGAAGGCATGGAACCGCAGATCGGCCTCTTCATGCCTATCCTTCTCGGTACCGACGGCAAGGTCAAGATGAGTAAGTCCATCGGTAACTACGTGGGCCTGAATGAACCGGCCGACGTGATGTACCACAAGATTTACAGCCTCGCCGACAGCATCGTCGAAAACTGGTTCGAACTTCTGACCAACATTCCGCTTGCAGAAATCAAGCAGATGATGGCGGACATTGCCGCGGGCAAAATGAACCCGAACGATGCGAAGCACCGTCTCGCCATCGACATCGTGACGCAGTACTACGGCGCAGAAGCCGCCGAGGCCGCCGCTGCCAAGGAACGCGAGATCCACAGTGGTAACGCCATCCCCAGCGATGCCGCCGAATGCAGCGTGGCGGCCGGCACCTACGGTGCCCTGGACCTGCTTGTTGAAATCAAGGCCTTCGCCAGTAAGGGCGAAGCTCGCCGCATGGTCCAGAACGGCGGCGTGAAGATTGCCGGCGAAAAGCTTGCCGATCCGCAGGCCCAGATCGAAATCAAGGGCGACGACAACCTCGTCGTCCAGGTGGGCAAGCGCAAGTTCTTCAAGGTGAATTTCTAGGCAGCTCATGTCGCAAGAAATCCTGATTCTCGGGCTCAATCCCGCCTGGCAGCGCCTGTTCTACGTGGACAAGTTTACGCCGGGCGAGGTGCATCGCATCAAGAAGGTCGAAGAGTACGGTTCCGGCAAGGGAATCAACTGCGGCCTGGTTCTCCGCCTTTTAGGCGGGGTGCCTCTCATGATGCATTTCCTGGGCTCCGAACACGGTTCGCGTATTTTCGATGAGATTTCCGCTTACGGAATCCAGCAGGCGCCCGTGTGGATCAAGGAACCTACGCGCATTTGCACGACCGTCGTGAGCGAGGGGGAGTCTACCGAACTCATCGAGCCCTCGCCGGTCCTTTCCGATTTCGAGAACGAGGACTTTATCCAGACGCTCAACGATTACTGGAGTACGACGCAGAGTGTCGCTTTGTGCGGAACATTCCCCCAAGGCTTCAATCTGTCGCTGTTGAACGACCTGGATTTCACGGGTAAAAAGATATACGTCGACGCCATCGAAGGCATTGACGGCTGGCTTGAAAAGGGCGTCGAGCTTCTCAAGATCAACATGCAGGAGTACTGCAAGTTGCTCACTCGCCTCGGTCTCCCCATAGTGCTATCGAGTCCGCAGTTCTGGAAAATGACAGCGACCGCCGTGCTGGAACGCCTCCCGATCAAGAACCTGGTGGTCACCGACGAGGATTCCCCGGTTCGTGCCTTCCGCCTGGTCGAAAAGAAGTTCCAGGGCGTGCAGATACAACCCCCGCAAATCCAGGTGAACAACCGTATCGGTGCGGGAGACTCTTTCTTTGCCGGTTGGCTCTTTGCCGACAGTCAGGGAATGGAATTTGAACAGTGTCTCGTCAAGGCGACTGCTGTCGCGACGGCTCGTTGCGAAGTTGACCGACCCTGCAATCTCAAAGTGGAACGCGTTGCCGAGCTTGAAGCTTCGCTTGCGGATGCAGTCGAAAAACTGGAGTAGCCGATGGATTTCCCCGGTCGTGACCAATTGTTTGCGTTTGCGACTCCGGCGGAGTTCGCCTCCTTCTTTCCCGAGTATGCCGATACGGCAGACGGTGTTGTTTCAGATAAATTAATTGAACTTTCGGATGGTCGTGGCTATGCCTGCGTCTTGGGTATCGGTATCCTTAATTTTGCGACAAATCTGACTTTCCTGCTAGGGGATGCCAAACGTCGCGGAATCTCTATTTCTGCCGTGTTTATTCTTGGCGTTTGTGGCGCGTATCCTGGCCGCGGAATCGATGTGCTCGATGTTGTGCGTGTAGATGCCGAATCTGTTGGTGATATGGGGTATCAGGACCGTGACGGTTCTTTTTATCCGTTCCCGAGTTCCGTGCGTGCGACTGCGCCGGAACATGCGCCCGCCCATCTGCAGAAGTTGAAGTCAGTGGTGGGCCTTACGGTAAACCGTTGCACGGGTACCGAGGAACTGGGCCTGTCCCGTTCCAGGATGTTCGATGCCGATATCGAAAATATGGAAGGCGCTGCGGGAATTGCAGCCTGCATGGCTTGTCGCGTGCCGGTCTTTGAAATCCGCGCCGTAAGCAATATGGCTACCACCCGCGACCGTGAATCCTGGAAATTCAACGAAGCTCTTGCCGCCCTAAGAAAATGTGTAATGTGTGGTGAGTAGTAAGTAATGATTGATAATCCATTCCACACTTCACACCCCACACCTCGCACTTCACACCCCACACTTCACACCTCGCACCCCACACCTCATACCTCATACCTCATACCTCATACCTCATACCTCTATTATGCGTCTTTCTCTCGGTATTTCCACTTGCCCTAACGACACCTTTATCTACGAGGCCCTCATTCACGGTCTCGAAAATTCACCTTTCGAATGGGACGTCCACTTTGCCGATGTGCAGACCTTGAACGAGATGGTGCGCCGTGGCGAACTCGATGTCGCGAAGGTCAGCGCTCAGGTCTATCCTAAAATCGAGGCGGATTATATCTGCCTGGGTTGCGGTGGCGCCATCGGCTACGGCTGCGGCCCACTACTGCTCTCCTCCGAGTCGCAGGAGTTCAATCCGGAGCTTCCCGTGACGCTTCCGGGCTCCGAGACGACGGCGGCGCTCCTGTACCGTTTCTGGCATTCCAGGACGCAGTCTGTGCCGTTATCCGTAAACTACGCCCTCTTTGACCAGGTGTACCGTTCCCTGCGCGAAAAGAGCGCCCCGCAGGGGGTCGTTATCCATGAACACCGTTTCACCTGGAAGCGCGACGGGCTCTACCTGCTTCAGGACCTGGGTGCCTTCTGGGAAGAAAATACGGGAACACCCATTCCGCTCGGGATTGCGGTCGCTCGCCGTACGCTGGGGTCCACGGTGATCGAAAAAGTGGAAGCGGAAATCCGATCGAGTCTCCGCGTGGCCCAAAATCGCCCCGAAATGGTGACCCCGTTCATCGACGAAAAGGCGCAAATCGACGATCCCGAAGTCATGAAATCGCATATCCGGATGTTCGTGAACGACTTCTCCGAAAGTGTGGGGGAGCGCGGAAGGGCGTCCCTGGAACACTTGTGGCGGTTAGTTAAAAGTGAATAGATTGTTAAAAGACGAAAAAAAATGCGTTTTTTGGTTTATTTTGAACAATTTTTTACAAAATCGCAGATATTTAGTCCTAACATTAATTTATTTTCCCATACAGCATCTTTATTTTGGAGTTTGCTTATGAGTTTAGTGAATGATCTTGAACTGGAAGTCGAGAACTTCAAGCGCGAGTACGAAAAGTTCGAGCGCGGCAACAAGTCTGCCGGCACCCGTGCCCGCAAGATTTTGCAGGACATCAAGAAGACCTGCCAAGAGATTCGTGTGTCTATCCAAGGCGCCAAAAAAGAAGAGGAAAAGGCCGAACCGGCATCTGCCGATTGACCTCAAGAGGACTAGATATACCACGATGAATCGTCTTTTTCGACATTTTATTGGAAAAAACGGCTTTTTTTCTGAAAATCGTTTGACTAAAGCCGTTTTTGAAGGTATATTCCCACTTGAATTTTTACGCTTGTCTTTTTGGCAGGCCAAAGGTTTTAAACTAAAGTGTTCTATGATTGGAGAAACGTAGCAGTATGACCCTAAAGAAACTGGTCTTAATCACGGCCGGGGCGATGCTTCTTTCTGGAACCGCCATGGCAAAGAATATCAATGTTCCTGGCGATTACTCAAAGATTGCTGACGCTCTCGGTAATGCGGATGCTGGCGATACCATCTTGGTGAAGCGTGGCACCTATAACGAAAACATCACCCTGATCATGGGTGTCGTACTTAAGGGCGAGGATCCCCTTACGACCATCATTGATGGTGGCCGCAGAGGTCCGACCGTCATGGGTACTTCGGGCGCCGAAATGTCGCACTTCACCGTGAAGAACGGTATCGAAGGTATCCTTTGCGAAAACGCTGCCCCCTACATCCACCACTGCTATGTGCTTGATAACCACGCTACCGGTATTGGTGCGTTTATCTCGCTCCCGCATCTCCGCAACAACGTGGTGTACGGCAACCGCTGGTCCGGCATCCTCGCTTGGGGTGCCAAGTCCCTCGACGCCTTTATCGAACATAACGTCGTGCTCCGCAACGGCTATTCCGGCCTTGCTCTGAAGGGTCCGACCAACGTGATCGTCCGCAACAACATCTTCATGGAAAACCACTACTACGGTGTGTTTGCCGATCCGGCCGCCGGCCAGACGAAGGTGGAATACAACAACATCTACAAGAACTACTACCCGTTCAACGAATTCATCAAGGTGAACCGCACGAACGTTTCCCTCGACCCGAAGTTCGTGAACCACTCCCTTTCGAAGCCGAACTTCTACTGCCAGTCCACCTCGCCGATGCTCAAGCGCGGCAAGGGCAAGGCTGACATCGGCCTCACCGCTACCGAGCTGGTGAAGGAAGAAGAAGTCGTCGAAGAAACCCGCAACCCGGATTCCGATGGCGATGGCCTTTGCGATCCGTGGGTTTCCGAAGAAGGCCTCTCCGACAAGTATGCATCCGTCTGCACGGGCCTCGACAACTGCCCCGAAGAAGCCGAAGACTTCGACGGTTACCAGGACGACGACGGCTGCCCGGATGCCGACAACGACCGCGACGGTCTCTGCGACCCGTGGGTCGAAGCCAAGGGTATGCTTTCCCAGTTCGCTCACATCTGTAAGGGTGTGGACCTCTGCCCCGAACAATCCGAAAGCTTGAACAGCTACAAGGACGACGATGGTTGCCCGGACGAAGTGCCGCAGCCGCCGAAGAAGGTCTTTGTGCTTGAAGGTGTGAACTTCGAATCCGGTAAGGCTACGATTACCCAGGATTCCTACATCTCCCTGATGAAGGTGGTGGACATTATGGAAACCTTCACCGAAGCTACGTTTGAAATTGTGGGTCATACCGATAACGTTGGTAAGAAAGAAAAGAACATGCAGCTTTCCGCTGACCGTGCCGCTGCCGTGAAGAACTTCCTGGTGGAAAAGGGCATCAACGAAAGCCGAATTGTCACTTCGGGTAAGGGTGACACGCAGCCGGTCGCCACGAACAAGACCCCGGAAGGCCGCGCCCAGAACCGTCGTATTGAGTTCATCCGCACGGATATCAATTAAAGGAGTAAGTGATGCGTACTAGTGTTATTAAAACAGCAGTCCTTGGACTCACGGTAGCCAGCACTTCCTTGTTTGCAGAAGCAACTTATTCTCCGCACAAGTACCAGCAGAATGACTGGTTCGCGGAATTCGGTGGCAACACTGCCATGTATGTGAACCCCGCTGGAATCTCTGAAACGGACCAGCTGGAATTCAGTGCTGCGTTCTTCAGCTCCATCAGTGGCGAAGCCAGCCAGGAATATGTGAGCTTGACTTTCCCGATGGATTACAAGCACACCCTCGGTTTCTCGTTCTTCGAAAACGGTGCGTCCATCGACGGTGGCAAGTCCTACGGCGAATACGCCTTCATGCTCGGTTACGCCTACAGGCTGATGCACTGCATCGCCCTCGGTCTCGATGTGTCCGTGCTCTACATCAACCAGTTCGATGAAGTGACGCAGGTGACGCTCGGTGCCGACGTGGGCCTCAGCTGGAACCCGCTGAACTCTTCTAAGTTCGGTTACCTCTTGGTGGGTGTCGCCCTCCAGAACATCGCCCAGCCGGGTATCAGCATGGAAGAAGACGGCGGCTTTGTCGCTCCGGGTTTCTTCGGCGGTGACCGCGACGATGCATACAACATTCCTTCTAACCTGAACTTCTCCCTCTTCTGGCGCGGCTTCAACCGCCTGATCGAGGCGAAGGCAGAACTTTCCCTCATCGACGTGTTCCATTCCGACAAGGAAGGTGGCGAAGGCCTGAACCCGGAAATGAGCTTCACCTTGACCTACTACCTCTCCCCGCACCTTGGTGTCCGCCTCCGCTTCACGAAGGAAGGTTACCCGGTTGCCGGCGCTACGGTTAACGTCAAGGATGTGAGCATCTTCCGTTACCTCGCTCTCGACCTCGAAATGTCTCACGATGACCTCTACGCCAAGAAGAACCGTGGCTTCATCTGGGCTGTCAAGCTCACTAGCCGCTTCGGTGACACCCGCGAAGAGAAAATCGGCGAAGAACGTTACCGTCGCTTGAAGATCGAACCTGAAAACGACTACCGCGCCGCTATGCGTCTCTACTTGAACCGTCAGTTCTTGGAAGCTGCATACGCCTTCGGTAAGGTTCAGACCAAGTACCCGGCATTCCACCTTGTGGACCAGGCCGCCTTCTATAAGGCAAAGTCCTTTGAAAACCTCCGCATGCACAAGGCTGCAAAGTCCGTGTACGAAGACGCTATCAAGCGCTATCCGCAGAGTGACCAGCGCGCCAAGTACCACTTCCAGTTGATGAACATCGACTATAAGGAAGGCAAGTACATCGACGCCATGGCCAAGTACCAGAATATCGCCCAGAAGTTCGGTGAAAGCGACGTGAAGGCTGACGCTGACTACATTGCCGGCCAGATCAAGTTCGAACAGGGACTCTACCAGGAATCTGTCGACCTGCTCGCCGCCATCCTTCCGGGTAACGCCAACTACTTCTACGCCCGCTATACCATGGGTATCGCTTACAGCCGTCTCGGCAAGTTCGACGAAGCTGAAAACTGCTTCCGCGACATTACCGAACAGCCGGTTTCCAACCAGTCCGAACGTGACTTGCAGGATGCCGCCAAGGTGAAGCTCGGTCACTTGTTCTTCTCTGGCGAAAAGTCCGACATCCCGGCCGCCGCCCAGATGTATGGCCAGGTTCAGCCCGGTTCTCCGGTCTACGACGAAGCCATGCTCGGTATCGCTTGGTCGTTCCTCAAGGTGAACAAGCCTGATGAAGCTATCAAGCCGGCACAGTGGATTATCAATAATATGCCTGAATCCTTCCTGGTTTCTGAAGCATACCTCGTTCAGGGTTACTGCTACTTCATCAAGAAGGACTACAACAATGCAGTGAAGTCCCTGGAACAGGCTGAAAAGCGCACCGAACAGCCGGTGGTGACCGTTGCCGCTCGCGACAGTGCACGCCAGGCTTACGACGCTATGCAGGACGAATTCGACTCTGTGCAGGTGAAGGCTCTTGACCTCGCTCGCCAGCTCCCGACTCCGCGTGTGCAGAGCAAGCGTGAAGCCTTGCAGCCGACCTTTGATAAGGCTAACGCCGCCATCGAAGACTACGCCGCATTCACCCAGAAAGCTATCCAGAGTGACCGCTTCGAATCCAACCGTAAGCGTATCTTGGACGACGCTGGCTTTACCTTGGCTACTGTGAAGACCAAGATGGGTCAGGGCGCTGCCAACTCCGAAGCCGCTCAGGAACTTGAAAGCCTGGATGACGAATTAGACGATCTGGAATAAACAATGAATGAAGTTAGACCTGGCCCTTAAAACCAGGTCTTCCCCTTTTTTATCTTAATAGGTGGAAAGAGAAAAATGAAAAAATTTTTGCTTGTTGGTGCAATCGTCTGCTCGCTCGTAGGCTCGTCCTTTGCAGCGTCAGATCCTTGTAAAGACAAAGTCAATGAAGCTAAAAAATTGGCGGCCAAGTGTAAGGCCATGCCGAAGGGCCCGGAAAAGACTCAGTGTGTGGGTTCCTACAAGGTGCTCAAGAACCAGGCCGAACAGGCTTGCCGTTCCGGCGGCCTCGATGAAAAGGGCATGGAAGATGCCATTAGGCAGTGGGAAAAGCAGGTCAACAACTGTAAGGGCAAGCAGAACAAGCGTTGTGCCTCTGCTCTCCAGCAGTTGGGCCACTACCAGTTCCAGCTCGAAGAAAAGCACTTCCTCGACAAGAATGCCCAGTACGAAGAAGATGTAGCATGGTGCGCCGACCGCGACAACAAGCCGGCAAAGTGCGCCAACATCGACCAGCTCCCGAAGGCAGACCACCAGAAGTCTCTCGGTTACTTCCTTGAATATATCGACAAGTATCCGAAGGAAGACAAGACCCCGACGGTGATTTACCAGGCTGCTGCCGTGCAGGAAGCCAGTGGCGAAGACGAAAAGGCCTACAAGCTCCGTATGCGCCTCGTCGAAAACTTCCCGGACAACGGTCTCGTGCCGAAGGCTTGGCTCCGTATTGCGGAATACCACTTCATGAACCGCAAGTTCCGCGACGCAATCAAGGCGTACAAGAAGGTGACCGGCTTCGAAACCCTCACGGGTAAGGAAGCGGCACTCGCCATGTACCACTTGGCTGAATCTTACTACAACATTGCAGAATACGAAACCGCAGCAATCAAGTACTACGAATATATCGTCGGTGCCGACAAGGGTAAATATCCTGCAGACTTGCGCGCAGAAGCTATGGACTTCATGGCTGCCTCCTTCTCTGACCTTGAAGGTGGTGGTGTCTCTGAAGCTGAAGCTTTCTTGAAGGACAAGAAGGTTCCGTTCAAGGATTCCGTGTACTACCGTATCGGTATGAAGAACAAGGACCACGACCGTAACGAAGAAGCCGTGCAGTCCTTCAAGCGCTTGATGTCCATCAACCCGGACTACATTGACGCTCCGCTCGCCGATATCGCGATGATCGAAATCCTCATCATCCAGCAGAAGTTCGAAGAAGCCCAGCAGCACCGCTACACCGTGGTGAAGCGCTATGACCGCAACTCCTCCTGGTATAAGAAGAACCAGAAGTATCCGGAATCGGTGAAGAACGCCGAAACCGCTATCCGTGGCGCTATGCTCGACATTCCGCAGTACCACCACGCCCGTGCCGCCAAGCTCACCAAGGAAGGTGACCTGGAAGCCGGTAAGAAGCAGTATGCCGAAGCCATCAAGGCTTACGAAGCATTCCTGAAGCGCTATGCCAAGGAACCGACCTGGGACGAATACAAGGTTCACATCAACTTGGCCCTCGTCTACCAGGAAATGGCCCAGTTTGCTAACGCTGCCAAGATGTTCAACTGGATCGTTGATACCGATACCACTCGTTACGGCCGTCGCCCGATGGGTTCCGAAGCTCTCCTGAAGAAGGAAGAAGCAGCGTACAACGCCGTGCTCATGATGGATCAGGCTCGTGAAGCCGCCAAGAAGAAGAACTACGGTGACGACGCCGTTAAGGCTTACAGCTCCGCCGAAACCAAGGCCTACTTCGCCCAGGTGGACAAGTACATGGCCAAGTTCGGTCAGAACAAGGAAGCCGCAGAACTTGCTTACAACGCTGCAATCATTCACTACGACGCCAAGCAGTTCAAGGTGGCCGTGGGCGTGCTCCGCAAACTGAAGCAGGACTTCCCGAAGCACCAGTACATCTTGCTTATCAGCCGTATGCTTGCCCAGTCCCTCCTGGAATCGGGCTCCTACGACGAATCCCTCACGGAATTCGAATGGCTCTACAAGCAGTACACCCAGGTCAAGGAAACTCGTAACGATTCCATGGCCAAGGAAATTGAAAAGGCTATCGCCTACGTGCTCTTCCAGATGGCAGAACAGTCCGTTAAGGGCGGCCAGTACGAAAAGGGTGCCGAGGCTTACCTCGCTCTCGTGAAACGTTACCCGCTTATCGACATTGCCGACAAGGCCGTGTTCGAAGCTGGTGCCGCTTACGAAAAGAACCAGAACTACACCAAGGCTGCCGAAACCTTCATGATCCTCCCCAAGCAGTACGCCAAGTCTCCTTTGACCATCAAGGGTATCGTACGTGCGGGTGACGCTCATAAGAAGGCCGCCAACCTGAAGAAGAGCGACCAGAAGTACTTCGAACAGGAATACCGCGAAGCCGCCCAGACCTACTTGTTCATCACGAACAACTTCCCGCAGGATTCCATGGCGTTCATGGCTATCGGTTCTGCCGCCCAGACTTACGACTCCATTGCCGACAAGAAGTCTGCCGCTATGACTTACGAAATCGCCTACAAGCGCTATCCGAAAGATGAACGTACTCCGGGTTACTTGTACAGCGCTTGCTTGAGCTATGACGAAGCCAAGATGACTGACGAAGCCATTCGTTGTAACAAGGACCTCGTCCGTGATTACCCGAAGAGCTCCTATGCTCTTGACGCTGCGTTCAGCATCCCGATGGCCTACGCCAACGCCAAGAAGTGGGATCTTGCTGCTCAGGAATACCACTTCTTCATCAAGAACTATGGCAACGATGATAAGGAAAAGCTGATTGCCGCCTACATCGGTGCCGCCCGTGCCTACATGGAACTTAAGGAAGAAGAAAAGGCTGTCGAAGACTACCGCAAGACTCTCGAAGCCTACGACAAGTACGGTCTGCAAATCAAGAACGCCGATCCGGGTGTTCCGGCTGAAGCTGCCTTCTACCTCGGTGAATACGAATACCACAAGATGGAGCCGATTGTCCTGAAGGGCAAGGAAAAGGAAAAGGCCAAGATCATCAAGCAGTTGGTGGACATCCTGCAGAAGGCCATGAGCCAGTACTCGAAGTCTGCTACCTACGCATCTGAACGCTGGACCTTCAAGGCTACCAACAAGATGGGTATGCTCTTCGTGACCATGGCCGCCAAGATCCGCGAACAGGAACTCAACGGTAAGAAGGAAGAAGAAATCTTCGCCGAACGAATCGGTATCGTGCAGCAGCTTCCGAGCTACTACGAACAGGCGCGTCCGATCTTCCAGAAGAATATCGACCTCGCTCGCGACCAGGGATTCTACAACCAGGACGTGATCGAAGCTGAAGAAGGCTACATCGAAATGTACTACCAGGGCTGCGCCGTGTTCGTCGAAGTGGCTGATGCGTTCGCCAACTCCCCGCTGCCGGACTCCGCTTCTATCGTGAAGGAATATGTGGAATACGAAGGCATGGTCAAGGAAGACGCTATGGAAGCCGTCCACGAAGACTTGGAAGCCTACCGTGAAGAATTGACCAACCGTTCTAACGGTGCCAAGGAACTGGCCGTTCCGCAGTGCGCAACCGGTATCAAGGCCGCCGCTCACTACGGCATCGAGAACCAGTGGACCGAAAAGCTGTTCGAACTTCTCAAGAGCCTCGATGAAAACAACGAGACCTTGAACACCAAGATCGAAAAGTTTGACCCGTCTACCTTGTTCTCTGACCCGGCCTACTTCAAGACGAAGGCTCGTCTCGAACAGATCGCCAAGTCTGAAGTCATGACTCCGGAAGAACAGATCAATACCTACCGCGACATTATCAAGGATGCGAAGGCCGAAAACGAAAAGTTGAAGGCTGAACTCGCTGAACTCAAGAAGCAGCTCTTCGCTGGTTCCGCTTCGACGACCTCCTCTGTGGGTGGCTCTGATGCCTCCATGGGTGAACCGGCCGAAGCCGCCGAAGAACCGGAAGCTGCTCCGGCTCCTGCTCCGAAGGCCAAGAAAAAGGCCAAGAAGAAGAAAAAGTAGCGGTAAAAACAATTTTACGGGGAACCTAGTTCATAGGGTTCCCCTATTCTATTAGGGCAAAAATGGCTTTTTTCGTGCAGTAAACAAGATTTTACGCATTTGAATCTCCAATTTTGCTCTAAAAAAGATTAAATATGAACAAAGAATTTTCAAAATAAACCAAAACACTCAATAAAGGAGTACTCTAATGTCTAAAATGCTTCAATCCTTCAGCCCCGAATCCGATGGTTGGCAGTTCATGTGGATCATCCTCGTGGTGTTCCTGATCGGCCTCGGTTTCTCTATCGAACGCATTATTTACATCATGGTAAAGAGCGCTAAGGGCCGTAAGGATTTCTTGGCTAAGTTCGGCACCCACATTTCCGCCCAGCGCTATGACGAAGCCCTGAGCTATGCCAACGCAACCAAGCTCCCGATCGCCCGCGTGATGGCTGCAATCGTTGCTGCCCGTAACGGTGGTCGCGAAAACATGCAGGCCGCATGCGACGCAGTGTTCCTGACCGAAGCTCCCCGTCTTACTCGTTATATCAGCATTATCCAGGTGATGGCTTCCATCTCTACGTTGCTCGGACTTATGGGTACGATTTACGGTCTGATCTTCACCTTCGACGCCGTGGCTAACAAACCGGCTGCAGAACGTGCCAAGGCTCTTTCCGACGGTATCGCTATCGCTATGGGTACCACGCTCCTCGGCCTTCTCTCCGCTGTGCCTCTTCTGGTCATCGTGGGTCTCCTCAACATGAACTCCGAACGCCTCATCCAGGAAATGGAAGAAAAGGGCCTCAAGATTATCAACTCTCTCGCTTAATCGAAGATAGAGAGATAATTTTAACGGAGTTATAAAACAATGGCAAGAGAAGTTAAGAAACCAGCCAAACCCGAAGAACCGGACCTGTTGCCGGCGATGGGTTTGTTTACAATCCTGATTCCTATGCTGTTGTCTATGACCGCCTTCTCCAAGCTTGCTATCGTTGAAATCAACATGCCGGAACGCAGCATGATGAACATGGACAACGATACGCCTCCGGAACCGGACCAGCAGGCTCTGAACCTTTCGCTCGCTATCACTGACCAGTATCTGGTGATTGGTGCCCGCGGTGGTTTCCAGCCGAATGTCTACTTCAAGGAAATGTGGACATTCCGTTGCAAGTCCGATGCGCAGCTCATTACGTATGCGCCGGAAGATGTGAAGTCGGCCGTGGAGAGCGGTCATGGTCCCAAGTGCAAGGATGGCTCTGAGATGGATAAAGAAAAGTATCTTTATGAAATCGAGACCATCGAACTTTGGGCAATCAACAAGGAATCCGAAGAAGATCCGGGCCGCGTGATTTGGGCCGTGTATTCTTCTCAGTCTGAAAATGTGCCGGATAGTGCCTACGTAGATGGCAACAACGCCTTCCTCGCCGCTCCTGGTGAAGGTCCCATGGGCCTGACCCCGCCGCCGATGCTGAAGAAGCCGAGCGCTGGTGCCGTTCTTGCAACGATCGATCCGAACTCGGCTCGTACGCTGAAACCGGATGTCGCCGCGAAGAACATCATCTACCCGCTTTCCGCCTATGACCTGATCGCTAAGGACCTGATTCAGATCCATACGCAGTTCATTGACCTCGAAGACGTCGATAACATCATCATCGTTGCTAACGACGACACCCAGTTCGATAAGATCATTCAACTTATGGACCGTGCTAAGGAAGCCGGTTTCAGCAAGATCAACCTTGCTAAGCTGGGAGGTTAATCATGGCTAGAAAGACTCGTAAATTTAGCGAAGACGTACCTTTCTCCTTGACGTCCATGATGGACATGATGACCATCATTCTGGTGTTCATGATCAAGAACTTGGACGCTGAAGGTCAGCTTTTGACCCAGGCCGAAAACCTCATCCTTCCGGTGTCTACCTCCAAGGTGCAGCCGAAGGAAGTGGCTCTGACGGTCGTGGTCGATAACAACTATGTCGTGGTCGATAATGCCAAGATCGTTCCGACCGAAGACGTCTTGAAGCAAGAAGATCTTCTTGTGACCAAGGTGGACTCCGTTCTTAAGGAACGCCGCGCGACGGAACAGGAACACGCCCTCAAGATGGGTCTTCCTGCTGACGAAGCCGGTAACATCGTTGTGCAGATCGACAAGAACATCCCTTACGATGCAATGTATAAGGTCATGGCCACCTGTGGCTTCTCTGGCTACACGCACATTGCATTCGCCGTGATGCAGAAGAACGGCGGGGAGGAATAACTATGGCTAAAAAGAATACTCCCGCAGTAGATCCGTTAGTAGCGTCCCTGATGCCGGAATCCGACAAGAAGATGGGTGCTATCGCCGGTATCTCTTTAGTCGTTGCTTTGGCTATCTGCCTTTGGGCTTCCATGTACGAACAGGTTGTGGACGAAGTCGTGTTCGACGACTCTGCCGCTGCCGACTTGACCGCTTCTATGACCATCGATGAAAAGAAGGAAGAGAAGAAGGAAGAGAAGAAGAAGGAAGAGCCCAAGAAGCCTCGTAAGAAGGCTGGTGGTGGCGGCAAGCCGCGTGGTAAGGGTCAGCCCAACGCTCCCCAGACTCGTGGCGTGCTTAAGCTCCTGACCGCTCAGACCAAGAATGCCTCTGCCGGTGCCTACGACCTCATGAAGAACCAGAAGTTCTCCAAGGATATCGACAAGGTGCTGAAGGACGTGGCTGGTCTCCAGACGACGGGTAAGACCGTTCTCGGTGGCCGTCGCGGTAAGGCTGACGGTGGCTTTAACGAAGGTTACGCCGAAGGTGGTTCCGGTGGTATCGGTGACGGTCTCGCTGGCCTTCTCGGCGGTGGTGGCGGTGGTATCGCTACCAAGGCCAAGGGCTCTATCAAGACCCCGTCTGAACGCGATATCGACATGGGTGCCGGTGGTGGATCTCGTTCCGCTGCGGACATCATGAAGGTTGTGCGTCAGCGTACTCCTGGTCTCCGCCACATCTACAACAAGTTCCTGAAGAAGAAACCGGGATTCCAGGGTAAGGTTACCCTGAAGTTCACGATCGCTCCGGGTGGCGAAATCATCAGCATTTCCATTGCTTCTTCTACGACCGGTTACGGCGAATTTGACGGCGAAATCAAGAACGCTGTGAGCCGCTGGAAGTTCAGCAAGGTGAAGTCTGGTAACACCACTGTTACGATCCCGTTCACCTTCTCCGAATAATATTTCGGAAAAAACTTGAAAAAGGACCGGACTTGATAGTCCGGTTCCTTTTTTTATTCATCGAACGCTGGATGGCTCCTGTTAGGTACTTTTGTACAAAAAAAGACGAATTTATTTATATTTTTGTTGCGATTTTGATTTTATATAACTAACTTTAGGATAGAATTTCCAAGAGGAGTTTAACTAATGAATTTAAGAACTGCAGCTGCTTTCGGTGCCGCTTTCGGTATCTTGGGCGTTGGTTCCGCATTCGCGACTTTTGCTCGTGTGGAATCCATGGGCAAGAACACGACCTACATCATGGATGACGTGAGCATCTTTGACAACCCGGCTAATGCAAACCTTTACTCCAACTACTTGATCGGTGGTTTCGGTGCCTACACCGATAACGACATGACGGCTGGCGGCAACAAGGATCCGCAGCACCCGACATTCGGTGGCATTTTCTCGATCTCTTTTGGCGATGACAACAACCCCGACCCGAAGTTCACGATCGGTGGCCTGTTCGGCCGCATAAATCCGGAACTCGCCATGTACCTGCCTGACTATGTGCAGACCAGCACCAAGGGCTACGTTGTTGTTCCCGAAACCGTGACCAACTTCGACGGTTTCTTGGGCGGTACGTTCTCCAGCGGCGATGCCTGGGGCTTGCATATCTATATCGCTCACCAGGACGGTGGCGACCTGGACGCTGAAAGCGGTACGTACCAGCCGAACAGCAAGGCTTACGCCTCTATCGTGGAAGCGGACGGTGGCTTGAATGTCCAGACGAGCTCTGGAACCTCTTACGAAGCCTCCTTCGGCCTCGCCCGAATCCAGTACGGTCCGGATCACCACAACTTCTTTGACGACGGTGACTTCACCTTCCTCGCCAAGGCTCGTGCCTTCTTCACTCTCGAAGCCATTGACGGCGAACTGGTACCTGCGGTCTCTATGAAGCTCGCTCAGGCTCCCGGTATCGACGACAAGCATGCCCAGGCCGGTGCAGGCATCAACGTTGCCATGGACCGCGGTTTCTTCTGGTTGGGTCTCGACTTCATCTGGAATCAGCTGAAGGCTCATGACTGGGTCTATGACAAGGCCGTGGGCGACGGTGCGTGGGTCTACGATTCCCGCAGCGAAGACGATCCGCACTGGGACAAGCGTTCCGACATCGGCGGCAAGATCAGCTTCGGTATCGAACGTAACATCTGGTGGGATTGGTTCGTAATCCGCGTGGGTGGCCAGAAGAAGATTCTCTATACCGACTGCGACGTGAACGACAAGAACTCCTACACCGATTCCCGCTACGGCATCTGCAAGGATGACGGTACGTTCTTCACGACCAACCCGCTGGCTGACGGTTCCAACGAAGACCATGTCGGTTTCGGTTTCGGTATCAACATCGAAGAACGCCTGAAGATCGACGTGACCGTTGCTGAAGACCTGCTGTTCCGTAACCCGTTCCAGGGTGAAGGCCGCATCTTCTCTCGCCTCGATGCTACCTACTCCTTCTAATTCATTAGAAAAAGCTCGGACTTGAATACGAAGACGCTTCTCGATAGAGGGGCGTCTTTTGCTTTGGTAGACAGTAGGATGTAGGCTGTAGACAGTTTTTTCTCTTAAGTGTTTCCTGCTTCCTGCTTCCCACTTCCTACATTTTAAATATGAAATTTCTGCTGATTGCGCTTTCTTTCGCGGCCCTGCTGCTAGGCTGTTCCGAACCGACGGAACGGATTGAGAATAAATTAACGGACTACCTGCAGGATGACCTGAAGTTCATGGTGGCGGAGACGATAAGGTCTTCTAAGGATAAGGGCGTGCTGTTGGATACGCCGTACTACCGCATCAAGGACTTTAGGTTGTTCGATGGCGCCGAAGCCCGAATCTATGGCGCGTACGCCGAGGTGGATTTCTTTATCTACAAGGACATTGCCATGCACGAGAAGCGCAAGTACCGCTACGACGTGAACACGCGCGGATGGGACCGCTACAAGAAGGAATGGAAGTTCGGCGCGGACACTTTAAAGTAATTCGGAGTTCGGAATTCAGAATTCGGAGTTACTAGAAATATGCGTTGAAAATCTCTAGTAACTAATAACTAGTAACTGATAACTTTATATATTTTCCTTGGAAAGTTTAATTTCAAACAAAAGGATAGGATTTTGTTCGGCCTCTTTTCTTGCGATATCGGGATTGACCTTGGCACGGCGAATACGTTGGTTCATGTGGCGGGTCAGGGAATTGTCATCAACGAACCTACGGTGATTGCTGTGGACAGCAAGAACAACCGTGTCTCCGCTATCGGTTTCGAGGCGAAGAAGATGCTTGGCCGCACACCCGGCGAAAGCCGCGCGGTACGCCCGATGCGCGACGGCGTGATTGCCGATTTCGAACTGGTCGAGACTCTTTTGCAGACCTTTATCAAGCGCGTGCAGAAGTACCCACTGTGGATGGTGAAACCCCGTGTAGTGGTGGGTGTTCCGTCCGGAATTACCGAAGTGGAAAAGCGCGCCGTGATCGATGCCGCGAAGCAGGCCGGTGCCAAGGAAGTCCACCTGGTGCACGAACCGATGGCTGCCGCGATTGGCATGGGCATTCCTGTCGAAGACCCTGTGGGTAATATGGTCGTGGATATTGGCGGCGGTACGTCTGACATCGCCGTAATCGCCTTGAACGGAACTGTCTGCAACGCCTCTGTGCGCGTGGGCGGCGACGAAATGGACGAGGCGATTGTGCGTTACCTGCGCACGATGTACAACCTCTGCGTGGGTGAAAGCACCGCCGAGCAGATCAAGATCCAGATCGGTTCTGCAAGCCCGCTCGAAGAAGAACTGAGCATGGAAGTGAAGGGCCACGACTTTATTGCCGGAATGCCCCGTACCATGACCATCAACAGTGCCGAAATCCGCGAAGCCCTGAACGAGCCGGTGACCGCCATTATCGAAGCGGTGAAGCAGGCCTTGAGCATTACGCCTCCGGAACTTTCTGCCGATATTTACGACAAGGGCATCATCATGACGGGTGGCGGTTCTCAGCTGCGCGGTTTCGATGAACGCATCCGCAAGGAAACGGGACTCTCGGTGAACGTGATCGACGAAGCGCTGACTTGCGTCTGTAAGGGTGCTGCTCGCGTCCTGGAAGACCTTGACAAGTATCGTCCTGTTCTGATTGCATCTTCGAACTAATTTGAAAGCGCTCGATGTTTAGGGCTTTCCGCTTTATAGTCGACTTGTTTTCGCAAAGGCACGGTATCGTAGCCTTTGTCTTTTTCTTGGTGCTTGGTCTTTTGATGCGGCAGTCGCCGGAACCGGTGCGCGAAAGCATCGTTACGACGGCTCTATCCACGATATATTATCCTGCCCAGAGGATTGTCTCGGCGGTAGGACATTACAAGTCGATTGCGCTTGAAAACGAGCAACTGAAAGAGGAAAATGCGCGCCTGAGGCAAGAAACGTACCATGCTCGCGAAGGCTTGCAGGAACTCGCCCGACTGCATACGCTGGTCCGGTTTGATGACAAGTGGGATTATCCGATTGTGACGTCCCGCGTGGTGGGGCATAACCCGGGAAGGTTCCTTACGACGATGGTCATCAACCGCGGTACGGAACACGGGGTGCACGAGAATATGCCCGTATTTTCGATGAACGGCCTTGTCGGTAAGGTGTCCAAGGCGACGCTGAACCATTCGCGCGTTCAGCTCCTGGTCGATCCCAACCTTAAGTTGTCTGTAATGGACCGCAAGACCCGCGTGGTGGGCTTCCTGGAATCGATGGATGGAGTCCGCTTGACGGCGATGGTTCCGACCCATGCAGGGATTCGTCCGGGCGATACCCTGATTACGTCTGGACTTGGCGGAATTTTCCCGAAGGGAATCCCGGTGGGAACGGTGAAGGATGTCCGTAAGTCCGATTTGGACGTGATGCGTCAGATGGATGTTGAACCTTTCCAGGACTTTACGACTTTGGAAGAAGTCTTTGTCATGGAAAAGGAACCTGACTGGATTGTGAAGGAGCTGCTCGATGAGTAACTTGAAGTGGCTCAAGGTTCTTATTTTGTTCGTGATCGTCTTTGCGTTGCAGATGACGGTTGCGGACTGGCTGAGTTTTTTTGACATCGGTCCTGATTTCGTAATTATCTTTATTGTGGCGGTTGCCATCAGGATGGGCCCTGCTGCGGGTTGCTTCTGGGGCTTTGTCGCGGGTTTTACGCAGGACGTGTACGCGCCCGTGGAGTGGCTGGGCGCTCATTCCATTTCAATGACGGTGCTCGGTTTTGCCGTGGGGCAACTTGAAGAAAGGTTCCTTTCGCTGAACCTGCCTGCAAAGGTGGGGGTTCTCGGACTCGGCTTTTTTGTCTGCGATATGATTTATTTCTTGGTGACCGGTCTTGGCAAGGATGTCGTGACCAACCTGTTTTTGACCAAGACCCTGCCCGAATGCCTTTATACCATGCTGATTGGCGGAATATTCTTCTACCTGGATATAGGGAAGAAAAAGAAGAAGCATGCTTAAGGGAATGTCTGAAAACGAGGTCCTGCAGAACAGGAACTGGAACGTGCTCATCTACATGGCGGGAGTTGTAATTCTGTTTGCAATCCTCCTGATGCGCCTGTTCTCGTTACAGTATACCCATTACGACGAAAACCTGCAACGCTCGGAAAACAACCGAATCCGCAAGGTGGTGCTTGTGGCCGAACGCGGCTATATTTACGACCGCAACGGCGAGGTACTGGTTCGCAACCGACCTTCTTACCAGATTGCCCTGATGTCGATGAACATGCCGCGCAAGAAGGCGGATCGTGATTCGCTGTTCAATCGGTTGCTCCGGATCAAGGATGTATCGGGAGAAAGGCTTTTTGATTCCCTGTCGCTGGATACGGCCTTTCAGCGTTCCCGCTGGATAAAGAACCGGCCGATTCGTATGCTGGAAGACGCTTCGGCGGAACAGGTGGCGGTAATCGAGGAACGTTCCGAAGAATTGCCGGGCGTGGTAACGGTTATCGAGTCTCGTCGCGACTACCCCTACGGAACGCTTGCCTCGCATGCGCTAGGCTATACCAGCGAAATTTCGGAAGAGCAGCTGAAGTTGCCTGAATACGACGGTTATACGCAAGGTGACCGCATTGGCCAGAAGGGGCTGGAACAATTCTACGACAAGGAATTCCGCGGGAAGAACGGGATGAAGCTCGTGGAAGTGAACGCCTCGGGACGCGAGGTGGGAACGGTGGACGGCGTGGATGGAAACGCCCCGGTTCCTGGACTTCGCCTGGTTTCGACGATTGACCTTCGCTTGCAGAAGGTGGCCGAGGAGGCCATTCCCGATTTGGCGAAGGGGGCGCTCGTGGCGATTGACCCGCGAAACGGGGAAATCCTTGCGATGGTCTCTTCGCCGCGCCTGGACCCGAATATATTTTCTCTCAAGAAACGTGAACGCAACAAGGGCTGGGCGCACGTGGCGCTGGATTCGATGCGTCCGCTTACGAACCGAGCCATTTCGGGAACTTATCCGCCGGCATCTATTTTTAAACTGGTGACGGCGGGCGCTGGCCTCGAGAACGGAATCCTTACGGAAAACAAGTATTACCCGAAGCCCTGTACGGGTGGCTACCAGTACGGGGCGCGCTACCAGAAGTGCTGGGGAACGCACGGCAACTTGAACGTGGTGAATGCGATTCGCCTGAGTTGCGACGTGTTCTTCTACCAGGCGGGACTCGATATCGACATGACTCGCATCAATGAGTTCGGCCGTCGCTTCGGCCTGGGCGAAAAACCGCTCGGGATCGATATCCCTGGCGAAAAGGCGGGGTGGCTCCCCGATTCGGCTTCGTTTAACCAGAGAAACAAGCGTCTGGGATGGCGCTGGGCCCGCGGCCTTATCCTGAATCTGTCGATCGGCCAGGGACAGATCGTGACCCCGTTGCAGCAGGCGACCCTTATCGGTTCGCTTGCCACGGGAAAGGGCGTTTATAGGCCGCACTTCATGAAGGAGCTGCGTGACAGCCAGGGAAATGTCGTGCGCCGTTACGAACCTGAAATTGTGCGTCCGGGAAACATGAAGGAATATACGCACCGCATCTTGCTTGCGGCGATGGACTCGGTGGTGAACCATCCGGGCGGAACGGGAAAGCGCGGCGCTCTCCCGAATGTGCGCGTGGGCGCGAAGACGGGTTCCGGCGAATGGAAGAAGGGTGAAAAGACGCACGCGTGGTATGCGGCGGTAGCGCCGCTCTATGACCCCGAAATCGCCGTGGCGGTAATCATGGAAGCGGCGGGCGGCGGCGGTGCCGTATCGGGACCTATTGCGAAAAAGGTGATGCAGGCCTACTTCGAGAACAAGGAAAAGGATGAGGAGGGCGAAAAGTGATCTCCGGACGATTCCTGGACCAGTCGCTGAAATTCGACTGGCTGTTCATCTTGCTTACGGCGGCGCTTATGTGCTGCGGCGTGACGCTCGTGTATTCAGCGACCATCGCCGAGGATATTTCCGTTTTTGAAATGTTCTGGTTCAAGCAGATCGTCTACTTCGTGTTCGGTAGCTTTTTTGCGGTTGCGCTAGTCTTTGTAAGGATTGACTGGTTGAAAAGGGCTGCGTTGCCGTTGTATTGTATCTCGCTTATCTTGCTTTGCGTGGTCCTGTTCATTGCGGGCGATGTCGTGAAGGGGGCGGGCCGCTGGATTGACCTCGGCATTTTCAAGCTGCAACCGTCCGAGTTCGCAAAGATCGCCTACCTGCTGACGATTTCCTACTGGCTTTCGAAACATCCCGTTAGCTTGTTCAAGATGAAGACTTTCGTGGTCCCTTTCATGCTGTTTATCGTACCTTTCGCGTTGGTCCTTAAGCAACCCGATCTGAGTACGGCGTTGGTCTTTATTGCGGTCACGATGGTGGGGTTCTTCTTTGCGGGGCTCACGCTGACGGATATGTTCCTGATCGTGAGTCCGGTGCTTTCGGTGCTGTTCTCGCATTCGCAGGCGATTGGCTTCGAGGTTCTGTGGGGGCTCCTGATTTGCGTCGTGGTGTTCGCCCTGGTGCGTAGAAGGCTTCCGAAGGTGCTGACGGGAATTATTCTGCTGGCAAATATCCTGGCGGGGTATGCGAGCAGCATGGCGTGGAATATGCTGGAACCGCACCAGCAGAAACGCGTGAACACCTTCCTGGATCCGATGAGTGACCCGTTGGGGGATGGCTATCAGGTGCTGCAGTCGCTGACGGCGATCGGTTCGGGAGGCCTGACCGGTAAAGGTTTTGGCAACGGAACGCAGACGAATCTCGCCTTTTTGCCCGAGGAACATACGGACTTTATTTTCAGCGTGCTGGGTGAACAGTTCGGCTTTGCCGGATGCGCCTTTGTCCTGTGCCTGTACGCGCTGTTCCTGTGGCGTGCGACCTCCATTTGCAAGCAGTCTTCGGATTCGTTCGTGACGCTCATGGTCATGGGCGCGTCTACGATTTTCCTGTTCCATATCCTGGTGAACATCGCGATGACTATCGGACTTATGCCCGTGACGGGACTTCCGCTCCCGTTCCTGTCGTATGGCGGCTCTTTTGCGTTGACTTGCATGGTGCTGGTCGGATTTTTGCTGTGCCTGCGTTACCAGGCGCGCCGTCGGTAATTTTAGTCGGTAAATTTTCTCAATTTTTCCGTTTCGTGCGTGTATAGAAGAGAGGGACATTTTTTGTCCCGAGGAGGTCTCTTCTGTGAAATTCATTCGGAATGTGGAAAATTTTGTGTTCGGCGCGGAATGCCTTGGCTGCGGCCAGGCGTCGGGATATCTGGATCCGTGGCTGTGTCCCGATTGTGCCGAAAAGCTGAATCGCGAATCCAAGGCGGTCGTATCCCCTGGACCCGATGCGTATAGCCTCTTCCCGATGCGGCCCCTGACGCGCCGTCTGGTGCATGCGCTCAAGTACAAGGGAATATCGGGGGTGGCGACCTACCTGGTTCGACATTCGTCGGTTGTCGGCGGGACGATGGGGGCGGAACTGGCCCTTTTGCCGAGGCCGCTCCACTTTGTTCCCGTGCCACTGCATAGGGCGAGATTCAGGGAACGCGGCTACAACCAGGCCGAGATGATCGCTTCGGCGCTCGCCGTGGTGACGGGAGGCAAGGTATGCAAGTGGCTTCGCCGTAGGAGCTTCGTGGTTTCGCAGACCAAGTTGTCGAAAGAGGAGCGCGAGCGCAATGTGGCGTTTGCATTCGAGGCGCGGCTCCCGCGGAATTTGCCCGGACGGGGAACTGTGGTGGTGGTCGACGACGTGTTTACGACGGGGGCGACGACGGCGGCCTGCCTTGACGCTTTCGGACGGGATTTCCCCTTGCCGCTCAAGGTCTGTACATTGTTGTACGACGAGCCTGCGTCGGTCGTGGCGGACTATGCGGAGGACTGCCAGATGGAATGGGATGTTTGAGTCATCCTGGAGCGTAGCGACGGGATCCAGGGATGATATAAGAAGCCGACGAAAATAAGAAAAGCTCCCTAGAGGGAGCTTCTAGCGGAGGAAGAGGGACTCGAACCCCCAAGCCTTACGGCGGCGGTTTTCAAGACCGCTGACTTACCAATTAGCCTATTCCTCCAGGGTTTCCCAAGGATAGAAAATTTAGGGCTTTTCTGTCAACTCAAGTTGGAAAAACCTATAAGTTTATCTAGATTTTACATTGTTATGACGGAGTTTGATCAAAGACAGGCTGTAGAGTCACAGAAAATTCTGGACCTATTGTTCTCTTACATGCCCAAGATTGCAGCCGAACGCAAGATGGACAACTTGCTGGTGCTGATGGCCGATTTGGGACGATCCATTGTGTCGGCTGATCGCTGCTCCCTGTGGCTGATCGATGAAGACAGTGGCGAGCTGTGGACCAAGGTGGCCCATGGCGTAAGCGAACTCCGTATTCCGCGCGATGCAGGTTTTGTCGGTTATTCCGTGAGGACGGCGGAACCCCTCTTGATCGAGGACGCTTACAAGGATCCCAGGTTTGATCACCGTAGCGACGAAAAGACGCATTACCGTACGACATCCGTGATGACTGTGCCCCTGCTGAATTCCATGGGGCGCGTGATGGGTGTGTTCCAGGCTATCAACAAGCAGGGCGATGCGGCGGTATTTTCGACGCAGGACCTGGAACGCCTGGCGCTCACTGCCGTGTATTCTGCGAAGACGGTCGAATCGGCGATGCTGAATGCCGAACTGGAAGCGACCCAGCGGGAAATTATCCATATCTTGGGTGAAGTTTCCGAATACCGTAGTCAGGAGACGGGCGACCACATCCAGCGCGTTGCCGAAATTTCCTACATGTTGGCGAAGTTCTTGAAGATGCCTGCCGAAGAAGTGGAACGCATCCGTCTGGCGGCTCCGATGCACGACCTGGGCAAGGTGGGCATTCCCGACGCGATCCTCAACAAGCCGGGGCGCTTTACCGACGACGAATACGCCGTCATGAAGACTCACTCCGAAATCGGCTACAAGATGCTCAGCAATTCCAAGCGCAAATTGCTTCGCTTTGCGGCCTCCATTGCGCGTTCGCACCATGAGCGTTGGGACGGCAAGGGGTATCCGTTCGGTCTTGCGGGCGAGGCAATTCCCCTGGCGGGTCGCATCTGTGCCGTGGCGGATGTCCTGGACGCCTTGTCGAGTCCCCGTTGCTACAAGCAGCCTTGGCCTGAAGAAAAAGTCAAGGCTGAATTCCAGAAACAGCGCGGCGGACAGTTCCAACCGGAACTGGTGGACGTGCTCATCGACCACTGGGACGAAATTTACGGACTCTATCGTCATTAATCCCTGAAAGTCCCCGATAGAATCGGGGATTTTGCTTTTCTGGAATGTAATAAAAAAGAAAAAGACCTCGATGAATCGAGGTCCTTTTTCGTGGCACCGGTCAGAATTGAACTGACGACACGCGGATTTTCAGTCCGCTGCTCTACCAACTGAGCTACAGCGCCGACTTGGTAGGCCAAATATAGCACATCGTGTGACGCTTGTCAAGGGTAAATAGAATATTACTGATTTTTTTTCCTTTTTCCTCAATAATCTTCTAAATTTACTTCTTGGGTGTCCAGGAATAAGACTTCGGAAATCGGGATTTTCCGAGAAAATTTTATAGGTGGCTTTGTGTACTTATTCAAAAAAGTGAATGGCTTTGCTGTAATAGCGGGTCTCGGTTTGGCTTTCGCAGGACTGATTGCATGCTCTGAGGATACGATATCTTCGGATAGGGAGAAGGATCAGTTGCCCGTAAAGATTGAAACGACGACGGTGGTGGATTCGAACGGGAATACCATTACGAGGATTGATACCATTTCCTCGCAAATCGATTCGTCAAGGACGATTGACCCGGTTACGGGAGATACGGTATATAAGTATGATACGCTTTATGTCCCTGCGGACACGACTGTCCAGTGGAAAGGCAATTCCGCCTTGGTGATTACCGAAATTTCTCCGGTGAACCTGGACTGGCTCGATGAAAACGGTGACGATCCGGGTTGGATTGAAATTTACAATGCGGGAAACGTGGCCGCAAACCTCAAGGGTTATTCCCTTGTCGAAAATTTGGATAAGCCGCGCAAGTGGGTGTTCGGTGACGAACTGATCGCTCCGAAGTCCTTCCGCACGGTATTCTGCGACAAGAACGACGTGAAGGCCGCGGCGGCCGATAATGGGACTGAATTGCATCAGCGTACCCATACCAACTGGAAACTGGAAAAGAAGGGCGGCTCAGTCTACCTGATCGATCCGTATTTCGCTATTCGCGACTCGGTGAACTATCCGGAACTTTCTTCGGGGATGAGCTGGGGCATTGTGGATGGCGGCGAGTGGAGGTTCTTTGAAAAGCCGACTCCGGAGCAGCCGAATACGGCAAGTACGGCATACGAAGGCGTTGCTCCCAAGTTTAACTTTAGCGGAAACCAGGGTGGTTTCTACAATGACAAGGTTGTCTTGAATGCTCCGACGGGCCTTCCGGAAGGAATGAAGGTGCGCTGCACCCAGGATGGATCCGCTCCGACCGAAAGCTCTCCCGAATTCAATAGCGAACTGGTCATTGACCATACGATGGTTTTGCGTTGTGCCGCGTTCAAGCAGGGCCTCTTGACCAAGGATGTGGTGACGAATACGTACTTTATCGGCGAGACGGTGAATATGCCTGTGGTAGCGGTGACCGTGGACCCGAGCTTCTTCGTGAAATACTACAAGAAGACGAACGGTGGCGAACCCGATATGAAGCATGACCAGATGTATGCTCCGAATGAATCCTACCCGAACGACTCGGGCGAAATGGCTGCCCATGTGGAATATTTTGAAAACGGTTCCAAGAGTACGGACAAGGCCTGGGAAGCCGAGGCCGGTATTTCCCTGATGGGTGGCTGGAGCCGTATGGAACGCAAGAAGTCTCTCGCCGTCGTGATGCGCGAGGAATATGGGGGAACCTGGTTGCATTATCCTTTGTTCGAAACCCGCAAGGGTGTGAACGACAAGTACAAGGGCTTCAACCTACGTAACAACGGCAACCGCTTTGTGAGTGACTATTTTGCCGATGCCGTAGGGGGCGCCATTCTTGAAGGAAGCGGCGTGGATTACCAGCGTAGCCGTCAGGTGGTGGTGTTCTATAACGGAACATACTACGGCATTCACGATATGCGTGAACGCTACAACAAGAACTTTGTAGAAACGAATTACGGAATCGACGCTTCGTCGGTTACGTTCATTAAGCACCTGGGTAAAGAAATTGAGGCGAGCAACGGTTCTATTGACGAATATGTTGCAATGCTGGAATATGCCGCAGCAAATGATTTTAGTACAAATGACGAAGCGTACGCCTATATGGCATCGCTGATGGATATGGGAAATTTCGCCCGCTATATGCTTGCCGAAATGTATATTCATAATGGCGACTGGCCGAACAACAACGTTCGTATCTGGAGGGCTCCGGAATCGCCTCTTTGGAAGTTCATGGTCTATGATCTTGACCATGGCTTTGACTGGGAATGGGGCGTGACTGGTTTTGGCTCGTCCACGAATATGTTTAAGTGGGCCAAGCAGGGTGGCCGCACGGATGGCAGCTGCTACACGAGTAGTGACAATGAGTTTGTTGGTGGCAAGGAACATTGCTTCCATGTCCTTTATGCTCGTCTGATCAAGAATCCCAAGTTCAAGAGTCTGTTCCTCAACAATGCCGCCGTAATGCTCGAGTCCTACCTGAATGCAGGCAACATTAGGGAAAAGGCGAAGTTCCTTGCGGGCATGCTGAATTCCGAAGATGTTGCCAGGGATATGGATGTAGAAGCCTATAAGGAAAGAAGAAGCCAGTATAACCACAGCTTCGATGCGAATGGTGAAAGGCTCGGCCCCTGGGCCGAAGAACGTGACACCAAGTTCCTGTCCGAAATCCAGAGCGAGTTCGGCGTGAGCGGCCTGGTTTCTGTCACTATTGCCGCTAATGGCAATGGCTCAATCCTGATGGACGGCATGAAACTTCCGAGCACGAGTTACAAGGGCAAGTTCTTTGCCGGGAACACGATGGAACTGACGGCTCTGCCTGCTGCCGGCGCCGTATTCGCGGGCTGGTCCGATGGTGTTGCGGATTTGACCCGTACTGTAACGATTGCAGACGGCTTGTCGATTCAGGCTAATTTCAAGTAATAGCGCTTTGTAAGCATTTGAAAAGGAGTGCGTGGTATTGAACCGCACTCCTTTTTTCTAAATTTGGCGCCATGAAAAGCCCCGTACGCAAGATGTTTGACGCAATCGCGGCCCGTTATGATTTTCTGAATCATACGCTGAGCTGCTTTCAGGATATCCTGTGGCGCCGCAGTTGTTGTCGCGAACTGAAACGGATGCGCCCGGGGAAACGCCTGCTGGACCTTTGCGGTGGAACGGGCGACTTTGCGGCTACTTACGAGAAATTTAATGGAACGCCCGACGTGGCCGTGCTCGGGGATTTTTCGTTCGGAATGCTGAAGGGGGCTAGGGGCAAAAAGACCGTTGCCGTTCCCGTGCAGCTCGATGCGATGAAGATGCCCTTTGGGGATGCCTCTTTCGATGTAATCTTGAACGGATTTGGCATGCGCAACTTGCCCGATGCGGAATCGGGGCTCAAGGAATCGGCGAGAGTGCTTTGCGGTGGCGGTTACCTGCAGGTGCTCGAATTTTTCTCACCGCGCAATGCTTTCAACAAGTTTTTCTACAGAAGACTCGCACCGCTTTTCATTCCGGTGCTGGGGGCTTTTTTTAGCAAGCGGGAGGCTTACGAATATCTGGTGAATTCGGTGCTCCGTTTCTTGCCGGTTGCGGATTTTGTCGCCTTGGCGGAATCGAACGGCTTTGAACTGGTGCATGTGAAGCCTTGCTTTTTCGGGGTTGCTTACCGCGTATTGTTGAGGAGACGGTCATGAGCCGATATATTTTGGGGGTGACGGGTGCAAGTGGCGCTATCTACGCTGTTCGCACCGCGATGCATTTGAAACGACTGGGGCATCACGTGACGGCCCTGGTGACTCCGCCGGGGAAAGGGGTGCTGCGTTACGAGGAACAGAACTGCCTGTTCGATTATGTGGATGCGCAGCCGGACGTGAATGATTTCTTTGCGGAATGTGCAAGCGGCAGTGCCGATTATGCAGGAATGGTCGTGGTGCCCTGCTCCATGGGAACGCTTGGGCGCATTGCGGCGGGAACGTCGGACAACCTGCTGATCCGTGCCGCGGATGTGTGCCTCAAGGAACGCCGCCCGCTCATCGTGGTGCCGCGCGAGACGCCCTACAACATGATTCACCTGGACAACATGATGCGCCTGACGCGTATGGGCGGTGTCGTGATTCCTGCTTCGCCGCATTTTTACGATCGCCCGAAGACGATAGAAGATGCGGTGGATACGGTGGTGGCTAAAATCCTGATGCACCTGAAGGCGTTCCCCGAAGAGAATGATGTCGTCAAACCGTGGAAGGGAACTTCGCTGCTGAAGGTGCTTTCGAAATCCACGGGTAGGGCGAAAGGGAAGAAGAAATAAAAAAATCGTCCTGGCCCCTCGAAGGGGGTGGAATCCTGTGCAGGACACCCTCCCGTCGGGCGAGAATGACTGATAATCTAGGTATGCTGAAGAAGATTTTAGAATTTGGTCATATGGTGCGCTTTAGCCATTCGCTTTTCGCGATGCCTTTTGCGATTGGTTCCATGTGGGTGGCGGCTGATGGTTTCCGCGGAATGAGTGTCGCGGAGACTGCGCGGATTGTCCTGCTGATTGTCGGCTGTATGGTGACCGCTCGCAACAGCGCGATGAGTTTCAACCGCATTGCCGATGCCGATATCGATGCCAAGAATCCGCGTACGGCGAAACGCCACCTGCCTGCGGGGCGTCTGAGCAAGAAATCCGTGGTGGCATTCCTTGCCGTGAACGGGGTGCTGTTCGTTGCCTTTGCCGCGCTGCTGCAACCGCTTGCGGGTCTGCTTGCATTGCCGGTGTGGCTATTGCTGCTTTCTTATTCTTACTGGAAAAGGTTCAGCTGGCTTTGCCACTGGTTCTTGGGTTTTGCCATCGGCATGAGTCCGCTCGGAGCCTGGATTGCAATTCGCGGAGAATTTGCCGTGTTCCCGATTTTCCTGCTTGTGATTCTGATGCTCTGGATGGGTGGCTTTGACATCATTTACGCGACCCAGGACGAGGAAATCGACCGCGCCATGGGACTTCATTCGGTGCCCGCCCGTTTTGGCCGCAAGCGCGCTCTGCAGATAGCTTTCTGGAGCCATGTCGCGATGCTTGCATTGTGCGTGGCGTTTGGCGTGTTCTGGGGAATGGGCGCTGCCTGGTGGGTGGTAACCGGCTTGATGACTGCCGCCATTCTCTATATTCACCTGTTCCGTAAATCCGACGACCTTGACGCCATGAACCGCGATTTCTTCTTGGCGAATGTCGCTATCAGCGTGCTCGTGATGGCGGGACTCATCGTGTGGATTTGCATGGGAGGCGATGTCAATGCCCTTTACTAATGGCCCTTTCAAGAAACCCTTTTCTATCGAAGACAAAATCAAGATGTTCGACCGCATGGGCGCTACCGCTGCCGTGATTGCGCTTGTACTCATTATGCTGATAGAATCGGGCTATGCAGGCGAATACAAGAACCTCGCCGATATGGGTCTTACCGCGATGATCGTGGTACTGGCAGTTTCGCTCGCCGGCAGTCTTTTTTATAAGACGCGAAAAAAATAGCGGAATACCTATAAAGGTTGGTTTCCCACCGTGTTTTATAGGTGCGTTATGCGAGTTTTTTGTGGAGTGTACCTATAATTAGGCCTGCGGCAGTATTGTTATAGGTACAATGTTTTGTTTTTGCAGACAAATTAATCATATTCTTTGCTAAAATCTTTCCGAAAAATACCTATAAGTTGTGCGAAATTGTGTTTTTTATAGGTCGAGCCGATCGTTGTTTCTCTTATATGGCTTCTTTTAACGAGTGCTTTGTACCTATAAGAAAACTTTTTCCTTTTTTTTATAGGTACGTTTCAAAAAAATGGGATTGAATTTCCGTGATTCACGGTTGTTAGATTTCCAGGTCGGCGCTATATACGGTTTCGACCGTTCCGTCGTCGCATTTGAATAGCAGGCTTCCGTCGTCTTGCATGTCGAGGATGGAGCCTGTTTTTTTGATGGCGCCTTCGCCGCTGTCGCGGTTCTGGTCGGTGCAATGGTTGTTGACGACAATCGTCCCGCGGGCGCCGATAAACTGGTCCATGCGCTTCCACGCGGCAACCCACGGGCGGATGCCGAAGGCGCGGAACTGCCCGACGGCACGTTCAAGGTTCGCAACAAGCATTTGCAGTAGCTTTTCGCGGTTGATGCGTTGGCCGCAGATATCCTTGAGGGTCGTGACGCTGCGGCCCAGGTGCGCGTAGTCGCCGGGGGAACTGTTCACGTTGATTCCCACGCCCATGCTGATGGCGGGTATGTTTTTTGCCGCGGTTGAATACTGCGCACCGTCCGATTCCCTCTTTTTGATATAAACTAATTCGGCGAGTATCCCGCAGAATTTGTGCTTTCCGCAAAGGATATCGTTGGGCCACTTGACGGAAACTTTCCCGATATTCGGGTTACCTAGCCCCTGGGCGTGGGCGTCGTCCTGAAGCCCCTTGAAAATTTCTGCGAAAGTAAGTGCTGCCACTTGTGTAATTTGTGGTGCCGAGGCGAGCGGGATTCCGTCTAGCGGAATCAGGATGTTGAAGTAGAGGTTGAGGCCGGCAGGGGAGTCCCAGGTGCGATCATGGCGGCCGCGGCCTGCCGTCTGCTTGTCGGCGACCATCAAGGTTCCAGGGGCAATTTCTCCGGCTGCGGCGCGGGCCTTCATTAGACTGTGGGTGCTTTCGAGACTGTCGAACAGAAAGGCGGGGGCGTTTCCGAAACCGCCAAGATGCCAGTCGCAGAATGGTCGTTCGGGGCTGAACACGGCTACTCGTCTTTTTTCTGGTCTTCAATCATCTTTAGGGCTTCTTCGGGGAAGATGGCGAAGTATTCCTTCTTCTTGTCTTCGAAGAGCTGCAACAGGCGCTCCTGCTCGAACTGCTCGCGGTCGATGTTCTGCATAAAGAATTCGTCGCGGGCGAAGTCGCGGGTGGTCATCATCTTCTTGATATCCTCGGAGAGGTCCACCTCGTCCCAGAGGATGTAGTAGGAGCCGATGATGCCGTCGGCGAAGATGTCCACGTTCAAGGTGACGGCGTTGTTCTTGGTCGAATCGACCAGTTCCACCTTGGTGTCGCGTTTTTCGGGGCGGAACACTTCTGCGTCGTTGATGGGTTTGTCCAGGTCCTGGGCCCAGCAGAAAGCCGCTGCGCCAAGCAAGAACATCGCCTTATGTTTGAACGGGAATGACATACCCATAATATACAATGAAAAAGCCCCAAATAAAAGGGGCTTGCAAAAAAGCGTGACGGAAAGAGACTTAAAAGTCAAATTTGCGGTGTTTGCGCTTAGACGACCCCGTATTCTTTCCACTTGCCGCCGCGCCAACGGATGTAGTTGACGATGGAACGGTAGAATTCGTCGGCGGCCATGCCGAGCCAGATGCCTACAAGTCCAAGGTGCAGGCCGAAAGCGAGCAGGAGGGCGGTGCCGAGGCCACAGGTCCACATCATGGCGGAACCCACGATGGCGGGAAACTTGGAGTCGCCCGAGGCGCGGAGCGCCGAGGTGATGACCATGTTCGCGGCCTTGAACGGTTGCAGGATGACGTCGCACCAGAGGCAGTACCTGCCGAGGCGAATGATTTCGGGATCGCTTGTGTAGAATGAAAGGAGTTGTTCTCCGAGGAGCGCCACGATGATGGCGACGATAAGTCCGCTTGCGCTGCCCGCAATGAGGCTCTGGTGAAGCCTGCGGTTCGCCTTGTCGAAGTCGTGCGCGCCTACAAGGTGGGCGACCAGGATCTGGTTCCCGCAGCTGAGGCCGACACTCAGGATAACGGCGAGCATGGCGAAATTTGCACTGAAAATGCGAGCCGTCATGGCGACGATTCCCAGATGCACCACGATGGCGGTAAGTACTACCTGGAATATCTGGAAGCTCACCGGTTCGACCGCGGCAGGAAAACCGATGCGGATCCAGTCGGGCAGAATCACGCGCGAGCGCTTGAAGTCAGTGCTGCGGATTTTATGGTGAACCTTGAATCGTAGGATAAAGTATAGGATTGTCGAGGAGATAAGCCACGAAAGCATCGTGGCGAGTGCCACGCCCTTGACGCCCATCTGCGGAAAACCGAGGTAGCCATTCAAGAAGACCACGTTCATCGCGGCGTTCGAAATGATGGTGACGATGTTGCCGAGCAGGTTCCAGGTGGTAAGCCCGTGGGTGGCGATGAGAGCCGTGAGTGTCGATTGCAGGGCGCGGAAGGCGAAACCGATGGCGACGATGTGCAGAAAGTCGCGGGCGTGGTGGGCGGCTTCGCCGGTAAGTCCCATCCAGGCGACGATTTGATTGGCAAGCGGGATGACGATCAGTGTAATGGCAATGCCGAGTAGAAGGCTTCCGAGCAGCACCATGGTCTGGGTGGTGCCCGCTTGCCTGGGGCGTTCGGCGCCGATAAACTGCGAGGCGATGCTCGCCCCTGCCTGGGCGAAAGCCTGGATGGCCATGAAGAGGGCGCCCAGGACGGGCATGAGTGCCCCCACGCCCGCCGCCGCTGTTTCTGACGTCCGCGACAGAAACCAGCTGTCCATCATCGGCTGGCACGTGGCGATACCGAAGGTAATAAAGAGCGGCCACGAAAGGCTCAATAAGGAACGGTCCTTGACTTGCACCTGCATACGCCGCCAATTTTAGAAATGCCCCCAGCAAAAAGCTAGAGGCGAAAAGAATACTTTTTGTATACAGGTGTGTGCAGTTCTTAAATCATCCCCGACCGTCAGGGGGGGGGCAATGACGCGTAATCCCGTGGATCCCGTTCGTCACGTTGTGACTCCAGGATGACGTATGTGGTTGAGTCATCCTCGACCGTCGGAGAGGGTCCAATGAAGCATCATCCCGTGGATCCCGTTCGTCACGCGGTGATTCCAGGATGACGTATGTGGTTGAGTCATCCTCAATCGTCGGGGAGGGGCCAATGAAACTTCATCCCATGGATCCCGTTCGTCACGCGGTGACTCCAGGATGACGTATGTGGTTGAGTCATCCTCAATCGTCGGGGAGGGTCCAAAGAAACATCATCCCGTGGATCCCGTTCGTCACGTTGTGACTCCAGGATGACGTATGTGGTTGAGTCATCCTCGATTGTCGGGGAGGGTCCAATGAAGCATCATCCCGTGGATCCCGTTCGTCACGTTGTGACTCCAGGATGACGTATGTGGCGGAGTCATCCTCGACCAACGGGGAGGCCGGATAGCACTTGGCAACTTGTTGCCTTAGTGCGCATGGTCCCCGAATGGGGAAGATCCAGTGCCTGCTATTCTCCTCTGTTCTTTGCGGCGACGTCCTTGTACCTGTTGTGGTCGGAGAGGTTGGAGCTAAAGAAATGCGTCATGCTCCCGTCGTCTTTTGCAACAAAGTAAAGTGCCTCGGTTTTGGCGGGGAATAGCGCCGCTTCGATTGCCTTGCGGCCCGGATTCGAAATGGGCCCCGGCATGAGTCCCTTGAATTTGCGCGTGTTGTAGGGGCTGTTGCTGTTCAACTGGCTCTTGTAAATAGGGCCGGTCAAGTTCTTGAAAATGAACCGCACCGTGGGGTCGGCCCCGAGCGGCATCCCGATGCGGAGTCGGTTGTGGAACACGCCTGCAATCAGCGGGCGTTCTTCGGGAATTCCCGTTTCTTCTTCCACGACGCTTGCTAGGGTGAGCACCTTGTGCCAGCTGCCGAGCGTATTCCACATGGAACCGGGCTTCTTCTGCATTTCGTCGCGAACCTTCAGGTTGGCGGCCACCATCTGTTTCAAGATGGTTTCTTCGTCGGCGTCAATCGGGAAGGGATAGGTGTCGGGCAGCAGGTAGCCTTCGAGTGAATTCGCCTCGATTCCGAGCGAACGGGCGAACTTCGGGTCCTGGACGAGCTTGTTCCAGCGGTCCGCATTCAGGTCAGGGTAGGCTTTTTGCAGGTAGGCGGGGATTTCCCAGGAGGCGCGCCCTTCGGGGATGGTGACGCGGCGAACGGCGACTTTCCCCGATTCGATAATCGAGAGCACCTGCGGCAGCGTAAGCCCTGCGGGAATTTCGAACCAGCCGGCCTTGAGGCTCGGGTTCAGTTTCTTTACGGTCAACCGGAAGGCGAGGTCGTCGGTCCACACTCCGTTCTGCTTCAGGACCTGGAAAACTTTGGCGGGAGAGCTGCCTTTGGGGATTTCCAGGAGCACTGTTTGGGTGTTTTTCGCCTGTTCGCCCATCCTGGACTTGAGGTTAAGGGCCAAAAAAGTGCCCAAAAGTGCCAAAACGAGGGTCAAAATAAGTAAAATCTTCTTCATATCGCAAAAATTTAAAAGAAATTCTAACGGAAGTCAAAAATAAAAGGTATATTCCTACTTGCATTGTCAAGTTTTTTAACCTGTTTCTGAGGAAAGATATGAAAAAGGTGCTTTTAATTGCTCTTGCCCTGATGGTTAGCTTCTCTTTCGCAGCCGGCAAGAAAGTCAAATCCAAGCTGGGCGACGTGGACCTGACCAAGGAAAAGGACGGCGGTTCTGTCGTCTGTACGGCAGGCTTCAACGACGAACTGACAATCCTTAAGGACGGCGATACCGACGTGCTCGTGAAGGGTCCTTGCGGACAGGGCTGGGTTCAGAAGTCCAAGATTGAATACGTTGCACAGGCCGCGGGCGACAAGTCCATGAAACTCGACCAGGTGGACGTGGTGGGCTGGCTCGATAACCCGAGCGCCGTGTTCGTGTTGGAAAACGACGATATCGACCTCGACGGTGTGAACATCGACCGTGACTTCAAGGAATACCTGCAGCACACGATGGACCGCGAACAGATGGAAATGCACAACAACGAAAACTAGTTCGCTGCGTTACATTGCGCTTTCGAAACGCCTGGCTTTCCGCCGGGCTTTTTTCGTTCTCTCCGTCCCGTGTACACTCGTGTACGGTTAAGATTTTTTTTGTGTTTTTTATCACGTGGAAAAAGCCCCTCTTTTAACTAAATTTGTTCCCGGAGATTGGTGAAAAAAAGAGGATGTATGAAAATTTCAAACAGCATTAAAGTTTTTGGCCTGGGCGTTCTCGCTGCGGGTCTTCTTTCCACTTCTTTTGCCGCGAACCGCGTAGGTCCGGTGAGCCAGTACGGTCAGTTGCAGGCTGGAAAAAACATAGACGGCAAGGGCCAGATTTATGGAGCCTGCAAGGGTGTTACCGATGGAGCCGAAGTCCAGGTGAAGGGCATGAGCCTCTACTGGAGTTCGGGAGATGCTGCCGCGACGGATTATTATTCCGAAGCGGCCATCGACAACTTGGTCAGTTCCATGAATATCCAGATTGTCCGCTTTGTCATGGGCATTAGCGAATCCTGGGACAATAACCGTGGATACCTGTCTGGCGGCGCAGATCGACAGAAAACTTACCTGAATACCGTGGTGAATGCGGCCGTGAAGAATGATATTTATGTCATTATCGACTGGCATTCTCATCAGGCCGAGAACCAGACTTCCAGCGCCGTTGAATTCTTCGAATGGGCTGCAAAGACCTACGGCGGCTACGACAACGTGATTTTTGAAGTGTATAACGAGCCTATCGGTTCTTGGGGTGAAGGAGCCGCATCTAGTTATTGGCCGACCATCAAGAACTATGCGGAATCCGTAATCGCAGCAATCCGTAAGCATTCCGATAACCTGGTTGTTGTGGGAACTCCTTACTATGACCAGTATCCTTCGGTTGCTATAACGAATGCGATTAACGACAAGAATGTGGCGTACACGTTCCACTATTATGCGGCTTCTCATTCCACGGGTAACGAAGGTGCAAACGCTGTAAGGGCCATGAATGGCGGCTTGTCCGTGTTCGTGACGGAATGGGGTACCGGTACTGCAGATGGCGCCGGCTCTGTTAATCAGGGAGTCAATGATTCCTGGCAGACCTGGATGAACACCCACAAGCTTTCTTGGGCGAACTGGTCCGCATCGCATATTGGCGAAGGCTCGGCTGCGTTTGAAGGTGGAAGCTCTGCAACGAATTTCGTCTATACCTCGTCGGGTAAGCTGGTCAAGGGGTACCTGGCAGGCAACCCGACCACTTATACGGCTTGCTCCGGCACACCGGTTTCTAGCAGCTCTATCGCCAGTTCCTCCAGTGCGCTTCCTTCCGGTTATACCGATTACATCGATGACCTGGAAGATGGCGACAACTATACCTTTACCGGTGGCGAATGGTACGCCTATACTGATGACGGCGACCTGGGTGCTTCCACGATTACAAACGGCGAAGGAGCTCGCGGCGGCTACAATGTCGTTATCGCAGGTTCCAAGGCAGGAAACTCCACCAAGTATGTGGCGGGTATTACCGGTATCAACCTTTCCCAGGGCGATAACTTGTATGATCCTTATGTTGCTTTGGGACTTGCCTTGAACGAAACCCAGACGGCCTATGATCTTTCTGCCTGCACGCAGATTTCCTATAGGTATAAGGGAGCGGCTCACAACTTCAAGGCGGAAGATACTGACGTTTTGGATTACGCATTCCATCAGATTGAAAAGGCTGCTGCATCCGACTGGACCACGGCGACTATCTCGTGGGGCGCGCTTATGCAACCTTCTTGGACGGACGACGATGTGACGATTTCCAAGAAACGTATCAACAAGTTCACGTGGGAAGTCAAGGGTGTTGCAGAAACGACGACCCAGCCGAAGTACAACTACCTCTATGTAGATGACGTGCGTTGCTCTGGCTGGGCCATTCAGCCGGTTCCCTCTCCGGTTTCCAGCAGCTCGTCTGCAAAGTCCTCTTCGAGTGTAGCCTCTAGCAGTTCCGCGAAATCTTCGTCTAGTGTCGCAAGCAGTTCTTCTGCGAAGTCCAGCTCCAGTATCGCCTCTAGCAGCTCCGCAAAGAGCTGCAGCTCTGTGGCATCTTCTAGCTCCGCGAAGTCTTCGTCTAGTGTCGCTTCTTCCAGCTCCGTACGTTCTAGCTCCAGCGCAAAGTCCTCGAGCAGTGCGGCGACGCAGGTGGTTGTCGTCGGTGACCTCGAACAGACGGTGGCTCAGGGCGGTCAGTTTGAAACGGTGACCTTCAAGAACGTGCAGACATTCAATCGTAACACCTGGAATCTCCACTTCTTCAACATTAAACAGTCCGGTAGCGAAGTGACTGTTGCGGGCTCGGTTCCGGATTATATCCAGGCTGGCGACCATACCGAAACGCTGACAATTAACAATACGCAGTTCGAAATCAAGCTGACGGTGACCGCTGCGGCAAGCAGTTCTTCTGCCTCGGTCGAAAACACGTCTAGCAGCTCGGTTGAAGGATCTTCTTCGAGCGAATCGACGACCGTTGTAAATGTCTTTGAGGTGAATCCGCTCAAGGTGTCCATGACGGGCCGTATGCTGCAGGTTTCCGGTGCCGAAAGGGCCTCCGTCGATGTGTTCGATATGCAGGGTAGCCCGGTGGCAAGCTTCAAGCAGGTGACCGGTTCCGTGAACCTCGAAAATCTCCGTCAAGGCAACTACATCGTGCGCGTTCGCTCCGGTTCTATGAACCTGACGCGTCGCATCGCGATAAAGTAAAAATTGGCATCTGTCAAGAAAATTCTCGGCTGCCCAGCCGGGGATTTTTTGTATGTCGGGGTCCGGTTGATTAATTTCTTGAGCAAACTACGATTATGCGTAAATTTATATATCTGCATAAAATAACGGGCGGAATTGCTATATTTGGGCCATGAAGTTTTCAAATGGTGTAAAAGACGGTCTGCCGATAGGCCTCGGCTATTTCGCCGTCTCGTTCTCGTTCGGGATAGCCGGTTCAAAACTGTTGAGTTGGCCACTGGTCACTTTTATCTCGATGACGAACTTGACCTCGGCAGGGCAGTTCGCCGGGCTCCAGATTATGTCCGATGCGGCGGGAACCTTTATCGAAATGGCGCTCGCCACGTTCTTTATCAACCTGCGGTATAGCCTGATGGCTATTTCGCTGTCGCAGAAGGTTGCGCCCTCGTTCGGTGTCGGGAAACGCCTCATGCTGGCGACGGGAATCACCGATGAAATCTACGCCCTTGCCGTAAGCCAGAGCGAACCTGTGACGGCGCGCTATTTTGCGGGGCTCATGGTGCTGCCGTATATCGGCTGGTCTTCGGGGACGATGTGCGGGGCCATTTGCGGTGAAATTCTTCCGGCGATTGTGACGAATGCCCTGGGCGTCGCCCTTTACGGAATGTTCGTGGCGATCGTTGTCCCGCAGATGAAGGCGCACCGCCCGACTTTAGTTGCCGTCCTGATTGCGATCGCCTGCAGTCTTGCTTTCAAGTATGTCCCGGCGTTGAACGGGGTGACGGTCGGCTTTGCGATTATCATTTGCGCACTGGTGGCATCCCTTATCGGGGCGGCCCTCTTTCCGGTCAAGGATGATTCCGATGATCTTGAACAAACGAAGGGGGATGCATGAACCTGAGAGATTACGCTTTGTTCCTGCTGGTGATGGCGGGTGTGACGTATCTGTTACGTGCGTTTCCGTTTGTTCTCTTGAAGGGTAAAATCAAGAGCCGCTTCTGGCGTTCGTTCCTCGCTTATGTTCCCTATACGGTGCTTGCCGCGATGACGGTGCCTGCGATATTCTATTCGACCGACAGCAAGTTCTCGGGGGCGTGTGCCCTGCTGACGGCGGTGGTTGCTTCGCTGTTCGGGCTTGGGCTGGTGGGTGTTGCCGTGGTCGCCTGCCTGACGGTCCTCGGTGTCGACGGCATCTCGATGCTGCTCTAGTCAGCATCATTTTCTATCTTTGCCGCATGCTCCCTGAACAGTGGAAAAAAATCCAGGACATCTGCGACAAGCTGTCCAAGGTCACCTATGAGAACCTGACGAAGATTATCCGTCTGGAATCGACGGGGAGTTCTACGGCGGCGCAAAAGCTCGACGATAGCTTTCAGAACGATGTCGATGCGTGGATGGGTGGCGGCACCTGTTTCAGCATGACTTGGCACCTGTACCAGGTGTTCCGTGACATGGGGCTAAACCCGCGCCTTGTCATGGGTCACAAGCGCAAGGAGCGCAATATCCACTGCGCCCTCATCTTACCTGACGAAACCCCTTTGCCGCTGCAGTTTGGAGTCGAAATAGTCCCTTGTTCAAATTCTGAATTCCGAACCTCGAAATCCGAATTTCTCTTCGATCCCGGCTACCTGATTTTCGATCCGCTCCCGATTCCCTTGCCGCCTCCGCAGGGGACTGGCGAGGCTTTTTTCCCGTTGGTTCCGAACAGTGTCCGCCTGGTGCGTCCGGATGCGTCGAGCATGGAACTTTGGACGGGCGGAGCAGGGGGACCGATGAAACTCCGCTTCGAGTACCCCGTCGAAGGCGTATCTGTAGAAGAGTTCAAGCAGCACTGGAACGAGAGCTTTTATCGCGAAATGATGACGTACCCGGTGCTCAACCGCCTTGACCGTGAAAAGGGCGTGCAGTACTATTACCAGAAGGGAAACCTGGTCACTCGAGACCGAAACGGTTCCCGTATCGAAAAAATTGAAAAATCGGCCCAGATCGAGACTCTGAGCCGTGTTTTTGACCTCAAACCGGAATTAATTGAACGCGCCCTGGTCATTTTGAACAAATAAATTATATATTAGTTCAAAAAAGAGGTGAAAATATGAAGAAACTTGCCCTAGCCGTTCTTTCCGTCGTGTCTCTCGCCCTCATGGCTTGCGGCCCTTCTAAGCTTGAAATCCAGGAGGCGTCTACGCAGAGCGACGTGCTCCTTGAAGTGCGTCAGGTTCTTAACGATTCTATTAGTTTGTTTGTCGGCAACACCCTTTATCTGAATTCCAAGCAGATGATTACGGACGATATGTATCCGCTCTTGGTGAGTACCCGCGATCCGGCTGAACTCGAAAAGCCGACGGCGACGGATATCCTCAATAATGACGAGGAATTCCTGAACTATCTTCGCCGCAAGGCTCCGGACTTCGTGAATGTGGGTATCGTGATTGGCGAGACCGCCTACAACGAAATCGGCTTTGAAGAAAAGGATGCCGTCGAAAAACTTTCCAAGATCTTCAAGAAGGTTCAGGGTGGCACGCTGGTGCTTTTCCACGAAAAGGCCGGCGAACTGACCGACATGAAGAAGCTTTATTGATTGGGACGCTTGGGCGTTCCCTATTGGGAGGAAAAATGAAAAATTGGGTAAGGATGGGTTCCGCCGTGCTGTTTGCGCTGGCGGTCGTTCAGAGTGCTTTTGCTGCACCGACGTGTCACGGAACATTGCATTTCAAGGCGCCTGACAACTGGGCTAAAATGTACGTGTCCGTGCTTGGCGGCTCGATGGAGATTCCGCGTTCTGCGCTTAATAAGAAGACGGGGTATTATGACTTTGACTTGGACCAAGTCGCGGAAGAATTTGTGGGGGACACCTTTGCGCTTGCCGATGCGTATGATTCAGGTCCAGTGCATTATGTGCTTCAGTCGGAATGGAACGGCTTCACTCGCTACGACTATAGTTATCCGAAGATGCATGCCGATATCGCCTGCCCTGGAAAAGGAATGGATGTCTGGGTCCTTGAAGATCCGAAACATCCGGGAGAGACGTTTGTTTCTTCTACAAAGCCGGATATCAAGGTGCTCTTCGTTTTGCCTCCTGATGATGAAAAATGGTTCGCTTCGACGCCGATGTGGTCTCCGGACGGAACCTACGGGAATGGCCGTCCGTTAAGGGTCTATCCCTATATGTGCGGGTGGTACTACGCGGTCTGGATGAACGAGGATGTTTCCGAGAATGTCCTTATCTTTAGAGAGGACGATGAATCCTTGACAGATGCAATCGGTGTTAATGGTTGGGGAAAAGAGCCTGATTTAATTCCGATGAATTCGCTTTTTACACTTTTTGGTGCGGACACGGTTTCCTTTGTAACGGAACCCGACGTGGCGGAAGCCTATGGTGTTAAAGAGATGTATTTTAAGGGTAGTCCGGATGAACTGAGGATAGACGGCGTCTGTTCTTACGCCATGTACGTGACCTATTACGATACTGACGCTAGCTTGCATGGTGCTTTTACTTGCGATGATTATCCGAACATGGCATCGAACGCTTGCTATGATGCTTCCGCTTATTATAACTTCCCGGGTGCTGGAAAAATAAATTCAGTTCCCTGTATTGGCGTGACTCCGGGAATTGTCAGTGAAACGCTTGATCCGACGAAGAAGAAGCCGACCTACAATTCGACGAGCGGGTGCTTCGTGAGTTCGGATGCCTTTGATGTGATGTTCCTGGAAACGGATGGCGTAAATGTGAAGCATGACTTCCGTTATCTGCCGTTCTTTAGGAATGAGTACGGCTTCTGGGAATTTGATAGCTATTACTACTCCTTTGACTATTTCGCACCTACAGAAGCCTTTACTCCGCTGAATGACCTTAAGGATTCTGTTACTGCGAAAACCTGCAAGGGTGATTGCGCTACTGCGGCGACACTTAGGGATGAATTTGGTGCGGTTAAGTATGGTCGTGGAAGTGCCCAAGGGTCGGAATACAATTATATTTCCCAAAGGGCGGATGAGGCTCTTGGTCCTGTTGAAAACTGGTCTGCGATTGATCCGAAAACGAATCTTCCGTATATCGACCTGTATCCGGTTTCTGCGGGTGAATTTGCCAATGGCGATGAGCCCAATGTTTATGATCAGGATAGTTGGGAAGAACGACTCGTGACGGAAGGAAACCAGCATTTCTGTATGGAAGTCCATGGTGTGTTTACCTACCACCGAGGCGCGTTCCTGTCGGTACGCGGGGACGATGATATCTGGATTTTTGTCGACAACAAGTTGGCGATTGACCTGGGTGGTCTCCACATGCCTGCTCCGAGTTATGTATCCCTGGATGATTTTGTTGGCAATACGGGCAAGCTTAAGGCGGGAATGGAGTATGACTTTGACATGTTCTACTGCGACCGTCGTACGAGCATGAGCAACCTGCGCCTGGTAACGAATCTGTATATCCACAACGATGATCCGTTGCATACGACTTCTGTCAAGAAGCCGTCGGTTGCTGCCGTAAAGAATGGCCAGTCCGACTTTGCCGTAAGGAATAGTGCCCGTTCGACCTTGACGATTGCAGGGGGCTTGGCTGGCGCAAAGTTCGCTGTGATGGATTTGCAGGGTCGCGTCGTGCGCCAGGGAAATCTCTCCGGTGCAGAAACGGTGGTGCCCGACCTTATGAACGGTTCCTATATCGTGAAGGTTGGCCGCGAAACCCGCCGCGCGAACATCCGCTAACTAGTTACACGGACGCCTAATTTGTCATCCCGGCCTCCGAGCCGGGATCTCCTTTTTATGTCAGAACTATTTTAACTTTTTCAGTTCATGCCAAAGCATGGCGAGGCCGATAATTGCGGCTCCCGTGTCGGCAATGGGCTGCGCCATGAAAACGCCCTTGAGTTCAAAGAAGTGGGGCAGTATCAGCAGGAAGGGAATCAGCAAGATCACTTGACGACAGGCGTTCAGGAACATGGCCCTGAGCGCCTTTCCTGTACCCTGGAAAAAGTTTCCGGACACCATGCCGAAGGGAATCATGAAGAAGGCGGCTGCAAAAATGCGCATGGCCCAGGCGGAAAGCTTGATGAGTTCGGGGTCGTTCGGAGCGAACGGTGCCACGAAGGTTTCCGCTTGCCACATGAGGACTGCCCAGGTGACGAACATGAATCCGCCGGCGTAAATGAAGGCGAACTTGAGAGTTTCCTTGACGCGGCTATTGAGGCGTGCCCCGTAGTTGTATCCGATAATCGGCTGCGTTCCGTGAACGAATCCCAGGAGCGGCAGGATGATGATTGAAATGATGCTGTTGGTAATGCCGAACGCTGAAATCGCCATGTCGCCGCCGGAGAGTGCGCCAGTCGTCTTGACGCTGATGTTTCCGTAAGTGGTCAGGCTCCAGGCGAGAATAGCGTTCATCAGGCTGTTGCAAATCTGCATCACGGAAGGCGGCAGGCCAAGAATGTAGATCTTGCGTACGTAGGCGACGCGGAGCTTCATGTGCCGCCAGCGGATCTTGATTGGCGTATCCTTCTTGATAAAGAATTGGGTAATGAGGGCCGAGGCCACCAGCTGCGAAATGAGGGTCGCCCAGGCGGCGCCTTCGATTCCCCAGTGGAACTTCATGATGAATATGTAGTCGAGAATGATGTTCGTGACGGCTCCCACGATTTCTCGGAACATGGCCGTCTTGGGGTGACCCATTGAACGGATAAAGTGGTTCATGCCGGGGGCGATCGTCTGGAAGATTGCCCCACACAGAATGATGCGCATGTAGCTGCTGGCCACAGGCAGGGTCTGCTCGCTTGCACCGAACAGCTTTAACAGGGGCTCCATGAAGATTTCGCCCAGCGTGAAAACGCCGATGGCCATCAAAATCAGGAGCGAAAAGGAGTTGTTCAGGATGATGCTTGCCTGGATGTACTTCTTTTGCCCGAGGCGGATGGCGAAGAGCGTGTTGCCGCCTACGCCGACCATCATGGACATGGCCATGATGAACAGGAAAATCGGAAAGCAGAGTGTAATGCCTGCGATACCGAGACTGCCTACCCCCTGACCTACGAAGAATCGGTCCACAATATTGTAGAGGGCGTTCACCAGCATGCTGATGATGGCCGGAACGGAAAACTGCAACACCAGCTTGGGGATGCTGGCGGAACCAAAGGAGTTGAGGCGATCGGAATTCAAACTCGACATTTCGGAGCCAAATGTAGCTTTTTGAATGTCGGGTGACAATGGTATATTTTTATCTTTGATCGCAATGTATTTTTGGAGAAAATTTTGGGTGGTTCTGATTGCCTGTGCAGCCTTGGCTGTTGCGGGTGAAAGTGGTGTAGCAAAAGAAAATGCTCCTGAAGAGGATTTCCAGCGCTATTCGGTGGTGCCCATCTTGGGGTATACCGAAGAGACTGAGTTCCAGGTTGGCGTGATGGCCCTGCTGTTTCTGAAATCGGACGAGGCGGCAGGCAAGGTCCCCGAAATCGGGCTTACGGCATACGGCTCGACGCGTGGCCAGCTGCAGTTGCAACTGGAACCCTACTATTATATGTTCCATGACCGGGTGAGTATTTGGGGCCTGCTCAAGTACCAGGACTGGGTGGCCGGTTATTACGGTCGAGGCAACGATCCCGACATCGACGTGTTTACCAATTTCAACCGGAAGAAATTCCAGTTCGGCACCAAGGTCGAATCGCGGGTGGGGTTGCCGTCTACGCTTAAGTACGGCATCGAGGTCCACGCCGAATACACTGAAATTGATTTTGAACAGGGCGAAATTGAAGACTTGCCCGATGAACATTCCGGGTGGCGAAATGGCGTGGGATATCTGTTCGGATTTGATTCCCGAGATAACATCAACTGGACCCGTCACGGATTCCTGGTGCAGTGGCAGCAGATGTTCTACAGCGACCGCCTGGGCGATTACACATTTGATGTTGAATCGCTGGATTTGCGAGTCTATTCTAGCTTGTCAAAGACGACTACGACGGCGGTGGGCTTCCTGTGGCAGCGCGCCGATGGCGACGTCCCGTTCGATATGCTGGCGGGGCCCGATGGAATTTGCCGTTTCCGCGGCGTAGAGAGTCTATACTTTGGCGACAACCAGGCTGTCATTATGCAGGCGGAATTGCGCCAGTACATCTGGTGGCGGCTTGGTGCGCATTTCTTTTTCGAAGGGGGCAAGTCGGGTCGTTACTTTAGTGAACTTGTACGCAACGACTGGCACCGGTCGATTGGCGCGGGAGCGCTTCTCGGTTTGAATCTGAAACAGACTCTTTTTGCTCGCGCCGACATTTCCTGGGTCGATTTTGACCATCTGGGACTGTCTTTTTATGTGCGTCAAGCATTCTAGTGCCGTTTTATCCTTGATTTCTGTCAATATGTCAGTTTTGTAATGTTTTTGAAAGATGAATTCTTATTTTTTTCTATCTTTTAGCGCAAATTGAAAATAATGAGGTTAATTATGTCTTCTGAAGAAATGAAAAGCAAACTCAAGTCCTTCTTTATGTCCGATCTCGGTGTCGATGGTGACGTTCTCCAGTTCGATACTCCGCTTTTTGGTGAAGAAATCGGTCTTGATTCCGTGGATTCCCTTGAAATCATCTCTTTCGTGGATTCCAACTTCGGCGTGTCCATGACCGGTGTTGCCAAGGAAAACTTCCAGAGCATCGATACGATCGCCGCCTATATCGAAGCCCACAAGGCCTAATTATCTAAGTGAGACCTGGTCGGTCTGTTAGAATGACAGATGGGTAGGGTCTTCGAGGCCAGTCATTCTGAGCCCTATCGGTCGTCTTACGGATTCCTTCCAGGGTGACATAAGACCGTCATTCTGGAGTCCTGGAGCGTAGCGAAAGGGCGATAGAATCTGGCCGTGGCAATCTCTAGTTGAATTCTGTAGATTTTTGGAGTAGTATGACCCCTGACGAACGCCGCTGTGTAGTTACTGGCTTGGGTGTTATTTGCGCCGTCGGTAACAATGTCGAAGAGACTTGGAAAAGTGCCCTTGAATCAGTTTCGGGTATCCATAAAACGACTTCGGTCGATACTGTAAATTGCTATGCGGACTTGGCTGCCGAAGTCAAGTGCGACACCCTCGATAACCTGGACGCTCCCGAAGAAAAGGACCGCGTCTCTAAGCTCTGCATCAAGGCTGCGAACGAGGCCTTGGCCGATGCGGGGCTTTCTAATTTCGGTGACGATCAGCGCGTGAGCGTGGTGATCGGCAGCTGCGTGGGCGGCGTGCTTTCCATTGAACAGTATCACCAGCATGGTCGCGACGCTTCTGAAATTGCAAAGATGCCTATTGCCGCCATTGCTTCGCAGGTTGCTGAATCTTGCGGCGCTGGCGGTATCGTGACGAACGTGGCGAACGCCTGTGCGGCGGGCACGATTTCGATTGCGGTCGCCTGCGACCTGATTCGTGCCGGCAAGGCCGACGTGGTGATTGCGGGCGGTGCCGACTCCTTTGCTGCGGTTCCGTATTCCGGTTTCCTTTCTCTCCATGCCCTCGACGAAAACGGCTGCTCTCCGTTCAACCGTTGCAACGGCATCACGCTTGGCGAAGGTGCGGGCATCGTTATCGTAGAATCTTACGAACATGCCCAGAAGCGCTCCGCAAAACAGTACTGCGAAGTGCTCGGTTCCGGTGTCACCAGCGACGCGAACCACATTACCGCTCCGCGTGAAGATGGCGTTTGCCTGATGGAAGCGATTAATCGCGCCGTCAAGAATTCCGGCATCGACAAGTCCGATATCGGCTACGTGAACGCTCACGGTACGGGTACGGGCAAGAATGACAATGCCGAGATTACGGCGTTCAAGAATTTCTTTGGCGAAGACAACGCAAGTGTCAGCGTGAGCTCCACCAAGGTGATGACCGGTCACTGCCTCGGTGCCGCCGGTGCTATCGAGGCCGTGTTCAGCATCAAGGCGCTTACGACCGATACGGTGCTCCCGACATTCCCCTACAGCGAAGAACAGTCTGCCGCCCTCAAGGAAAAGGTGGGTAGTCTCGACTTCGTTCAGAACAAGGCGCGCCACAAGGAACTCAAGTGCGTGCTGAGCAACAACGTGGCGTTCGGCGGCACGAACGCGGCGATTGTTTTCTCGAAGGTCCCTGGCGAAGTTTCTGCCCAGTCCGCGAAGGCAAAGAAGATTGCCGTGACGGGGCTTGGAATCGTCTCTCCGCTTGGTAACAGCAAGGCCGCTTACCTCGCGGCCGTCGCAGAAGACAAGAAACCCGAATCCGCCTCGGTGCATTCGACGATTGCACTCGACGACTACAAGGAACTCGGCATCAAGATGGCTTTCTACCGTAAGCTCGACAACCTGGGACAGCTCCAGACGGTGTCGGGTATGCGCGCCTTGCAGGATGCGAATTTCCAGGTGACTGACGATAACGCCAAGGATATCGGCATTATCGTGGGTACCAGCGAAGGTGGCCTCGGTGCCACTTATGATTTTGAAGAACTCATTGCACGTGAAGGCAATTCCCAGGGTTCCGCGTTCAAGTTCCCGCATACGGTTTACAATGCGGCGGGCGGTTATCTTTCCATCTGCTCCGGCATCAAGGGTTACGGAGTCACGATTACGACGGGTCCGCTTTCCGGCCTCGACAGCATCGGGTACTCGATGAACGTGATTCACGACGGTCAGGAACAGGCTATGATGGCGACCGGTACCGACGAGAACCTGCCGATTATTACCGAATTTGCCCAGAAGCTGGGCGTGGCCGCCGCTGATGTGGTGGTGCCTTTCGCAGACAACGAAGGCTGTGTGGTGGGTGACGGCTCCGTGTCGATTATGCTCGAAGAAGAAGGTTACGCCAAGGCCCGCGGCGCGAAGGTCTACTGCTACGCGCTTGGTTTCGGCCACGGCCGCAAGAACGTGAAGTTCGGCAAGCTGGTCGGCTCTGACGAGGCATTGGACAAGGCTATAGCCGACGCTCTCGCCGATGCCGGGATTTCCGCTGGCGAAATTGATGCGGTTTGCGGTTTCGCCAACGGCTGCAAGCGAATCGACGATATCGAGAAGGGCGCACTCAAGCGCGTGTTCGGTGAAAAGCTTGCCTCGATGCCGCTCTTTGAAGTCAAGGAACGCACCGGTGAAGGTCGTGCGGGGTCTGCTGCTTTGGCGGCAGCCGAAGCGGCCCTCCTGTTGAGCGGTGAACTTGCTGGCGACAATGCCTACTTTGTCGCGGCCGACGGTTCCGTGGCATCCAAGAAGGTCGATGCGGCTGGCCTCAAGAAAATTTTGGTGATTTCGTTTGCGGCGGGCGGCTCCTACAGCGCCGTCGTTTTCGGCAAATAGTTTAGAAGAAGGAGACTTGAAGATGAAAGTTGCTTTGGTGACAGGTGCGTCTAAGGGAATCGGCAAGGCTTGCGCCCTGCGACTCGCCCGTGACGGTTACACGGTCGTGGTGAATTATTCCAGTTCCGACGAGGCGGCGAACGCGACGCTCGACCAGATCAAGGCTGAAGGTGGCGACGGCATGATTTACAAGGCCGATGTTTCCAAGCTTGACGAAGTCAAGGTGATGGTGCGCGAAGTGTTCAAGGCTTACGGCCGCATTGACGTGCTCGTGAACAACGCGGGCATTGTCCGCGATGAATACCTGATGATGATGAATCCGGCAACTCTCGACAAGTGCTTCGATCTGAACGTGAAGGGCTACTTCTACTGTGCCCAGCAGGTGGCCGTGAAGATGTACAAGCAGAAATCCGGCGTGATTATCAACATGAGTTCCGTGTCCTCGAAGTTCGCTCTCGCGGGCCAAGCCGTCTACAGCGCCACGAAGGGTGCGGTGAACTCGCTGACCCAGACCCTCGCGAAGGAGCTGGGCGGTTTCGGCATCCGCGTGAATGCCGTGGCTCCGGGCTTTATCGCGACCGAGATGATCGAGGCTATTCCCGAAGAGACCCGCAAGGGCTATCTCGAAAAGATTCCTCTCAAGCGTTTCGGCTCTGCCGACGAAGTCGCAAACATTGTGTCTGCACTAGCCTCTGACCAGTTCGCCTACGTGACCGGCCAGGTGTTCGTACTCGACGGAGGGCTTTCTCTATGATGAACATTTACGAAATCAGCGAAAAGATTGCGCAGCGTCCGCCGTTCCAGATGATCGAGAAAGTGACGGAACTGGTGCCGAACGAATCTGCCGTGGGCATCAAGAACGTGAGCGTGAACGAACCGTACTTTACCGGTCACTTCCCGGGCACGCCGATTATGCCTGGCGTGCTCATTGTGGAAAGCTGCGCTCAGCTTTGCTCGCTTGTGATTGAAAAGCCCGCCGAAGATTTGAAAAAAAATCTCTACGTGCTTTTGAAAATTGACGGATTCAAGTTCGTGAAGCCGGTGATTCCGGGTGACCAGCTTGAAATCTCGGTCAAGAAGACGAAGGAAGGTGGCGTGCTGGTCGGCTTTGACTGCATCGTGAAAGTGAACGGCAACGTTCACGCGAAGGGTGCGCTCACCTTTACCAGCATCCCGAAAGAAAGCCTCGGAAAGTAATCGCTTTTTGATTGCGCTCGGTTATTTGACCGGGCGTTTTTCGTCGCTCAGGTCGAGCCCTGGAATGTCTGATTCCAGTAGGGTCGCCTGGGCGTTTATCTTTTTAAGGAAATCCTGCGTGGCGGGTGCGCTTTCGTCCTGAATCCGGTGTCTCGCTCCCTTGAGGAACTTTTCGACCTTGGCGATGTGGCCACATGTTATTTCACTGCAGTAAGTATCTGCCATACGTTCGAAAATGTATTCTTCGGCGGTTCTTGAAAGGTGGACCATGTCGCTTTCGTAGAATCGGTAGTCGCGCAGCTCGTCCATCACGATTTCGTAGCTCGGAAAATAATCTATGGTGGGAAAGGTTCCTGAGCTGGCCGAAGGGACGGTGGTGACACTGCTTATTGCGCTATTTACTGCGAGCTGTAATGTCGCCTTAGAAAGTGTGTTGTTATGGGCGCCGTCGCTCATGTGTCGCAGCGGCGATACGGTAAAGACGATGCGGGGGGTGTTGTCGCTTGTAAATCTTGCAACGTCATTGCGAGCCGAAGGCGAAGCAATCCTGGTCTGATTTTTTATCTTGCGCAGATTTTCGACGATTTCGCAGATGGCGCTGGCCGCCTCATCTACGCTAATCATCCTGCGTTCAAAAAGTGCGGGGTCTTGTCGGTGGCAATTCGAAACGGGCTTACCGCTGTCCTTTAAATAGTAAACGAATGCGGTGCCGAGCGTAATAAAGACGGCATCTGCCTTTCGCAGAAAATCCCGTGCCTGCGTTGTCGCGGCGTTCAGCTTCGCGATGCATTCTTCGCGGGTATGGCCCGAAAGAGAACTGTGCGCGTCCCAGCAGTGCCAAAGGTTATCGCCGTGGCCGTTGTCGCGACATACATCTTGGAACACGTCGGTGTCGCCGTAGACTTTACCTTCGGCGATGTTCTTTACCATTTGGGCAATTGAAAGTGGATTGTAGATTGTGCCGAACGGGTTCGCCAGCACTTTGAATTTACGTGACGCGAACTGTGCCGAAATGTTGTCTGCAAAACAGGAACCGATGAATACCAAGTTCGACTTGTAGTCGATGCGCAAATCGCTGGCGGGAATGTCTACTTTCGAGAAAAAGTTCATACAGCAAATTTAAATAGAATTCAATGACCTTGTGGGCAAACTTGAAATTTATTGTGAGAAATGCTTGATTTTTATATTAATTTTAAAGAAATGTTGAAATTTTTGAAAAATAATGAAAAATTTATTGTAAAAACTATTGATTTTTTAAAATTCTTTGTTTATATTTAGGATGTACTTAACTTGGGCCGAGCTTTCGGGGGGTTAAGAGGAGGACAAATGAAAGATATACTTGAATATACGAGCTACCGTCAGTATATCGCGGATTATTACGCCGACAAAAAGGCGAAATCTGCGTTTACCTGGCCGGAGTTCGCTTCTGCGGCGGGATTTTCTTCGCCGGTCTACTTAAAATATGTGAGCGAAGGCCGCTTCAACTTGAGTGACGCCGCTGTCGATCGCGTTGCCGCAGCGATGCACTTGATTGGTGGCGATCTCGAATTTTTCCGTGAATTGGTGCGCTTTGACCACGCCAAGACGGACAAGGCGAAAAAGGAATCGTTCCAGAAGTTGGTGGCGATGGCGGAAAGTCGCAAGGTGAAAGTTGTCGAGGCCGATGCGTACCGCTACTTTGACAGCTGGAAAAATCCGGTGCTTCGCGAACTTGCGCCGGCCATGCCGGGTGCAAAACCGCTTGCACTAGCGAAAGCTTGTCGCCCTAAAATTACCGCTGCCGAGGTGAGTGATTCGCTGAACTTTCTGGTGAAGGCGAACATGCTTCAGAAAGACGAGAACGGCAATTACGTTCAGACGGACAGGTCGATTACGGCTGGTCCCATGGAAGTGACTCCCGCTGTGATTCGCGGCCTGCACCGTCAAATGGGCGAACTCGCGCTTGACACAATCGAAGGCGTGCCGCAAAACGAAAGGCATTTTTCGGGTGTAACGCTTGGCATTACTCAAGGTGCCTACGACGAAATTGTCGCTGAAATCAATGCGTTCCGCAAGCGCATTATTGAAATTGCCACGAGGGAAACCGAAACGGATGAGGTGTACCGCCTGAACATCCAGTTTTTCCCCATGACGAACAAGAGTTCTAAAAAGGGTTAGGAGGATATCATGAACTACAAAACAATGAGCAGAAACTTTATCTGCAAAATGGCGATGCCGCTCGCCTTGGTGTTCGCTGCCTGTTCCACTGACGAAGGAAATACCATTTCAAAAGTGGAAACGACTCCGGGGACGCAGATGGGAGGCTCTTCAGAAGAGCCGAGTGTTATCGCGTACAAAAATATCTCTTTGAGAGGGCGTGCTTATTATGCGCCGGCAGGTAATGAGGCCGGTTCGTCAGAAGATGTTTCTGTTCCGACGAATGTTTTTTATGATGGCGGACAGATCGTTCTGACGGAACTGGATACGGTGACGCTTGTGCCGCTGGATGATTCCACGATTACGGAGTCCTTTAAGGGCGACGTCATAGATCCGCTCACAGGAGAAAAGGTGCCTGGTGACGACGGAATGGCCAGTTTTGATAGTGTTTCGCTGAGGAGTCCGATTGTCTTGTTGGAAGCTGTATCGGGTGAAGTATCGCTGAGTGCGATTGTGGATATCCGGGATGCAAATACCTTTGTGATCGATGGATTGAGTCATTTGGCGACCTATCGCATACGGAAGCTGGCTGAATCTGGAATGTCGTTTGTGGCGGCGAAGGCCCAGGCTGAAACCGAAATTGCAAATGCGCTAGGTTTTGGCTCGCAAAATCCGTTCGTGGAGGAAAGCTTGATGAATTCCTCGAATGTAGCTGTGTGGCGCAAGGCGTTTAATGAATTGGTCCCGTTTAATTTGCTACAGCATTTGAAAGAGGAACTTGGCGAGTCTGGATTGTTGGCTGATTTGTCGGAAGATACAAAAAAATCTTTGACGGAAGCTGTTGAGAAGTCGCATTATTGGAGATTGTTGAGCTCTTCGCGAAAGGCCTTTGAAATGTGGGATGAGGATTTTTATCAGGAGTGCATGCAATTTAAGGCTTATTATGTGAACCTGTTGGCAAGTGTTTTCGGTGTGGGACAATGCTCTTCTGAAAACGAGGGGACGTTTGCCGATGTTCAGGGAGATTTCTTTGAACTGAAGTGCGTGTCCGGTTTTTGGGAATTTGCGTATCTCAAAACGAGCCGTTTGAATATTGCACATACGTTTGGGGCGATGGTTGATTCTCGTGATGGCGAGGAATATAAAACGGTGACTATTGATTTGGGTGGAACTTCGCAGACCTGGATGGCGGAAAACTTAAGGTATGCGGCGGAATATTCCAACTGCTTTATGGACAATTCGTCGTACTGCTCTGTATACGGTCGGTTGTATTCTCCGTTGTATGGCTTGGATTCGTCTTACCGAAAGTACACGACTAAAGAAGCGTGTGTTGACGTTAAAGCTTTTGAGTACTTGAGCGAGAATATGTCAGATGATACGCTGTATTGGCGGGGTAGGGCCGAAGAAGATTGTGATGAACTATATGAATATGGCGATTATCGTGACGATGGTGATAATATGCTTTGGGACAAGGTGATCGATTCGCTCGAGACGATAAATTTTGAAGTGTGTCCGGAAGGTTGGCGCATGCCGAAGTATGAAGACTGGAATGCTTTGCTCAGTTATCTCGATGGCCTTGGACAGGGCCCTGCATTGACCTTGCTGTTGGCAAATTATGGAGATCCTACAGGATTTGGCTTGGATCTTCTGGCTGACATTCGTGGTGAAAAAGGCGACTATAGGGCTATAGTTAGGGGTGTGGGGGAGTATCAGTTTGAGCCTGTGGTGACGCCTGAAGAAATCCGTGGAAATGCTGCGGGCGATGTCGTGGGAGCTCTTGCAACTCAAACTACTAGCCGTAGGAAGGGGGCCAATGTGTATTATGAAGCGGTAGTGCTCGGTTACGACTTGCCCCGCTCTGGTTTTGTCCGCTGCATTAAAGACGAATAGCGAATTTGGGGGTTAGGCCTGTTTGAAGGACCGGTTAGGAGGATTCGGTTGGGGGAGAACAGGCCGAGAACGAGAAGGAGGGCCTCTAGCCCTCCTTCTTTATTTTTTTTATGGCATGGAAGGAAAAATATTGTATCTTTATGGTATCTTGCGGAATAGACGCAAGAAAAGGAATTGTATGAAACCTGGTAAGACCGAACTTCGTCTGAATGCTGAAATCGAAAAACGCGGTGCGCTTTTTGCCGTGCTGCTGGACCCCGATACGTCTGACGAAGTCGCATTTGTGAAGGCGGGCGCGATGGCCGCCGAGAACGGTGCCGACCTTTTGCTGGTGGGCGGTTCTTACCTAGGCAACTTCACGCTCCCCAAGCAGGTGGCTGCCCTCAAGGCCAATGTGGACTTGCCCGTGGTGCTGTTCCCGGGTGGCGCCTCCCAGGTGGTGCCAGGCTTTGACGCGATGCTTTTCATGACCCTCGTGAGCGGTCGCAATCCGAACTACCTGATTGATGAACAGGTGCGTGGCGGTGCGCTCGTGCGTGCGCTCAACATGGAAGCGATTCCGACGGCGTACCAGCTGATCAACAGCGGCAAGCGTACCACGGTCGAATACATCAGCGGCACCATGCCGGTTCCTGCAAACAAGCCTAAGCTGAGCATGGTGAACTCCATTGCGGCCGAACTTATGGGCATGCGCTATGTGTACCTGGAAGCGGGCAGCGGTGCCGAAGAGCCCGTACCCGTGGAGCACATTGCCTATACCCGCAAGGCGACCGAAATGACCATCATTACCGGTGGCGGAATCAAGGACCCGCAGACGGCCGCCATCCGCGTGGCCGCCGGTGCAAACATCATCGTGACCGGCACGCTGTGGGAAAAGGTCGAAGACCCGAAGCTGCTGGCCGAATTTGCTTCTGCAATCCACATTAAGGGCTAAAAATTAACTACGCGACTTCGATGTCGAGCTTGCTTTCGGTGTAGCGCTTGACCACGGAATTGAGCAGCGTCTGATAAGGTATGCCGACGCGTTCGGCCTTTGCCTTGAACGCTTCTAAAACACCCGGATCAAAACTTGTTCCTACCTTGGTTTTGCGTTTCTTGACTGTGGCAATGGCTGCAGCCATTGAGGGGGCTGGAGGCATGGCGAAGCCGGCATTATCACCCGTTTCGTCATATTCCCTTTCAAGGGTCAATGCAAGTTCTTTGTCTGTCATAATCTACCTCCTCGGGAAAAGTGTTATCAGCGTATCCGTGAGCGCATTATAGACCAACCTAAATTTGCATCCATCAAACACTGTGTCAACCAAAATAACAGAGTTGTCGAAATCGGATATTTTCCAATAGGAAATTGGTTCATTGGAATCGAAGAAATTTCTCACCTGTTCTTCGGAAACACCTCTTTCATCCATTCTCTGTTTTGCGTGTTCGCTTATCTTTATGTTCATAATATATATCTTTATCTAGATAATGTCAAGATATTTGTTGTAAGGTAAATTTTATTTGCCCCTATTACTTAACACGTTTGATTCAGCCCGCCAATGCCCAAATTATTGTAAAACTTTTGTAAAACCCGCAAAAGCCCAGCTATGATGCCTGTTTAGGAGGTTCTTGCAAATGACACTAATTGTCGCCACCTCAATCTATATTCCTCTTAAAAAAGCGAGGATTTATGACAATCAAGGAATACTTAAAGTTTAGTTGCCTGTCGCGTGTTGCGAAAGGCGATATCCTGGATGCAAGAATTGCTGCGGCACTTGCGGAGCGCCCCCTTTGGGAATTGGTCGAAGAATCGCAGGAACTGCTTGGCAAAGTGTGGAACAAAGTCATCGACTCGAGCCCTTATCGCAAACTCAAATGGAGCTGTAGAAAAGACACTCCGTATGTTCTTGTGTATAACGATGTGGCGGAATACCAGTCAGACGATGCAGATTGTCAAATAACGAAGGAACAGCTGCAGAAATTTTTTGATGGCTTCAGGAACGATGAATGGAAGTCGCTCTCGTGGCTCTCGAATATGCCGGAAAGTCGTGTAGAAAAGGCCGTCAAAGTTTATCCAAATGGTGTTGTGGAGTATATAGAGGCTAACTCGATAACTGGCTCTCTTTGCTTTATGCTGATTCCGCTAAAAATCTGGCAGAAAGCGGAAGAAATTTGAGAGTATGTCTATGTACACGCGAAGCGTATGTCTGCGTTGAACGGTTCTGCAGCTCTCGCCTTGCACGTCATTGCGAGGCCCGAAGGGCCGCGGCAATCTCTAGATGACCTCATAGGAGGCATTTATGTCGAATACATTCTTTACGGACCCGCGAGACGGTGAAACCTACCGCACCGTGAAAATCGGAAATCGGATTTGGTTCGCCGAAAACTTGCGGCATAAATGCGAAGGTGCGCAGGCGTATGCCGGTGGCATGGGGTATTTGTGCTTGAATGGCGAAACGCCGCCTTACGATTGGAACTGCGACCCAGATGTGAAGAAATATGGCTTGTGCTACTACTGGAAATTTGCAGAAGCCGCGGTCCCCAAAGGTTGGCGCTTGCCGAACAATGACGATTGGCGAGACTTGTTTAATGCAGTTGGCGCAAAATGTGAAATGGGCGAGCATGGTGCCGAAACTTACCTTGGGGCGGCTCTTGCGTTAAAGTCCAAAGACGATTGGGAAGAAGACGAACTGTTCCCTGTTGGCAAAAGTGCTGATGCATTCAACTTTACGGCGTATCCGGCGGGTTGCATGGAAGAATTCGGTTTTTGCGGAGCTCGCGGCAGACACACGCGATTCTGGAGCTCCGTCGGGCAAAACAAGTGGGCGTATCGCGTTCGATTGGACAACTTCTACGACGATGCTATTCTCGATCGCTTCTGGAACGACTTCTCCTGCGCGAATTCAATCCGCTGCATGAAAGACTGCTGATTCTTCTTATGTCATCTCGACCTCGAATATAATTCGAGGGAGGGAATCCATAGGGCATCTCCTATTCATTCCAAGTTGGAATATTTAAAATCGCGTTTTTTGAGGGAAAACTATAGTTTTTGTGGGGAATTGTGCTCTTTTGTAGAAAATAGGATATATTTCTTTTTGAGAAGGAAAAAATATGGATAAAGAACCAGAAGTTTTAGATGTGAAGAATTTGAACGGTGCCTCGCCACTGCAAAAGGGGCTCGCCGTTTTTTTGATGATCATGTCACTTTTGTACACCGTGTCGCCCGTTGACTTGGCGCCCGATGCCATCCCCGTGGTGGGCTGGCTCGATGATATCGGATTCCTCGTGACTGCCACCATGAATGTGGTTCAGCAGTTCTCAAAGGATCAGAATTCTGCCCTGGTGAAAATCCTAAAATATGCCAAATGGTTTATGGTCATCGCCGTCGTAATTGCCGCTCTGTTACTCGGCGGTTTAATCGCTGCGATTGTGGCGCTGATTGTGAAGTAGAAAGGAAAATTTTGTATGAAGCCTTTGCTAAAAATCGAGAATGACGATTTTGCTGTAGAATTTGAAATGTCATCTGTGTGGGATGATATTGTTGGTTCCGATTCTCGCATGCAGGAACTTGAACGTAAGATTCATGATGAAGATTCTTGCATGGAAGCACGTCAGCAACAGATTGATAAGTTGAATGAAGATATCGATCGCTTGACAAATCATGCCGATGGTGTTGACTATATGGTCGCTGTTATGAGTGGCATAATAACGGGACTGATCGATTCTTTTATTGTTGGCGAGTGGAATTTTGCTAAAGCAAAGGCCGAAAGTAATAAGAATGTTAATAATATGGTTATGGATTTCGCCAAAAAACATGGGTATACAGGCGATAGACTTGACGGTGCAATAGCTTTTCTAGAGAAAAAATTCCGTTTGCCGGGAGATGGTGCGTATCAGTTTAATCCAGAAACTCTGATAAATGCAAAGACGCATCATTTAGATGATTTTTGCCATCATCCGACTTTGGTTGGCTTAATATGCAATGTGATTGTCCAATTTACCGGGGAATCTGTCTATGTCAACAAAGATAGCGATAGTTTTTCTATTCCTATTTCGGTAAATGAGTATGGACAATTTCAAGGAAATAATACTGTTACAAAATTATTCTGTGGAATTATAAATTGGATTATTAACGCCGCTAAGGCTATGGCTAATGGCTATGGTCACTGGATGAGCGATATTGCAGGCTCTTCGAGTGCTCAAAAAGGTGGTGCTGGTTTGCCAGGACCAATATTGTCCATGTTAAAGGAATTATCGGCATTACCGATATTTAAAGAATCAAATTTTGGAGAGTTGTTACGTAGAGCTTTCCAAAATGGAATCGGACCTGGTTCTAAACAAGTTGACCTTGGGGCGTTTAATTCTTTGTTCGAGGGGGCTTCTAGTAAATTAGATTTTCGAACGGAAATGGCTGTATTTAGCGAATTAAAACGTCAAGCGTTACCGGTCGTGATAAATGAAATAATTGTTAGAGGTTTTTATTTTGTTAGACGATTTATGTTTGAGTTGAAAGAAGGTAAACCTCTTTCTGAGATTAATTGGCGAAAAGTTATGCCGTTCAATAATCGAACCATTATTCGAATGCTGACCATTGCAACGGGCTCATTTGCAGCGTTTGATATTATTGATGCGACTATTCGAGCCTCGATAAAGAGCGGTGGAAATGCTCCTATCGCTTTAGCGGATGTCTTGTTGCGTGTTAATTTTGTTGGCGTGGGGCGTTTTGCTGTAGCCGTATTTTCTGATCTCAAAATGGGTTTCGAAAAGAAACGTGCTGAAGGCAAGGTACTGGAGCTTGAAATGGAACAACTCAAATCTCTTGGTGTTAAATTGTATTATTGCCAAGAAGAAACTTGGGTGATGGCCGATAATTGCCTAGTAGCGTATAAGCAACTTGCTCAAACTGTAGAAAAAGCAATTGAAAAAAATCAAGAGGCGGTTAAATCTATTCAAGCCGATACGGCAATTGTTGGTGAACATTTATCGGATATTGCAAAGAATGATTCCAAATTTGCAAAGGATTTATTAGACGATCTTTTTTAGGAGACTCTTATGGCAGAAACAAATAATGCAATCATTATAGCTCCAGAAATAAAAAATGCGGAGCAGGCGGAAACTTATGCTGGCGAAAAATTTGAAAAACTAGCAGCGCTAGAAAAGGAGATAGATGCTTCGCTAAATGAATTGAAAAAGTTTAGCGGGATGGAAAAATATTCAACGGAGTTTTTACGAACTACTTTGTTCTCTGCATTAGGATCTACAGGGATTGCTGGGATGGGAATTGCCGCTGCAACAATAGCTCTTCCTATTGTTGGATGGCCTTTTTTACTCGGAGGAGGCCTGTTGGGAATAAAAAATCTTTTTGGAGGAAAAGATCTTTCAAAGGCTGTAAATCAGCTTGCTGAAGGCCAAAAAGATATTTATGAACGTTTGGTTAAAGTTTCTCGAATTCAAGTCTTGCTATTTGAATTTCAGCGTGTGATGGCGGAAATTCTAAATGAATTGTTTGAAATGTGCTCGTCAAATATTGAAGTCGTCCAAGCGACAATTAATACGTTGCGAATGAAATTGGATAAAAATGCGACTTCAATGACGGAATCGACAAAGCAAAATGTGAGAGACTTGATAAAAAAATTAGCGTCTCGTCAAGATACTCTGATGAAACAAGAAGAGATGAAAATGCAAATCAAGCAATTAAAAAATGAGATTGCTGAATTACGCTCCATGATTCAGAAGTGAATGGGGTGGAAAACATCAACTCTACGGTACAGACCTAACTTGATTTAGGTCTTTTTTGATGAATGCCGTGACGAGATTGTAAAGGGCAAGACCATCCACATAAAAACGCACTAGAGTGGAGTCTTGGCTCTGAAAAAGTGTTATGTTTTTTGCGGCTTTTCAGTAGCATTACAACTTGGATCAATTAAGATCAGGATTTATGAATTGTTTTTGCCCCCTTCTTTTATTTTGAGGTTAAATTTATACCGGATGCAGTAATTGTTGCTTTGTTTTTGAAATGGGGAGGGACTTTATGGGCGACAAAGTGAAAAAATTGAAGGGAAAATTTGTCTCTGTAGTGCAAACTTTTTTGGATAAAACTGGCGCCGTATTGCATGGCTTGCCGAATGCTGTAAAGCCTAGACTTCGCAATCTGCTGCATGCGCAATTTAAGAAAACCATTATAGAGGCTGCGGTTAAACTTATCTTTTGTGTGATTGCTGTTTATTTGGCTGTTTTTAAGCCTTTTGGAGAATAAAGTTCGCTATGGATATCGTCACTCTTGTTTATTGGAATGTTGCTGTGGACAATTTTTGAATCTGTTTCATATTGTATGCTTTTGATAATGATTGTACAAGAGCGTAGTGTACGGACAGGAATAATTGAATTTGTTAAGTGGAAATTCCCCAAGGTGTCGATTGGATCGGATATATATGAAATAGCGCGTATTTTCGGACCACGTTTTTCTTCTCAATTTCAAAATCTTCGCTCGTCTAACGATGTAATATGGGACTTTATTGTTTATTTGGCAAAAAATGCCATCACTTTTGTTTCGATATTCTCTTTATACATTTTGTTAGTTCATTGGATATTTAAGCCTATTATTCTTGAAAATTTTGCGGGATTGACGACAATGCAGATTTATCTGTTCCCAATAAGACAATTTTTGTAATAGGATGATGATAAACAGCGAATTTAATCGGAGGAAAAATAATGACAGTATGGAAAGTTGGTTGCCGTTGGAGTAAAAATGGAAATGAAAATTCTAAAATCATTTCTGTTTTTAGGCGTAATGAGGTTGTTTTTGTCGGGGAACAAAAACATATTTTTGAAAAGATAAGGAATGGCGACTTAATTGCTATAGCTGATGGTTATACAGTGATTTCTGTCGCCAAGGCGACATGTGATGCGGCTCCTTTAAAAGAACTCAAGTCAACAATTCGGATACGCAGCAACGAATTTGGTATTATCGATGAATCGTGGCCTCGCGAGAACGCTGTTGGCGTGACTGCAAAAATATTTGATTTGCCAACATACGATGAATCTTTAAAAGAAGACTCTGATGTTCAACAAATTCAGTATAAAAAGCGTGGATCTTGCTGTAAGGTGTATCAAATAGCAGACAAGGTTAAGACGCTATATGAAAGGTGTGCTGTGTCTTCTGAAAAATTTGATATTGATTGTAAAAGGTGTTCTTTGAAAGAATTGCTTGATTCAAAGACTCGTTATGTAATCCCGGTTTATCAACGTGAATATTCTTGGGGGGAACCGCAGGTTGCTAAATTTATGAGGGATTTGCTGACGGGCTTTTGTGGAGTTTCCGGTTTTGATGAAAATGAAAATGGTGAAAAAAAGCTTTTGCCAAAAGAAAAACCGGCTCCAATGTTTATTGGAACGATGCAATTGTCGTATCGTAAATATATCACAGAGGATGAACAAGAACAGGATGTGATTGACGGCCAGCAACGATTTAGTACCCTTTTATGTTTATTAAAGTATTTATCATTTTATTGTAATGTATCTGATATTCATTTCAATGACATTCTTGAATCTAGAGTGAATAAAGGTAAGGAAGATGAATTTCTAAATGAAGCGATGTCTTTATCTTTAAAAGACTTGAGTGGGGAATTTATATGCAATAAATACATAGAGAATATTAAACTGATTGAAGAAATTTTAAATGAAGAGGGACTTCAGAAAGAGTTCTATGAAAAATTGTTGGCTTATGTTAAGGAGAATATTTGGTTTGTTGTAATAACTACAAGGGCCGGTATTTCCAAGACTTTAGAAATTTTCAATACTATCAATACAGCCGGACTAGATTTGAATGGTTGTGATTTGTTTAAGGTTAGGTTGTACGAGTACCTTAAAGATAAAAAGGGAAAAGAACAATTTGATGATATTGATCTTCTTTACAGCGAGATAAAGAAACAAAATCTTGATTGGAGATTAAATCACGATTTTGATTTAATTAACGTAGGTATGGTTCGTGATATATATAAGACCTATCTGATTGCCAAATATGATTTGCCAAATATTATGTATGCATGGGGTTCTGACCGATTTTATGATGTGCTGTTTGATATTTGTCTAGATGTTGCCCCACATCGGGAATTGCATCTTGATGTCAATCGGGTTCGAAAGGTTGACTTTAGTTTAGACGATTTGCAAAAGGTTAAGGATGCCGTAATACTTTGGAATTCAAGAAAGATTGATTCCCCAAAAAAGATGATTGTCGATGTACTTATCGGCAAGTCTCGGTATGGAAGATTTTGGCAATATCCTATTCTCTATCTACTTTTTACAGGAGAAAAGGTAATTGAGAAAGTATATGGAACATGGCGGTTGCTCGCAATGATATTCTTTGCGTATAGCGTTAGTTATGCAAAAATTGTAAACGATGGAATAACTTTTATGTATAGTATTTATAAAATGCTGTATAATAAAGATGCTATTGCTATTGATGAGATGTTGATGAAAAAAAGAACTGAATTACAGCAAAAGTTAGAAGCTAAATTAGAATATCCTATCACTGACAATCGAAAAAAGAAAGATTTAATCTGCATTGTGTCTGCGTTCCTCAAGGAACCTCATATAGTAGACGAACATAGTATAGAACAATTGAAAAATCGACTTTCTTGGGGCTTTGATGTGGAACATGTTCATGCTACAGGAGATGGATCTGTTGAAGTGGACTGGGCTCTTCAAAATAGCATTGGTAATTTAATGCTATTGGAATCCAGCATTAATCGTTCTATAAAAGATAAACCATTTAAAGAAAAAGTGGAATGGTACAGTAAAAGTGAATATGCTGTTGCACAACAAATGGCAAAAATGAAATGTTGGGAAACTCAACAAATTCAGGAACGATTAAAAGCCGAGAAAGAAGCGATATTGGATTTTTATAATCAAACTTGATAAATCTTATGCTTGAAATAATTTAAACCGTTTCCTTCGCACGACGCTAATTGTCGTGCGCTTCTTTTATATTGCATAGCAGAATCAAGAGGTTTTGCTATGCAGCTACATTATCAGAATTCGGCAGAGAATTATTTCGGGAATGCTCTGGATCGGTTAGAAGGGGAGTCGCCTGCGGCGAAGGCGGAGTCGAGGACTTCTTTTATCGACTTGAAAATTATGGAATACTGGGTGCGCTTTATGCGGGCGTATCCGGATGGTTGCTGTCGCAGTTTTTGCGAGAATTATTTGCCGGTTCGTTATTATGGCGATTTTGCGGATCGTGTTTACGAGATTCGCGACCAGGTTGATTTTTCGAGTACTATCAGGACTTCGATTGATGACAAGCATTATGGGGTGCGGGAACTTTTGGAGGCGTATCACGAAACCAGGAATGTTCGCTTTGCTCAGCAGTTTTTTGAGATTATGGCTTATTTGGAGCGCGCAAACGATTGCTTGCGACCGATTATCGTGCAGATGATTGAAAATTGCGTAAAAGAAAAGCTGGCAAAAGGTTGCTCGCCCGATGATGATGCCTTGCAGCGCGTTTTTGAATTGAAACGTCTCTTCCATTTGTCCGATGAGGCTGTGGAACTGGTGCTTTATTTGTGGCTTCGAAATCATCAGCGCTTGTATTTGAGGTTGGAAAATATTCGCGTGAAAGATGGGGAAATTTTTGATCCGAACGAACGTGGTGGCTTTAATCGGATTGCCTTGCTGACGGGACTTGATGCTGCTACGCTTCAGGAGCTTTGTTCCAAGGAGAGTCCGCTTCTTAAGTTCCAGCTGGTTCAAATAGAAGAATCGTTCCGCAATGCGGATTTAAGAATCAAACGCAAGGAATTGTACCTAGCGGACGATGTGAGCAATTATCTGTACGGGTTTTCGGATATGTCGCGGATTATGGATTTCAAATCGGCAGCAAAACCGTGTGTCCCCTATGAGCAGATAGTCAAGACGAATCCGCAGGCGTCTTTTGTTTTGCAGATGCTGAAATCGCACCAGAAGGGCTCTCCGCTGAACATCCTTTTTTATGGCCGCGAGGGTACGGGCAAGACGGAACTTGCCAAGGCGATTGCGCAAGAATTGAATGTTACGCTGCTTTCGGTGGGCATCGGTGAAGAATCGATGAGCGAGGAATCTCTTTTGCAGACACGCCTGCGCTCGATGCTGCTTGCCGATTGGGAATGTGAGCGGAGTGGCGGCATCATCTTGATGGATGAGGCAGACTTGGTTTTGAACAAGGCAGAAAAGGGATTGCTGAATATTATTTTTGAGAGCCTGAAAACGCCTGTTATCTGGATTACGAATAATATCGCGATGATTGAAAATAGTACCCGCCGCCGTTTCGATTATTCGTTGGAATTTTTCTCGTTCAGCAAGAGCGAACGCTTTGCAATTTGGCAGTCCGTACTGAAAACGCAACAGGCGGAATCACTGATGCGTGGCGAAGATATTGAATGTGTCGCCAAGGAAATTCCGGTGATGGCAGGGAGCGCCACTTTGGCAGTTCGGCTTGCGCGACGGATGCAGTCTCAGGAGATGTCGCCTTTGAATGTGGTTCGCGAGGTCGCTTCTTCGCATGCTAAACTTTTGGGTATACCGACTTTACCGCAGGAATCAAGGCCGGATTATAATTTGGATTGCGTCCGTATTTCGAGCGGGGATATTCGGAATGTAGATTATGTCGTGCCGATGCTCAGAAATTTTGATGCACGCTGGAAAGATTCGAAATTGACGAGGCGTAGGGAAAACCTGAATATATTTTTGTATGGTCCTCCCGGCACCGGAAAGTCGGCTTTTGCAAAGCATATCGCGCATGACATTCTAGATCGCGAGATTATCGTGAAACGGGCGAGCGATATTCTGGGGTGCCATGTGGGTGAAAGTGAACATAATGTTAGCGCCATGTTCCGTGAAGCGGAACGGAGTGATGCGATTCTGTTTATCGACGAGGCGGACAGTTTCTTTGAAAATCGTGGCAATGCGAAAAACCATTGGGAAGTGACCCTAGTGAACGAGTTTATTTGCCAGATGGATTCGTTCAATGGGATGCTGATTGCTGCGACAAACTACGAGAATGTCTTGGATTGGGCGATTCGCCGGCGTTTTCAGCTGAAGTTGGCGTTTGACTATATGGACCTGCCGCAAATTTCAAAAACTTGGACGGCATTTTTCGGGGGCCATTGCCCCAAGGAAGTTCTTCGCTGCGACAATGTGGCGATTAGCGACTTGCAGAATGTGCGCCGCAAGCTAGAATATGTGCCTACTGAGTTACGGACGAAGGAGCTTATCTTGCAGAACATGCTTGAAGAACTCGCCAATAAAGACGACCATCAGGGCCGTAAGCTGGGATTGTAAAGTTCAATAAATCTATATTTCCCTTCATGCCAACCTTTACCAAGTACATCCAGAACGAGGAACATTACTCCGAAGTGATTTCGCGAATTATGTCGGTCCGCAATAATTTGTGGATTGGTACTGCCGATATCAAGGATGTGTATGTGAAACAGGATGGAGATGCGATTCCGTTGCTTGGGCAACTTGCAACGCTTTTGAAACGCGGCGTGGGTATTCGTCTGATTCATGCAAAGGAGCCGGGTCCGAATTTCCGCGAGGACTTTGACCGGTTCCCGATTCTGGTGACGGATTTGGAGCGTGTGATGTGCCCGCGGGTGCATTTCAAGATGATGATTTTTGATCTCGAAACGGCCTACATCGGGTCTGCAAATTTGACGGGGGCGGGAATCGGCATGAAAAGTTCTTTACGCCGAAACTTCGAGGCGGGAATCCTCACAAATGACCCTGCGCTTGTTGAACCTGCTATAGAACAGTTTGATACGCTATGGATGGGCTCGCATTGCAAAAAATGCGGTCGCCAGGAATTCTGTGGTGATAGGATTAAGTAGACTTTCTTTCGTACAGTTTTACCAAATCTTTTGCGCTGTCGAGTACCATTTGACGGAGCTTGGCAGGCTTTAGCACCTCGGCGATGGAACCGTAGTACATAACCCATTGCTTGAGTAGGCCGTTTACGGCGACGTTCATGGTCACGTGCAGGTCGCCACATTCCAATTCTGTGATTTTCATGCTAGGGTGGTAGGGACGTTCCTGCAGAAAGTTCTTGGCGTATCCAGGGAAATAGATGACGACTTTTTCTTCTTGCTGGTCCTGGTCGCCCGAAAGCAGCGTGCCTGTGCGGATGCGCCTGCGGAGCGTCTCAACGACTTTCGGGTCTTCGACGAATTGTTCGCGCAAGAGTTTTACGGATTGAATGCGGCGAAGCTTGAGAGCGTATGTCTTGTCGGGAAGGTGTTGCGACACGCAGCCGATGTAGATTTCGCCCTGGTGGATGGCTACCATCAGCGGAATGCGAGGCTTGTTGGTTATATTGCCCCAATTGTCGGTGTAGGCGATTTGCACCTTCTGTTTTTTGCGGATGGCATCGAGAATGACCGGTAGATTTTTGCCTACATTTTCGTCAACGCTCGGAGGCGTTCCCATGAATAGAATGCGTCCGTTCAGTTCTTTCGCGTAATGCGCCAAAGTCGATTGTTCCTTGATGGGCAAATCCTGCGTGATTCTCTTAGTGAGGTCTTCGATAAGGTTCGATGTTGCGGGGTAGATGTTGGCAATGCGCTGCAGGAACATAAAGTGCAAAAGCGTGTCGCCGAATTCCGGGAACACGAGCTTGTTCGCGCGTTCGAGTGCCACCTGGTAATAGGTCTTGCCGCTTTCGACAGAACGCCTGATGTAGCCGCCCTCGATTTCGGAAAGTGCATGCATGTCGCGTTGCACACTCCTCAAATCTTCTTCGCGGATGTCCAGGTGCTGCATGATGTCTGCCACACTGTAACGATTGTTGTAATGCGCCATCATGTAGACGAATATCCGTATCATTCGTTCGCCGCGAGCCTGATCTGCCATAAAGCCTCCTGCTAAATGTCATTCCCGCGTAGGCGGGCATCTTTCTCAATATGCAAAAAGTAGGCGACGATAATTGTCGTGCGTGGGCGTTGTCCTTGCTTACCTCCTCATTTGTCATGCCCGTCCCGGGCTAAATTCGGGATAAACTCCAGCGGGCATCTCCTTTTTATAGGCTTTTTTGAGTTTTTCACCACTTCATTCCTCAAATATTTGTGTATTTTTCGGTATAAAGAAATGCACCCCAAAGGTGCTGTTTTGAGGTATCTATGAAAAAACTCGTAATTGTGACTTATGTGCTCCGTGCACTGGGCTTTGTGCTGGTGCTTTTGATGCTTTTTGGACACAGCATTGTTTTGAATTTGTTCCCCTCTCTCGAATGGCATTCGATTAATCCGATTTTTTATACGGGTATCGTTTGCTATGCGACAGGTGCGGTCATTCATTTCTTCATCAAAAAGAAAGAGATGGCGGAACGCCGCCGCAAGGAAATCGAGGAGGCCGAGGAACGCGCTTTTGGAAAAAGGTCCGACGATTCGGATAAGTGATTGGGTTGTCTATGATAAAGATTGAACATTTGCATAAGACGTACCGCAGCGGTTTCTTGATGAAGCCGAAGCTTGCGCTCAAGGATGTGAGTTTTTCCGTAGAACCGGGACAGGTGTATGGCTTTATCGGGCCGAACGGTGCGGGCAAGTCTACGACCATCAAGGTGCTGACGGGCCTTTTGAATTTTGATTCAGGCAAGGTGCTGGTGAACGGGATTTCTCCGCGCAATGTGAAGAGCCGCCAGTTTATCGGTTATTCGCCGGAACAGCCGTACTTCTACGATTATTTGACAGGCCGCGAACTGTTGCAGTTTTACGGCAAGCTTGTGGGGCTTTCTGGTGCCGAACTGGACAAGCGTATCGACTGGTCGTTGGACTTGCTGCATGCGAACAAGGACTGGATTGACCGTCGCCTGCGTTCGTACTCCAAGGGTATGATGCAGCGTGTGGGTATTGCCCAGGCGATTCTCGGCAAGCCGAAGCTGTTGATTCTCGACGAACCCATGAGTGGTCTTGACCCGATGGGCCGTCGCGACGTGCGTGAAGCCATTATGGAACTCAACCGCACGGGGGTCACGATTTTCTATTCGAGCCACTTGCTGAGCGACGTGGAATCGATCAGCCACAAGGTGGCGATGATCGTGGACGGCAAGATTGTGCGCGAAGGAACCGTCGACGAGATTACGGAATCTTGCGGCGTGGAATACCACGTGCGTACCCGCGAGGCGATTCCGCAGGCTGAACTGCCCGAAGGTGTTAGTCCCGCTGGCCATCCGCAGGAATGCGTTTGCGCTGATGACGCTGCACGTGACCGCCTGTTGCGTTACTGTTTGGACAAGGGTGTTGCCGTGGAACGTATGGACCACAAGCGCCCGAGTCTCGAAGATATTTTGACGGAGGAAATTGCCCGTGCAGACGCTTAAGCATATCGGCATTATTGCCCTCAATACGTTCCGCGAATCCATTCGCGACAAGATTCTCTATAACATCGGCTTTTTGGCGATTGCGCTCACCTTGTTCAGCATCGTACTTGGCGAATGGTCGGTGTTTGACCGTGCCTACGTGATCAAGTCCACGACGCTTTCGGTGATGAGCCTTTCGGGCCTGTTGATTTCGATTTTCGTGGGCATTAGCCTGGTGCAAAAAGAAATCCAGCGCCGTACGGTGCTTACGCTGCTCTCGAAGCCCATTAGTCGCGCCTCGTTCATTGTGGGCAAGTACTTTGGCTTGCTTGCGGTAGTGGCGGTTCACCTGATGCTTTTGACGGTCATCTACTACGTGATGCTGTTCCTTACGGGTTCTGCCCCGACGCTTAGCCTGCTTACGGCCATCTACTTGATTTTCTGCGAGATGGCGGTGGTGATTGCGGTGGCGCTCTTGTTCAGCAGCTTCAGCAGCACGGTGCTAAGTGCGCTGTTTACGCTGGGGGTGTACTTTGCGGGCCACCTGAGCGACCAGCTGTTGGAACAGGTGCGCTTCGCGACCCGTATGGGCGAACTGAACGGAACATCGAGCATGCTGTTCCAGAAGGCAGCCGAAGTCATTCACGCGATTTTCCCGGGGCTTTACCGCTACAACGTGACGACTTACGTGGTGCACGGCGTGGCGCTCCCCGACATGTATGTGTTCTGGAACAGTGTTTACGCACTTGGTTATATCGGCGTGTTCCTTGCGATTGCAAGCTGGTGGTTTAGCCGGAGGGACTTCCTATGAGAAACCAGTACATGGCAAAAGTCCTTGTGCACAACAAGGTTGTTACTGAAGCTCAGGTTAAAGCCCATTGGGGTGAAATTACCGACAAGAAAGATATTGGTCAGGTGCTCGTGGATGCGGGAATTCTCCCGCCTCCGATGTACATCAAGGTTCTGGCCTTTGTCAAAAATTTAGAGGCGAAGAATGCTGCCGAAGGTGGTGCCGCTCCGGCGAATACGACGGGCGCGACGGCTACATCGGCTCCTGCCGCTAATGCTGCCGCAGCGACACCGAAACCCTCTGCCGCGCGCTTTGAGGCTCCGCCGGCATCGTCGGCTCCAGTGGCTCCAGCTCCGCAGCCCGCACAGTCTGAAGGTCTGCAGATCGAAGGCAACAGCAGCTTGTACGGTGAAGTCTCGACATCGAACGTAGAAGTCGAAGCGGTGGCCGGCCTGGAATCGACGAGCATCAGCACGGTGCAGGTGCAGGCCGAAACGGAAGAGGAAACTTCCGAAGAAGAATCCGAAAAATTGCCGAGTCGCTTTGCCATCTTGACTGGCGAAGGAACTCCGGTCGAGGCGCCCGAAAAGATTCGCCCGATGACGAGCATTTCGCAGATGATTGCGTTTGCCCGTAAGTTCGGAGCGACGGATATTTACCTTTATGCGGATCGCCCCGTGGTGATGCGTCAGTCGGGAGCGCTCTTTGTGGCTTCAGACGACGCTCTCGATTTGTCGCGTATCAATGAACGGCTGGATGAAGCGTCCAAGGGATTTTCGGACGGCTACAAGATTGTGGTCGGCAAGAATTTCAGCAAGACGATTGGCCTTGCGGGCGTGGGCCGCGCACGTATGACGGTCACCTGGAACGGTACCAATCCGAGTATTGCCATCCGCGTGATTCCGCAGGAATCGACGACGCTTGAAAACCTTTACTTGCCCACGTTCTGCAACCAGTTTGCCGAACTCAATAGCGGCTTGGTGCTGGTGGCGGGCCCTGCGGCGAGCGGACGCTCTACGACTATTTCCACTTTTGCCGAAACGATTGCGGCGAACCGCGATGTGTACATCCAGACGGTCGAGAAACCGATTGAACGCTTGTTGCAGAATCCGCGCGGGGCGATTGCCCAGCGTGAAGTGGGACTTCATGTGCGTTCCGGTATCGAAGGAATCGAACTTGCCATGCAGAGCGGTGCCGATGTAATCCTGTTTGACCATCTGGAAACGATGGATGAACTGTCGATGCTATTGCAGGCCTCTAATGCGGGCGCCCTTGTGTTTGCGACGGCGATTGGCAACAATGTGCATGCGTTGCTTTCTCGCCTGATTTCGTCGGTCTCGGCAGAAAACCGTACCGCCTTTGCGAATTCCCTTGCGGAACAGCTGAAGGGAATTATTGTGCAGCACCTGATTCCGATTGTGCAGAACCAGGGGCAGATCCTTGCGGTCGAGGCAACCAAGATGACATCGACCATGGCGAACATGTTGCGCCGCGGAGAAATCGCGCAGCTGGCGGCGGCTATCAGCAGCCAGGGCAGTCAGGGAATTTCGCTTGACGATTCCTTGCAGAAATGCGTTGAATCTGGTTATATCGACGGAGCCGAGGCTTGGATGCGTGCAAGCGACAGCCGTCGCTTTGCCTCTTACCGTCCGGCGAACTGAGGAGCTTGAACTATGGCGACAGAAATTGAATCTTTGTTGGAATACACGCTGAACGTAGGTGCGTCCGAATTGGTGGTGACCGAGGGCGCGTCCTCGGCGGTGCGCCTTGCGGGAAAGGTTTGCGCCATTCCCGATGCGCCTGCTGTTGAACCCGGTGCGCTTCGTAACTTTTTAGGCTCGATGGAAGGGGAGTCGGGAACGTTGATGGGTGGCCCCTGGTGCGGTTCCCGTTTCCGCGTGCGTTACAACCGTACGGCTTTGGGCAATTCGGCAACGTTTAGGCCCGTACTGGATGAATGTCCTGATTTTTCGGCGCTCGGTGCGCCTCCTTCGCTGGCCAATGTCTTGGGTTTCCGTTCGGGACTGGTCGTATTTGCGGGCCCTGCCTGTAGCGGCAAGACGACTACGGCGACCGCTTATGTGTCGGCGCTTTGCCAGTCGGGAATTCTTCGCGTGAGCTTGCTGGACAAGGATGCCGAAATGCCTGTCAAGCGCGGCGAAAGCTTGATCCTCGAAAATACGACGGGAACGGTCCCCGAGAAAATGGAGCAGGCGCTCCGCAGCGGAATCGACTTGATTTGGCTCGGTAACTTTGAGGGGCTTTCCTTGATACCGGTGCTGCGCGCTGCGGAGGCGGGAGCACTTGTAGTGCTCACGGTGACCGCGGGCAACGCGGTCGGCGCCCTGGATGCGTTGCTTTCCTCTGAAACGCTTGAAAACCGCGATGTGACCCGCAACATGCTGGCTTCTGTCCTGAAGGCTGTCGTGGTGCAGCGCTTGCTGCCGGGCACACAGGGGGCAGTTCCCGCGTGGGAAATCCTTTACGGCTCGCAGAACGTCGCCTCAAAAATCCGCAGTGGCGAGCATTATACGCTTCCGTCGATTATCGCAGCCTCGGCATCCGAAGGAATGATGCTCATGGACGATTGCCTTGCCGAACTGGTGAATTCTGGATTTGTCGCACAAGAGGATGTGGCGCGGTATGCGTCGAACCCGGCTCGCATGGGGTAAGCTGAAGGCGCTTGCATGGGGACTTTCCCTTTGCTCGTTTGCCTTTGCCGAAGGGGATTCCCTTTCGGTTTCTTCTGCTACAGATGCTCCTGTTGCAGAAACTTCCGTTGTTGGGAAGCCTGCCGCCGGAAATGACATCCCGTCGCTGGATTCGCTGGTGGCGCAGGTCGATTCGGTAAACCGTATTGCCCCTTCGTCTGCGGATTCGGCAACGCCTGTGGCGCAACCGCTGCCGGAAAAGTCTTCTGCCCCTTTGAAGACTGTCCTTTACTTGGGTGGCGGCGAACGCTCCCCCTGGTTCCAGCTGGGCGTACTCTATGCCATTGAGGAATACGGCATCCCCGTTGATTCTGTCGTGGCAACTTCATGGGGAGCGTGGATTGGCTCTCTGTGGTCTCGCGGCGTTCCGCTGGACGACATCCAGAAAATGATGCTTGATCCGGCGATTGCGCCGTTTGTAGGACACGATCTTTCCTCTGCGGAAAATCGTTTGGGATATTCTCAGAACGATCCCCTGGAAATGCCCGTTTCCGTAACGGGAATTCCTTCTGTCCGCCAGCGATTTACGTTGTCTGTAGATTCCGCGCATTTCCTGGAACGTCGGAAAAAAATGCTTACTCCAGATTCGATGCAGGCCGTGCGCGCCTTGGCAAAGCTCCGTTTTCAGGAAAGTCTTTATCGCCAGCGTTCCAAGTACCGCATCCCGTTCTCGGTACAGTCGTGCGATGCGGGCAATCCGGTCATTGTCGGCGACTTGACGCATCAGGTCATAGAATCGCTCCCGCTGTGGAACAATCCGTCTGGAGAACTCTGCCCCTATTATGCGATGCCCGCCGAGGATAACGCTTCGGAACTTTCTGTAATAGTGGTGTCCGATCCGCTGCGTGCCCCGCTGACGGGGGCTCCTTCGGTGCAGCTGGTCAAGCGGCATGCGGGAGATGTGCTTGCTAGTCAGCCGGGAGTCGTCATTCGGGCGCATACGATTTTGGATACGTCGAGGACGGCCTGGATTCAGGCGGGCTTTACTTCGTTCGAAAAACAGCTTGCGAATTTTAGAGTCTTGAATGGTCGTCGTAACGATTATTCAAGGGACCGCGTTGCGGCGAAGCCCTGGTTTCGTTTCGAGCCGACTTTTGACAGTCTTTCTTCCGAGGTCCAGAATGCCGTCAGGGATTATTGGGATAGGAACGATACGGGAATGGTCGCTCCGGCGAATTTCGCGCATTCGCTTCTGCAGAACCCTGCTTACGATTCCCTTGATTTTGACATGCAGCCGGGAGGCAACCTTTCGCTAGAAGCGGCGGTACATCCGACATTTGATGTTGCTGCTGGTGGTTTTGGCTCGAATGCGATCGGGCCCAACGCCTATTTCGAAGGCTCCGTGCATTATGTCGACCATATCGAAATCGAATTGATCTTGGCGGGCTTCTGGGGCGGTAATTCCTATGGAATGCGCCCGCGCTTAGGTATCTCGAAGTTGTGGAACCGTCACTGGAACGTGCTGTTCGGTTATGATTACTTGAAACTGGTTCCGCTCAAGTCCTTCAACAACAAGCAGGATCGTTCACTCCGTATTGAATCCGAAAAGCGTAGCGATCTGACGATGAGTATTGAATATGTTCTGGACAAGTGGCAGTTCGTGTCGCTGGATTTCTTGTTCGGCTCCAGACAGTTTGAACTGCATCCGCTGTACTACGGTGGCAAGCCGATAAAGACGTATCCCGTGTCGCCGATGTTGCACTACCGCTATTTGGAAGGCCCCGACGACGACTGGTTTGCCGAAAACGGGTATGTGCTGAATGTCTGGGGTGGCTTTGAATCTATCGGTTTTGACGACGGCATAATTGACGTGGTTCCCATTTACTGGAAGATTCTGGCCGATGCCCGCTATACGATTTCTCCAAGACCGTTTGTGACGTTTAATGTGGCCGCGGCAGGGGCAATCGAACGCTATCATGACGAAGGCCACGGATATGTCTCTCCGAAGTCTTTTGAAAAGGCTCCTTTGGATGTCGCATACCGGCAGCATGCGGCGGCGACGCCCTGGTCAACCGAGTGGTACAATACGGAACTTTCTTCGCACGAATATGCGATGCTGCGCCTCAACGGAGGCTTGCACGGGAGTTATTTGGGGGCATGGATTTTCGGGGCGTACTATCACGATTTCGAACAGAGTCCGTACGCGAAGCTAGCGGCAGACAAGTTTGTCTTTGAACCGGCGGTACGATTCGCCTATAGGTCGCTGGTGGTTTATGTGGGAATGAACCGCATTGTCGACAAGGAAACCCTTGGCGACTTGACTCATGTCAAGCAGTACGATTACTTTATCCGAATCGGCAACTATAGCTTCTAGAGCGCAAGCGGCATCCAGGGCTTGACTTCGTTGACGGAAACGAGCTTGCCCTGCAATTTGCGACGGATGGCTGCGGCCGCAATCATCGCACCGTTGTCGGTACTCAGGCTGCGTTCCGGGATGCAGAACATAATGCCGTGCTTGTCGCAATAGTCCTGCAGGCGCGTGCGTAACCAGGCATTCGCACTCACGCCGCCACCGACCACAAGCGTCTTCATCTTGGTCTTCTTGAGGGCGGCAATCGTCTTGGTTACGAGACTGTCGACAATGGCATCTTCAAGGGAGGCGCAGATGTCGCCGAGGTTCTTCTGGATAAATTCCGGGTCGTGAGTCTCCGTGTAGCGGAGAACGGCCGTCTTCAAACCGCTGAAAGAAAACTCGCAGTTGTCGTGAACATGGAGTGCCCGCGGAAAGTCGACGAACTTGCGGTTGCCGTCTTTTCCGAGGCGACTGATGGTGGCTCCGGCGGGGTACTTGAGCCCGAGCAGCTTGCCGCACTTGTCGAAAGCTTCGCCGGCGGCGTCATCGCGGGTGCGTCCGATGCTGGTGTACTTGAAACCGGGTTCTTCGAGAACCAGTTCCGTGTGTCCGCCCGAAACGGTGAGCGTTAGAAACGGCGGCTCGATTTCGGGGTGCGTGAGCCACGCGGCGGCAAGGTGACCTTCCAGGTGGTTCATACCATAAGCCGGAATCTGCAGGTCGCGGGCAAGACCCTTTGCAAAGCTTGCTCCCACGAGCAGCGGCCCCATAAGGCCGGGTCCCGTGGTGTAGGCGATGGCGTCGATGTCCTTGAGTTCGATTCCCGCTTCCTTGACGGCGGCTTCTGCAATCGGGGAAATTTTTTGTAGGTGCGCTCTTGCTGCAATTTCGGGAACGACGCCTCCGTATAGGGCGTGCTCGTCGATTTGGCTGTAGAGCGGGTTAGAAAGAACTTTTACGGGATCGTCTTGCAGAACGGCGCAAGCGGTTTCGTCGCAGCTGGATTCAATTCCGAGCCAGATCATGGTGCAACCTCGTCGGTGGAACCTGTAGAATCTACGGGAGTGGCTTCTTTCTTGACCAGGGTCACCTTTTCGGGCTTGAGCTGGATTGCCTTGATGGCCATTTCACGGTTAATGTGCGCCGGAAGAGATAGCTTTACCGTAGGAGAAAGACTGTCGGCGTCCTCGATGGCGAAACGGTTGAATTCCATGACGAGTTCAATGTTGCCGGCCGAAATGGAATCTAGAGCCTGGTCGCCGCCCGTGATTTCAACAGACAGCTTGTTGGGCTTGAGCGAATAGGTCTCCTTGTCGAAAAATCCGATCAGGTTGACGGGAATGTCCTTGTAGGTCTTGCTTGCCATCTTCTGGATATCGATGGATATTTTCACGAGCGAATCGTTCGGATTGACAAAGGCGGGAAGCGTCCCGAAGTCGAGCGGTACGGTGAATTCTTGGCTTGCGCGGAGGGTGTCGAAAAAGGCGGAGTCCGTGGGAATGTCGATGATTCGCGTGAGGGCGTTTCTTGCACCGGATACAAGAAGTTCTTCGGGAGAGATTCTGGGCTCGTCGGCGATCAGGTAACCTTGCGCGGCGTTGAACGTGGCGACAGACTTGATGGGAACGTTACGCGTAATGCGGGTGTCTATGTCGATGTCCACGAACAGGAGCTGGTTTTCGGGTTCGACAAAACGGATGTCGGGGAACCCTGCGGCGATAAAGTTCTTTCCGTCCAGGTGGATACGGGTTGCACCGAGGTCCGCCTGCTGCAAGTCGATGACCATGGCGATAGAATTCTGCTTGGGGTCGCGGATGATCTGTTGCAAGCGGATCAGGTCCCACGACTTTCCCTCGACGGTGATGTGGAGCGTGTGGGGTGGCTTGGAGGCGATGGCCATCGTTTCGGGGAGCTTCACGAAGTTCAAGGGGACTTCCACCGATAGCTGGAAATCCTTCTGCGATATGACCAAGAACCAAAGCGCGATACCGAAGATCAGTGCTGTTATCTTTATTACGATGTTTCCCATTGTTGCCCTATAAAGAACCCTCTAAAATTTAGTTATAATTCACCTCGTGTTCGGACAACTCGGTTATTTAGTATCGGAAACTTTCCGCGGAATGAGGCAACACCGCACGGTGATCCTTCCCTCGTTTGCGACCATTTTCCTTTGTTCCCTATTGTTGACGGCCTCTTTCGTGATATTCGGGGGTGTCGTCCGTGTTCTTTCCATGGAAAAGAACCTCTATGCGGTGGAGGCTTTTTTGCCGGAATCGTTGGATGCCGATTCGCTTCGCGTTATTCAGGACCGCCTGGAACATACCAAGCACGTGGATTCGGTGGTCTTTGTCAGCGCTGATTCCGCACTGGCGGATTTCCGCAGGCATTTCTCGGGAGAGATGCTTGACCTTGTAGAAGGCAACCCCATTCCGCCCTTTTTCAGGGTGACCCTGGATGAAAACAGCAAGGATCCTGCGACCTTGGCCGAGCTGAGAAACGCTCTTGCCCGAGAGGATTACTTTGAAGAGGTGCAGGCCCCGGTCGAATGGGTTGAAAAGATTGCCGCCTGGAAATTCCGTATGGTTTTCTGGCCGATATGCATCAGCGTACTTCTGCTGTTTATCCTTTCGCTCATTATCTGCAATTCGGTACGCCTTTCCCTGTTCTCCAGGAGATTGTTGGTCGAGAACATGAAGTATGCGGGCGGAAGTCATTTCTTTATTGAGTTTCCGTTTGTGATGCAGGGCGTTGTCCAGGGAGTCGTTGGCTCCGGACTTGCTGTGTTGCTTGTGGCGACCGTGGTCCGTTCGGTGGCGGACGCATTCCCGATTGTGGCGGCGAATCTGGCGGGGTTCGGCCTTGCGCTTGCCGTCGTTGTTTTGTTGGTGACCGTGTTGTCGGGGTATTTCAGTTTCCGTACCGTGCGCGGTTTCCTTTCGGTCAAGCGTGGCGAACAGGAATAACATGCGCCTCCTTTTCTTGATAGTTTGTCTTGTGCTAGGTTTCGGATTTTCGGATTCCTATGCCAAGGCTCCTGCGAAATCTGGCAAGTCGTCGAAACCAGCGGCATCTGCCAAGGCTGCGCCCAAGGCGGCGAAGTCTTCGTCCAAGTCCAAGACCTCTGCGGTGACCAAGAAGACCGATGCGCAGATCAGTGAGCAGAAAAATGCGCTCAAGAAACTGGAATCGGACCTAGCGAAAAAACGTCAGGAGCTGGCGCTCCTGGAAACGGAAGAAAAGGGCGTCCTGAACACGATCTCGGTGCTGGACCAGAACCTGAACCAGACGCGAACTTACATCTCGGAACTTTCCAGGAGCGAGGGGATGCTGGAACGGGCGATTGTCCAACTTTCGGCCGATATCGATTCTCTGGACCGGAAAATCGAGGTGCGCAAGGCTGCCATGAAAAAGCGTATCCGCAATTTGTACGTAGTCGGACGCAGCAGCGAGGCCCGTGTCCTGTACAGTCTACTCACGCAGGAGGGCAATCCCGACCGTCAGGTTTACTGGGTTCATCATATTTTGAACCAGGACCGTCAGGAAATAGAAATGCTGCAGCAACTGGTGCAGGAACGCGACGAAAAGAAACAGCTGGAAAGTTCGCACCTTTCAGATTTAAAACTGTTGCGCACCAAGAAGGCGGCAGAAGAAAAGGGACTTGTTTCGCAGATGAGCGGCCAGGAAAAGATGCTCATGAGCTTGAAGCACGACCAGAACATGCAGCGCCGCGCACTCAAGGAATTCGAACAGAACCAGAAAACGATGCTTGCGCTTATCAAGAAGTTAGAAGAACGCCGCAAGAAGGAAATCGAACAGGCGAAGAAGGAAGAGGCCGCCCGTAAGGCTCGCGAAAAGGCGGAAAAATCGAAGAAGGGCAAGAAGAAGGATTCCAAGGCGCCGTCGAAGACGGTCGAAAAACCGAAAGTCGTTGTGGCGGAATCGGTCAAGGGGCCGAAGTGCATGCCGCTGAAGGGCGAAATCATCAGCAATTACGGCTTGCAGGAACACCCGGTGCTGCACATCATGACGCGTAACCTGGGTGTCGAAATTCGCGGAAAGCGTGGCGACGCCGTGAGGTCTGCCGCGGCAGGAACGGTGGTGATGGTCTCCGAAATTGACGGTCGAGGTCCCTCGGTCATTATTGAGCATGCGGGTGGAACCTATTCGGTATACGGTCACCTGAAGTCTATCCGCGTGCAAGAGGGAAAAGAGGTGCGAAATTGCGAAGAAATTGGCGAAGTGGGTGATGTCGCTTCGCTAAATGGAATTAAATTGTATTTCCAAGTGAGCGAGGGTACACAGACCGTGGATCCCTTGCAGTGGTTGAAGACGAAATGATCGAATATTCTTTACAAGGTCCCGTATCGCAGGAACGTGTCCGCATCCGCGTGATGTCGGCGCTCCGTGAAAACCGATTCCCTCAGGCGGTCCTGATTGATGGCCCTGCCGGAATTGGCAAGAAAGCTCTTGCCATGGAAATTGTAAAGGCTCTCCAGTGTACAGACGAAAATATGCGCCCGTGCGGGCACTGCTTCGGTTGCAAGATGGCAAGCGACAGCGGTGCGACCGGAAACTGGGTTATCCCGCTGGAGGCCGCCGAGGCCCACGCCCGCAGTTCAGACGACGTGTCTGCCGGGAGCAAGGCGAAGACGGTTGAAGATTTCAAGAAAGGCTACATCGAGGAAATCCAGAAGAACCCTTACCGGGTCGATGTCTTTTCGGCGGGGGCGTTCATTTCGGTGGACTTGATGCGCCTGATGACGTCGGGCTTTGCGTTGAAGGGCGATCGCGTGCGCACGGTGATTGTCGCCGAGGCGGACCGGATGAACGAGGCTGCCGCTAACGCGTTCCTGAAGACTTTGGAAGAAGTTCCCCCCGATACCTACTTCATTCTCACGACTTCTTCGCGCGAAAAAATGCTGCAGACGATCCGTTCACGCTGTCTGGCCTTGCACCTGTTGCCGCTGACGGATAGCGAAGTCCGTAACGAAGTGCTCCGTGTCGCAGGGGAGGATTTCGATGAAGATTCCCTGACCGATGATGTCGTCGGCTTGGCGGTCGGTTCGCCGGGAAAGGCTTTGTATTACGCCGAACACGGAAAAAAGTGGTGTAGCCTCGCAGTTGATTTCCTGGTGAAGTCTCTTCTGACGGACTATGCGGATCTTTTCCTACAGCTGAAGGAAGTTGCGATAGATGACCCGTACGAGGCCAACCGTTTCTTGGAAGTTCTCTCGTTCCTGCTGGCGGACTTGTTGCGATTGAAGGCAGGAGCGCCCTTGCGTCTTCCGCAGACAACGGTTAGCGTCGGTATCGAAAAATTCCCGCGTGTCGATGCGACTGCGCTTGAACTCTCTCTTGTGACGGTGCAAGAATCGATGTCCCGCATCGAGTCCCGCCGCATTTCCACGACGATGGGCCTGCAGGACCTGTCGCTCAAGATTTTCGAGGGCTACAAGTAATGATGCCCGCGGCAGAGGATTCGACGATGTGCAACGAAGAGCTCCTGGCGTCTTCGATGGCGCAGACCTTGCGCGTCCCTCATGCTGTTGCGCGATTCTTGGTTTCGCGAGGTGTTCGAACACTTACCGAAGCGCACCGGATGCTTTGTGGAAATGCCGGTGATGTTCATGACCCGTTCCTGATGAAGGGCATGAAAGAGGCTGTCGAGTGGCTTCTGGCTGTGCGTGAGCGGGGCGAAAAAGTATTCGTCTTTGGTGACTACGATCTGGACGGGATGACCGCTGTTACATTGATGACGCGGGCGTTAGCCGAACTGGGTATCGAGTCGGATTGGCGCCTCCCGAATCGCTTTGGTGACGGTTACGGCCTTTCTGTATCGGCGATTGAAGAAATGCATAGCGCTGGTGCGCGTAATGTCATCACGGTCGATACGGGTATCACGGCGAACGCAGAAATTGCCCTGGCCAAAAAGTTGGGCATGTCGGTGCTGGTCATTGACCACCATCAGCCCTCTGGCGAAGGTTTACCCGAATGCGATGTCCTGCTGGATCCGCATCAGGAAGGTGATACTTATCCGAATCCGGAACTTTGCGGAGTCGGAGTTTCGTATAAATTCATTTGTGCTCTTTATTCTAGGCTCGGCATGCCTGAACCTAAGAAATTTCTTGACTTGGTGGCTTTAGGGACACTTGCCGATTTGGTTCAGATGACGCCGGAGAACCGCTGCTTTACCAAGGCCGGGCTTAAGTCGATTGAGGGGAGCTGCTGGCCTGGTTTGCAGGAAATGTACGGCGATCTCATGAAACGCCACGGAAGCGTGGGCGGAATCGATGTCATGTACAAGTTCGCCCCGCTCCTGAATGCCCCTGGCCGAATGGAACGCCCCGACCCTGCGCTGAAGTTGCTGCTGAGTCCGAATATGGCCGCTGCCAACGCGCTCATGGCGGAACTCAAGGAATGGAACAGCAAACGCAAGCAGAAAGAAGCCGAAATCACCGACATGGCGCTGGAACAGGTCAAGGCGAAGTATGGCGATAAGCTCCCGACCGTTCTCGTGGTGGCCGGAAACAACTGGCATGTGGGCGTTATAGGAATTGTCGCTGCAAAGCTTGCGCAGGAATACCATCGTCCGACGGCGGTGCTCTCGGTTACCGACGGCATGGCTCATGCGAGTGCGCGCGCAGTACCCGGTTTCAACTGGCATAAGGCTCTTTTTGAATCCAGGGATCTTTTTGACCGCTGGGGCGGTCATGCGAATGCGGCTGGTTTTTCTCTCCCGTCCGACAAGATTGACGAACTTCGTGAACGCCTGGAACAGTCCGCCAGAATGCAGAACTATACGGGCGCAGTCGAAGAATTGCCGGTGGGTGCCTATCCGTACGATATCCGGATTTCGTTAAACGAACTGGTGGTCGAGGCGGAACAGTATATGTCTCCCGACGGCACGACGTGTCCCGGCGGCAAGAGGCTGATTTCTATTCTGGATTTCTTCGACCTGCTGGAACCGTTTAGCGGAAATTTCCCGTACCCCACTTTCCGTGCGGACAACATCAAGGTGCATCGCCTGCGTGAACTTCGTGGCGGGCATCTGCAGATGGACATTTCGCAGGCGGGAAGCCGCGTGTTCCCGGCGATTGCCTTTGGCCTCCGCAAGAGTAAGGCGCTGCTCCATGGCGACAAGCCGGTGTCTGTCATCTTTGAACCGACCTGGAACTATTTCAACGATCGGAAGTCCATGCAGCTTTGCATCAAGGCGATCGAACCGTGTGATTGACGGTAATTTATGCAGGTGCGCGATTTACCCATCTTTTTTCTGGTGTTGGTCTTTGCGGGCCTCTTGCTCGGCGTATACTACATAAAGCCCTATAAGCCGGTCGTTTCGATTGTTCCTGTCGCCGAAGAGGAGCCGCAGTGGCATGCGTTCACGGGACGCGTGGTGATGCCGTCGCTCGACGACATGTATGTGCTGGGCAATTCCGCCGACCGCGATTTGCTGCAGTTCGAACGTTTCCTGCAGGGGCGTGCCGCGGGGCTGCACTTTGCTGCTGCGGATTATTTCAAGAAGCATAACTGCGTCGCGGCCCGTGGAGAAAACTCCCCGGACGTAGTGCTCGGAATAAAGCTGACTCTAGATTCTCTCGGAATTTTCGAACCGGAAATTCTTTTCAGTAATATCTCCGATGAAAATTTCAAAGGCCTGGTGCTTTCGCAAATCCAGACCTATTGGCGTTACCCGCGTAGCGAGCAGGGAAATTTAGAAGTTTGGGTTCCCGTCGTTTGGAAATCGTGCTACAGGCACAATTCCAATTAGTAGCCTTTTAAGATGGCGAGCAGCTGTTCGGTGCGCTTCTCGATCAGGATGAACGCTTCGAACATACGGGCTTCGCGCCACTTGACCAGGTACTTGGCGCGCCATTCCTCGGCCACTTCTTCGGGATCTTCGTGGTGTGACTCGTTACGGTACCATTCTTCTTTCTTGATTTCCTTGATCATGTCGCCCATTTCGGCAGCAGGCTGCAAGGAACCCTTGCAGAGCAGGAGGGCGCGCAGGTTGTCAAGCAGGATTTCGTCGGTCGGGTTTTCGGAATCGTCGCGGGCGCAGTCCCAGATTTCGCCACGGTGGCGTTCCGTCCAGCCCATCAGGTGTTTCTCGGTCCTGGCGAGTTCACCCTTGGCGAGCTTTTCTTCGACGGCTTCGCGCGGGTAATAGATGCTGTTCGGGTAGAATTCAATCATAAGGAGCTCCCTGGTTTGCCGTTAATGCCCGGGGCGGGACTTGAACCCGCACGAGGTTGCCCTCAAGGGATTTTAAGTCCCCAGTGTCTACCATTCCACCACCCGGGCTCGGGCGTGGCCTAAATATAGAAAAAAGTATGCGGTGGGAGAATGCGCGAAAAGCAGTTTTTGTATTTCTTGCTGCAGCCACGGATGCCGGTGATGTTAAAAGCGGCTGGATTAGCGAATAGGTAACAGAAAAAGTCATTCTGGAGGAACGAATTTCTGACGGAATCCGGGGGAGATTAGAAAAGTGAAATGTGAAATTGATTAGAAACTAGTCCTTCTGGAGGAACGAATTTCCGACGGAATCCGGTGGAGATTAGAACGGTGAAATGTGGAATTAAGTAGAAACTTGTCATTCTGGAACGACCGTAGGGAGTGACGGAATCCAGTGAATTTCTAAATTACAGTTTATGAAACACTTAGTTTTTTTCGTTGCCTTGCTCCTTGCCACGCCTCTTTTCGCCTACGATGGCGATATGGATACCTACCACGAATTCAAGGAAGATCTTTCGCTGGCCCGCGACGGTTATATCGCGTGCCTGAACATGGCCATGGAATCGGCCAACGAAAGCACTGAAGGTTCGCTGGAGGGGTGGTTCGAACTCCGCAGTAAGGGGGGCGCCCGCTCCTGGATGCAGCTCGATTTCGAGGCTCCGGATCTCAAGTTCCTCAAGATGGAAGAAATTCCCTACGGGTTCAAACTCAAGGGCTTACACGGCGCCTACAAAATCGATGTAGAAATCCGCGTGGTCACCCGCGACACCGACATTTTCTACGATGTCAAGTACAACAAGGCAAGCAACGCTGCCGGCAAGGAAATCTTCGGCGAAGTCTTCCGCAACGACCGCGTCGTGTTCTACGACGAAAGTTCCCCGTGCAAGCGCAAGGCCGTCACCTGTATCAACGAATACTCCCGCGGCACTATGGGGAAATAGTGAAGGGGAAAGTCTTCCCCTGACTTTAGCCATGGCTCTGCCTAAGCCGCACGCTCACATGGCCTTGGCCTTTGGCCAACGAATGTTCGCTTAGCGGTTAGGCTATCGCCATGTCTGCCGTTACCCTTTCGCCTAGGGGCTTTGCCCCTAAAACCCTGAAATCAAATCGTTATTTTTTTTGATTGTTTTGAGGCGAGTAAATCATATATGCTATTAAACATGCTAATGCTATAGCGATTGCAAAAAGTATAAATACTGCTGCATGATTTGCAATGATTTCAGAGATCCAAATAATAAACCCCAATACAAAGGCTATTGCAAAGAATCCTCCGCAGCCTATAGCCGCTTTTTTTGGATTTTTTTGAACAAGTGAGAAAAATACAGCAATGCCTAAGGCTAACATGAATAAGGGAAACATCTTTATCATTTGATTTGTTGCTGCATCGGCCATAATTGGACCTAAATTTGCATTTGGATTATTTGCAAATGCAGTTGAAATTGTTAGTAGAGAAAATGATAAAAGTTTCCTGTACATACTCATCTTAATATACCTTATTTAAATAAAAAAGGAACCCGCAAGGGTTCCTTTTTTATTCGGAATTTTGATTTCGGATTTCAGAATTTGAACAATCGCGGCATAGCCGCCAAATAAAAAAACTCTGAACTCCGAATTCCGAAATCTGGATTGAGTTAATCGCCTACTTGATGATTAACATCGAGTCGTCCCAAGCTTCGTGCTTTTCGAGGCCGAGGAGGTTCGCGGTCGTAGCAGCGATGTTGGAAAGACCCCAGTCGCCTTCCTTGAGGCCGAGCTTGCCGCCCGTTACGTTATCGTAAAGGATGCAGGGCACCTTGTTGAGCGTGTGGCTGGTCTTTGCCTTGAAGGTCCCGTCCTTGTTAACCTTCGGCATGCCGGTCTTCTTGTCGATTTCGTACATTTCGTCGGCGTTACCGTGGTCAGCCGTGATGATAGCGACACCACCGAGGGCGTCAATCACCGGGAGGAGGCGTGCAAGGCCGATATCCACCGCTTCGATAGCCATCGTAGCAGCGCGGAAGCTACCAGTGTGGCCCACCATGTCGCCGTTCGGGAAGTTGCAGCGGAGAGTCTGGTACTTGCCGCTCTTCAAAGCTTCGATCATGGCGTCGGTAATTTCGGCTGCCTTCATCCACGGGCGCTGTTCGAACGGAACCACGTCGGATTCAATTTCCAGGTAGGTTTCGCCGTCGAACTTGCTGGAACGGTTACCGTTCCAGAAGTAGGTCACGTGGCCGTACTTCTGCGTTTCGGAGCAGGCAAACTGCTTCACGCCCGTTTCAGCAAGCCATTCGCCGCTGGTTTCCTTGATAGCCGGAGGCGGAACGAGGAAGCGGTTCGGGAGCTTGAGGTCGCCGTCGTACTGGAGCATGCCGGCGTAGCACACATGCGGGAAGCGCTTGCGGTCAAATTCGTTGAAGGATTCTTCTTCGAAGGCGCGGGTGATTTCAATAGCGCGGTCGCCACGGAAGTTGAAGAACACCACGGAGTCGCCATCGTTGATGGTACCGACCGGCTGACCGTCCTTAGCAATCACGAACGGGGGCAGGTCTTGGTCGATAGCCTTGGTTTCGCCGCGGAGGGTTTCGATAGCCTGCGTGGCGTTGTCGAAGTAGCGGCCTTCGCCCAGCACGTGGGTCTTCCAGCCGAGTTCCACCATTTTCCAGTTAGCGTTGTAACGGTCCATGGTAATCTGCATACGGCCACCGCCGCTAGCAATGCAGACGTCGAATTCCGGGCTGCGGAGTTCGTCGAGGAACTTTTCGAACGGGCCAACGTAATCGAGAGCGGAGGTTTCCGGCACGTCACGGCCGTCGAGCAAAATGTGCACGCGGACCTTCTTGAGGCCTTCCTTCTTGGCCTGGGCGACCATGGCCTTCAGGTGAGAAATGTTGGAGTGGACGTTACCGTCGCTGAAGAGGCCGATGAAGTGGAGAACGGTGTTCTTTTCGCGGGCGTTGCCGGCGATTTCCTTCCAGGCGTCGCGACCGAAGATGTCGCCGGAGACGATTGCGTCCTGCACGAGGGCGGCGCCCTGGTTGTACACCTGGCCAGCACCGATGGCGTTGTGGCCCACTTCGGAGTTACCCATGTCTTCGTTGGTCGGCATACCCACGGCGCGGCCGTGAGCCTTCAGGAGCACGTTCGGGTACATCTTGAAGAGGTTGTCGAGAGTCGGGGTGCGGGCGGCCTTGATGGCGTTGCCTTCGACCTTATCAGTGATACCAAAACCATCCATCACGATGGTTACGACCGGTCCCTTGATGCCGGGGAAATTGGAAAGCTTCTTGAGCATATTGTGTCTCCTTGAGCTCGGCCTGAGCCTAGCCAGTTGAATTAAAATCCGAGCACAAATTTAGAAAACCCGGAAAGCTCTTGGTTCCAGGTTTTCTAAAGACGCCACAATAAGATAGGCTACTTTTTCTTGCCCTGGTTGGCGACGGCCTCCATTTTGGCCTTGAGTGCTTCCTGGTCACCAAGATAGTAGTGCTTGATGGGGTTCAGGTTGTCGTCAAACTCGTAGACGAGCGGAGTCGCGGTCGGGATGTTCAGACCGAGAACTTCTTCTTTGCTCATCTTGTCAAGGTACATCACCAGTGCTCGTAGGGAATTGCCGTGCGCTGCGATTACGATACGCTTGCCGGCCTTCATTTGAGGTTTGATTTCTTCGAGATAGTAGGGGATTACGCGAGCAATTGTCGTTTCGAGGCTTTCGTTCTGCGGGAGGAACGATTCGTCTACATCTCGGTACATGGCCTGTTTCTTTGCGCTGCGTTCGTCGTCATCGGCGAGTACGGGCGGCTTGATATCGAAGGAACGGCGCCAGATCTTCACTTGGTCTTCGCCGAACTTCTCGGCGGCTTCGGACTTGTTCTTGCCCTGCAAGTCCCCATAGTGACGTTCGTTCAGTTTCCAGCTTTTAACGACCGGGAGCCAGGCTCGGTCCATTTCGTCAAGAACGTGATTCAGTGTATGGATGGCTCGCTTCAGGTAAGAGGTGTAGCAGAGGTCAAAATCGTAACCTTCATTCTTCAGAAGCTGGCCGGCGGCAGCCGCTTCTTCGTGGCCTTTTTCGCTAAGGTCTACGTCCATCCAGCCGGTAAAGAGGTTCTTCTTGTTCCATTCACTTTCGCCGTGGCGTACAAGAACGAGTTTAATCATGAGGATTCTCCTATTTGTTAAATCTGATGAACGCAATAATAGAAAAAATCCTTGCTAAAGTTAGATTTAGTTAATAAAATTAACTTAATCTAACTAAAAAGGGGAGAAAGTGGTGCGTTTCTCCGTAACAAAAATAACCCTCCCTTTACGGGGAGGGTTTAAACTTGGTTTTAGACCCGATTACTGGACCTTGTAAATCTTGACCTTGAAGGTGTAGTAGCCGTTTTTGTCGGGGAAGCCGCTGTCGTAAACGGCGAACGGATAGAATCCAGCTCCGTTTGCAGCGTCGTATGCGGCGGTCTTTGCCACATACGACAGTCCCTCGCCGTTTTCAATCAACGTCGGGAGGCTCGACTTTTCGATCGTGCCCGCTCTGAAGTCGCTCAAATAAGCAGGACGGTTGTTGACGTCTTCGGGCCACATGCCGTTACCGTAGTCGTCGTTGCTAATCGTGAGGAACGTGACGCCTGCGCCTGCATTGGCGGTGACATCGGGTTCGCTCTTGGAGCCGGACTTTTCAAAGACGATGTCTGCAGCTTCGGCGGGAACCGCAGTGCAAGTAGCGAGGCTGACGCCGCTGATGTTTTTATCGGCCGTAGAGACCGTCACTTCACAGGGAGTCATGACAATTTCGTCGGAACCCGGATCGGTGGAGGCGGAAGAGGCCGGTTCCACGTTCTTGCAGAGACGTTCCGTCTTGGCTTCTGCATCGAAAGGAATCACGTCGGTTCTGAAGTAATCCTTGGCGCCGTCGTTTGCGGTTACCGTAACGACCAGGCTATAGTCATCGCATGTGAAGATAGGGTCAGCCAGGTTGATTTTCACGAAAGCAGACATCATTGAATTGAGGTCAATTTCGTTTGCTGTCGGGACGACTGCTTCGTTGTAAATAACCTGATACTGGACCTCCTGCTGGGCGGAGTTCATGACTTGGAACTTAATCGCGGTAAACAGCAGGTTCGAAGAGTTTTCGTTGGTTTCGTCCGTGCGGTCCAGACCATAGATACCCTTGAAGCGGAGTGTGTCGCCAGACACTCTGGAAACGAGACCGTTGGCAGAAATGTTGGGTGCGTTGTTATCCGGAATAACAATCTTGCCGTTGTCCTTGTTAGAGGCGTTCGTGCTGCTGTCGTCACCGCAGGCAATGAGACCGAAAGCGCCCATGGCGATAACGGAACCCAGGAAAATTTTCTTAAAGTCCATGATTTTTCCTCATAAAAAGTTTTTCTGCCCTTGAAAATAAACAAAAATGGTCAAAAAAGCAACTGAAAATATGAAAAAAAGGTAAAAAGAACTTAGAACTTAGAGCTTGGTGCTTAGATTGTTGGTTCGACAGGCTCACCAACCTTTGGTTAAGGTCCCTTACTGCACTAAGTATGGCCGAAGTGAGCTTGCCGAATGGCCAACTAATTTCCGCCCAATTTATTTCATGCCGCGGATAATGTCGCGGAGGCGTGCGGCTTCCTCGAAGTCGAGTTTGGCGGCAGCTTCCTTCATCTGGCGTTCCAGGTCTTCGAGCTTGTCCCCTGTTTTCGACCCACGATTCCCTTCTGTCATCCTCGCCCCACGAATCATCCCTTCTGTCATCCTCGACCCACGAAGTGGGGAGGGGATCTCATCGCCTTCTGCTCCAGGATGGCGCTTCTGGGTGCTGCCTCGAGTCCCCTTCTTCTTCGTCTTGCTGCTCGGTTGGAGCGGTTCCATCGGGCGAATGCCTCCGGAGGTCCCTGAGCTTGTCGAAGGGCCGTCGTCTTCGTAGTCGTCGTCGACGGAATCGTCGCCGTCGATTCCAAGGGGATCCGCAATCCTCAGGTCGTCTTCCAACTTGCGGGTCACGGACTTCGGCGTAATGCCGTGTTCCTTGTTGAATTCTTCCTGCACGGCCCTGCGGCGGGCGGTTTCGGTGACGGCCTTCTCCAGGCTGTCGGTCATGTTGTCAGCGAACAAGAGCACTGTGCCGTTCACGTTACGGCTCGCGCGGCCCATCGTCTGGATGAGGCTGCGGTAGTTGCGGAGGAACCCTTCCTTGTCGGCGTCGAGTATGGCCACCATGCTCACTTCGGGCAGGTCCAGGCCTTCGCGCAGCAGGTTGATGCCCACCAGCACGTCAAATTCTCCGGTACGCAAGCCCCGGATGAGTTCGTGGCGTTCCAGCGTCTTGATGTCGCTGTGCAGGTAACGCGCACGGATGCCCGCTTCCACGAAAAAGTCGGTAAGGTCCTGCGCCATCTTCTTGGTGAGGGTCGTCACCAGCACGCGGTCGCCGTTCTTGACGACCTCCTCGATGCGGTACAGGAGCACGTCCATCTGACCCTTGATGGGGAACATCTCGATTTTTGGGTCCAAAAGTCCGGTGGGTCTGTTAATTTGTTCGGTAACGACGCCGCCCGTCTTGGTAAGTTCGTAATCGCCGGGGGTTGCAGACACGAAAAGCACCTGCTTCGGGTACATGTACTCGAATTCGGCAAAGTTCATCGGGCGGTTGTCGAGTGCGCAGGGGAGGCGGAACCCGTACTGTACAAGGGTTGTCTTGCGGGATTTGTCGCCCTCGGCCATGCCGCCCACCTGCGGAATACTCACGTGGGATTCGTCCACCATCAGGAGCCAGTCGTCACCGAAGTAGTCGATGAGCGTGAACGGGCGCGTACCCGGGGCGCGGTTCTCGATAATGCGGGAGTAGTTCTCGATGCCGCTGCACATGCCGGTCTCGCGAATCATTTCCATGTCGTATCGAGTGCGGCTCGAAAGGCGGGCCGATTCTAGAACTTTGCCTTCTTTGTCGAGTTCGGCGAGGCGCTCGGTCAGTTCCACCTGCATGCGTTGCAAAATGCCCGCGCGGCCTTCTTCTTTCGTCACAAAGTGCTTTGCCGGTGCAATCGTCATCTCGTCCATTTCCTGAGTAACTTCGCCGGTAATGATGTTGAAGCGAACGAGACGGTCCACTTCGTCGCCGAACAGTTCGATGCGGAGCCCTTCTTCGTCGTAGCTCGGGTGAATTTCAATCACGTCGCCGTGCACGCGGAAACTGCCGCGCTCCAGGCTGAAATCGTTTCTCGTGTATTGAATTCGCACCAGGTCGTGCAGAATCTTGTCCCGGTCGTAAACGTCACCCTTCTTGATACGCACCATCAAGTCAAAGTATTCGCTGGGGCTGCCCAAACCGTAGATGCAGCTCACGGAAGCCACGATAATCACGTCGCGGCGGGTGAGCAAGTTTGCGGTGGCGCGCAGGCGGAGCTTGTCAATCTCGTCGTTGATGCTCGCATCTTTCTCGATAAACGTGTCCGTATGCGGGATGTACGCTTCGGGCTGGAAGTAGTCGTAATAGCTCACGAAGTATTCCACCGCATTGTGCGGGAAGAACGCCTTGAATTCTTGGTAGAGCTGCGCCGCCAGCGTCTTGTTGTGCGTGAGAATCAGCGTCGGCTTGCCCACGTTCTTGATGACGTTCGCCATCGTGAAAGTCTTGCCGGAACCGGTCACGCCAAGCAGCGTCTGGAACTGTTCTCCGTGTTTGAAACCTTCGGTGAGTTCCTCAATGGCCTTCGGCTGGTCACCCGCCGCTCCGTAAGGGCTCACCAGTTCGAAGTTTGCGCGAGTGGGCGACTGGAACTGCTTTAACTTCCCCGGTAAACTCTGCTCGGGCGGTAGCGGTTTCGCTATCGGTTTTGCATACGGGTCAGGTGTAATTGTCTTGCGTGCGCGTGCCATGGAAATTCAGAATTCGGAATTCAAATTTCGGGGTTAAAAAGCGACGCGGTTTCTGCCGTTTTCCTTGGCGACATACAGCAGACGGTCGCATTCGGCGATCATTTCTTCGATCTTGCCGATGCTTTCGCCCTGACGGCTAGCGAGTCCCAATGAAATTGTCACGGGGATAACGGTATCCTTCCATGAAAAACGGTGGCGTTCCACGGCGCTGCGCAGGCGTTCGGCGCTTTTCTTGGCGTCTTCGGGGCCGATTCCGCTTAAAAGCAACACGAATTCTTCGCCGCCGTAGCGGGCGAGCAGGTCGGATTCGCGCTTTTCTTCTTTGAGAATTCGGGCAATCTCCTTAAGGACCATGTCGCCGCACTGGTGGCCCCAGGTGTCGTTTACGTGTTTGAAATGGTCTGCATCGACCATTATAGTATGTATATAATAGTTGTTGCGGCGGGCGAGGGCGAGTTCGCCGAGGCTTCTGTCCATAAAGGTGCGGCGGTTGCTGATTTTGGTCAGCGGGTCCATGGTGGCCGCCTCGTAGAGTTCTCGGTCGAAGGCTTCTTCGCTGGCGTCCTTGAAGTCAACCTTCAGGACCATCTTGCCGATTTGCAGACGGTTGTGGTCTTCAAGCTTGCTTTCGGCGACGGGGCTACCGTCGACGAAGGTGCCGTTGGTGCTGCCCAGGTCCTTCACGGTGACGTCGATGCCGTCGAAGGTGAGTGCGCAATGCCTGCGGCTTACCAGTTCGTCGTCCATGCGGATGTCGGCATCTTGGCCGCGGCCTAGGATGACGGTGCCCTTTTCAAGGGGAATCTGCTTGAACTGGTTTTGCGGGTAGAGTACAATCAGGTGCGGCCTCATCTTTGCGATGGGGAGTTTGATGGTGTTGCCGCTGGCAATTGTTCGGTCCATGTCCTGCATAAGTGCTCCGTTGTTCACTCGAAATGTAGTAAAAAGATGCAACTTGTGGGTCCCCTCCCGCGCTGCCGCTTCGTCGAGGATGACTTTGAGGGGGGGGGGGATGTCCGCGGACCGTTCCTGCCGAGGATGACGTTTCGGGGGATGCCCGCGGACCGATCCTGTCGAGGATGACGTTAAGGGGAGGTGCGGGGGCTGTTCCTTGTTGGGGAGACATTTTAATATACAGTCATCCTGGAGGGAGTGCGCGACCGACGGGATCCATTGTAGATCCCCTCCCGCGCTACCGCTTGGTCGAGGATGACTTTGAGGGGGGGGGGGATGTCCGCGGACCGTTCCTGCTGAGGATGACGTTTCGGGGGATGCCCGCGGACCGTTCCTGCTGAGGATGACGTTTCAAGGAAAGCCCGTGAATTGTTCCTGCCGAGGATGACATTAAGGGGAGGTGCGGGGACTGTTCCTTGTAGGGGAGGCATTTTAATATGCGGTCATCCTGGAGGGAGCTGCGCGACCGACGGGATCCATTGTAGATCCCCTCCCGCGCTGCCGCTTGGTCGAGGATGACGTTTCAAGGAAAGCCCGGGAACTGTTCCTGCCGAGGATGACGTTTCGGGGGATGCTCGGGGACTTTTAAACTGTTTTGAAAACAGTTGTTTACAAACGGGGCTTTCTCGGTGTGATTTTATTCACTATTAAATGCGAATCCACCGTTTGTTTACAAAAATGAACGGAATTTTTATCAAAAATTACAAAAACAGTTGGCATTTTTCGCTAGAAAAGAATAAATTTGAGGGTGGTATGTGGCATTTCAAAAAGGCCGGTCTTTTTGTTATGCCGTTGGTAGGAAAAACATCGATGGAAACTAAAATGATGAAAAAAACGAAAATCTCCATGTGGAAGTGGGTTTTGGGTACCTGTCTGATTTTCGCTGGAGTGCAGAATGTTATTGCCGCCTGCGAAGGCACGCTGCATTTTAAGAAGCCTGATGACTGGACTAGTGTCTTTGTTACGATGAATAACATTGCCGCTCCAGTCCCGGCAACCGCCTTGAATGCGGCGACCGGTTATTATGATTATGATTTGTCTGCTGCCAAGGGCGAAGCTCAGGAAATGACCTTCGGTCTTGCAAGTTCGTCTACAAATCCGTTGAACTACGTGCTCAAGAGCACTTGGAACGGAAAGTCCGCCTACGACCCGAACCTTCCGAAGAACCAACGTGACATCGCCTGCCCTGGTGCCGGTAAGGATGTCTGGGTGCTCGAAAACCCGAAACAGGCGAGCAAGACCCTGGTTTCCTATGAAGAACCGAAAATCAAGTACTTCTATGTCCTGGTTCCCGATGACGAAGACTGGAAGTCCACCGTGCCGCAGTGGTCTCCCGATGCAACTTTCGAAAACCGCCAGCCGTTGAAGGTAGACCCCAACTTGTGCGGGTGGTACTACGTGGTCTGGATGAACGAAGCCATGCCGGAAAACTTTATCATCTTCCGTGAAGACGACGAAACTCTCGACGACGCGATTGGTGTCGATGGCTGGGGTGCTCCGCTCACTGCGTTCCCGATGAATGTTTTCTTTGACGCTTATCCGAATACCAACAAGATTTACTTTATTGCCGACCCGGAAAAGGCTGAAGAAGAGGGTGTACCTTCTATTTCTGAAACGGACCCCATGGTTGAAGGAAACTGCACCTATCAGTTGGCCGCCTTCCTTTACGATACCGATGCGAGCCTGCACGGCGCCTTTACTTGCGATGCTTACCCGCAGGCTGGAGCAAATAAGTGCTATGTTGCCACAGCTCCCTTTGGTTATGCTGGTGGCGGTGCCGCCAATACGGTTCCCTGTATCGGTGTGACCAAGGGAATTGTGTCTGATCTTTTGGATCCTTCTACCAAGAAGCCGACTTACAATGCCGCAAGCGGATGCTTTGCAAGTGCGGATGCCTTCAATGCCATGTTCGATGACTCCAAGGGTACTAGCGTAAAGCATTGCCGCAACGTGACTTTCAGCCTCACCAAGGAAGGTATGTGGGAATATGATTCCTATAACGAACCGACCGGCGCCTTTACCATCCTGAACGACTTGGCTGACTCTATCTTGGCGGGGACTTGCACGGGTCTCTGTGCCCAGGCAGCGAACCCCCGTGAGGGTCTAGGCAACGTTGCCTATGGTCTTGGGGAAGGCCAGTTGACTAACACTGCTGCCCAGAATGCTACCGCGAACAATATCTCCGCTGCCGCTCAGGCTGCCCTTCCTGGTGTAATGGACTGGTCTGCCATTGATCCTGTTTCCGGTTTGCCCTATATTGACCTTTATCCGGTGGCCAATGGCGAATTTGGTGACGGTACGCACCCCAACGTTTATGATAACTCCACTTGGGATTTGCGTATTAAGGGGAATAACAACCAAATGTTCTGCTTTGAATCCCATGCGAACTTCACCTACCGCGCCGGAATGCAGTTCTCGTTCCGTGGTGATGACGACATTTGGGTGTACATCGACAACAAGCTTGCCGTGGACCTCGGCGGTACCCACCTTGCCGCTCCGGGTTACGTGAACCTCGATCAGTTTACGGGGGCCTCAGGTGCGCTTAAGGATGGCACAAAGTATGACATTGACATCTTCTTCTGCGACCGCCGTACCGATATGAGTAACGTGCGTATCAAGACGAACATGTATATCGTCCAGCAGACTGCTATTGCTTTGACGCGCAAGAAGAATGGTACAGCGACTTCGTACGACATTTGCTATTCCAAGTCGGGTGACGGTTCCTGCGAGGCCGCTGCGAAGGGCCAGTCTGAAACCCAGGTCTTCTGTGGTGCGCAAATTGCAGATGCTGGCCTGCCGATTTCCTACACCCTCGTTCAGGGAAGCAAGATTACGGACCCGGCCGTGGCCATGCCTGAACTGGCCGCTTCCGGTATTACCAAGTTCGAAAACATTTCTGCCCCCGGTATTTACAAGGGTGGTATCGACTTGAGAAACCTGGCCGCTCCCTCGATTGACGGGACCAAGGTCAATCTCGGCGCCGGCAGCTACACGTTGTTCGTAACCATCGATGGCAAGACCAAGAAGATAAAAAGCTTCCGCCCGAGTGGCGAAGTCGACGTGGTCTACGCCGATGGCGAAGCGGTCGATATCAACGAAGATACGGGCGAAATGAAGAAACTCGGTAAGTACAAGGCAGTGAAGAGCGCCATGGGTGGCGAATTCGTGCCGGTCTATATTTCTAACGTGGGCAAAGCAGAAAATCCGGGCCAGCCGCTGGTCATTCAGCCTATCGATGCCAAGGGTATGAAGTATACGCTGACCCCGTCCAGCAACCTGATGAAGCTTTATGAAAGAACGGTGGACGAAAACGGTGCTGAAACATTCAAGAAGATCGCCTTTGGTGATTCCCGTGAGATTGGCGAAAGCGGTGTCGATACCGTCTATGTGACCGTGGAAATGGACGACCTGACCGAACCGAACAACGAGTTTACCGTCGGCGTGACCGGCAGGCCCAACGCTTTGAAGATTAATTTCTACTTGCCGATTATCCAGTTCGTGTCCGCTCCGGATAGCACGGGTGAAGTTGTCAATGGCGACAAGCCCGAAGCTGACGGCACCTACGACGAACGCTGGGTCGGTAGTATCTATGAACTTTACCTTGCCGTGCTTAAGCCGAACGACAACGGCGACTACTATATCTGCGAAGACTGTAACTTCACGATTCATAGGGATCCGAGGACTTCTGACTACATCACCTTCGCCGATGCCGAATTCGTGAACGGTTATGCAACGATTTCTATCGTAGCTACCAAGGAATACCGCTTCGATACGGACCCGACGATCCATAATCCGGGTATGGTTGTTGCGGCCTACAATGACTACGTGTTCACGAACCCGGGGTATTCTCCGATTTACTTCCGCGAACCGCCGGTTCCGTCTCCGCGTCTTGCCGATGTGTTCGACGTTCACGGTGCTTCGCCCGAAGTTGAATTCAAGATTCCGGCCCCGTACTTCAGCATGAACCAGGAATACCTCGACGGTGTGGCTGACTCTGTGGTCATCTACTATCACCGCGCCATCCATAAGGACTCCGTGCCGACCCAGATTTGCGTGGTGTGGGATTCCACTTCCGCCAAGAAGCACAACCCGATCGCAGAAGGATTCTCCAATATCTCGAAGGATACCGCGATTGTCTGTAACGCTCTTGTCAAGGTGAACAAGGATACCGATATCGACTGCTCTGGTGCCGGTGCCGACGGCTACTGCACCAACGTGGTCAAGTTGAGCTCCAGCTACTTCAAGGGAGATTCTACCAAGCTTTCTAATGGTGTCAAGACCTCCGGTAAGGGTAAGGTGATTTCTTACGCCGAATTCAAGGACAAGGGTAAGGACATCAAGCAGGGATTCCCTGGCGAGCTGACTGACCGCATGGCTCCTGTGCCGCTGCGTGCTGAAGTGCGTGCCATTAGAAAGGGCGACGAACTCAGCGACTTCGATAGCCTTGTGGTAATTATGTCTGAACCGGTCAGGATCGTGACGGACCAGAAGAAGAACGCTCTGGACTTCTACCTGAATTCCGCTGTAGACCTCTCCGAAGACAGTCGTTTCGTCTCTATCCTGAACAGCACTGTTGCCTCGGTGACCGGTGCCCAGGACGCCCTTGTGGGTTCTGCAAATGGCCAGGGCCGTATCAAGTACCAGTATATCCGTGGCAATGTTTCTCCGCACGTGGGTGACTTTGTCCGCCTCTCCGGTGACATGTCCACCATCTTCTGGGTCGACAGTGCCGATATCGCCGTGCCGGGTGCCGATACGCTCCGTGCCGCTGCCGATGCCGCATACAACTGGAACTCCCCGACGTCTTACAACGAGACCAAGCGTCTCCCGACTCCGTGGGTGTTGGTGAGCGGTGAACCTGAAGTCAAGGTTGTCGAAAACAACTTTGCCAATACGGGTAACTCTCCTGTTGGCGAAAATGTTCCGGTCGTAACGGTGAATGGCTATTCTACCAACCTGTCGAAGAACGAAGTGATCGCTGCAGAAGGTGGCCGTCTGGGCTTGTTCGCTCAAGCGGATATGTACTCCCTGATCAACGACATGAAGGCTAAGGGCTTCAAGGACGAAGATCTGGATCCTGCAAAGATTTACTTCTCTTACGATCTGCAGATCTACACCAACCTGGGTAACTACGTGGCTGGCAAGAGTGGCAAGATCTTCTGCGACGACAGCAAGAATACGGAAACCGACGAAAATGGCAAGAAGATTGACTACTTCGGCGGTAAGACCTGTATCGATGCAGGTATCGGTTCCAACTTCTTCATCGGCTGGAATACTCGCTCTGACAAGGGCCGCATGGTCGGAACAGGCGCCTACATTGTCAAGTACACGACCTTTATCAGACTCGATAAGGCCGGCAAGTACGGCAAGAAGGAAGACACCTCGGTCTGGGGCGTGAAGCGTTCTCCGCTTCCCAATACGGACTACCTGAAAAAGGCTGCCAAGTAAATCCAACCGGAACTTAATTTGAAAAGGCCCCTGCTTAGGCAGGGCCTTTTTGTTATATTTGCGGCATGCGAAAGATTTTAGCTGCTATGAGTCTGTGTGCCGCCGCGACGGTTGCGTCGTTTGCGGCTGAACCTACGGATTTGGATTCCCTGTTCCGCGGCAAGGAATATAAGCCTGTGTTGAGCGCCTCGTTGCGCGATTCCGCGGCGAACGAAGCTTCGGCGGTGCCCGGCAAGGCTGCCGCGAAGACGTCCAAGTCCGACGGCTACTATATGCTGCAGTTTGAATCGGTCGCCGATTTTGATGCCGCCCAGCGTCGCCGTGCGCAGATTTCTGCAAGTACCGGCTACGCTATCCAGGTGGTATTCGACGCTCCCTTCTACAAGCTTCGTGGCGGTGGATGGGGCAATAAGAAAGCCGCCGAGGACAAGGCCCGTGAACTTTCTGCTTATAACATTACCGCTTTCGTCGTGAAAGTGAAGTAATCGCAGCGAATCCGTTTATCTTTTTCGGTGGAGGATTTTTCCAGAGTCCGAATGTTGAAAATTTAAGGGCCTGGATTCCCTCCCGCGCTGACGCTTGGTCGAGGATGACTTATACCGAAGGCCTGCCGCGTCCTTGCAGACGAGGGTGACTTGTAGCGAAGGCTTGTCGCGGCTTTGCAGGCGAGGGTGACTTACTCTAGCAGTCCCATTGCTTCTTTGAGGGCGTGCTCGTCCATGCTTTGCGGCATGAGGGCGCGTTCTTCCGGTGCGACGTAGGCGAGTTTCCTTTCGAAGTCGGGGCGTCCGGCGCGGTTGCGCGGGGCAAGTTCCTTGGGTTTGAGCGAGTAGAAGAACGGACCGGTCTTGATGAAGCGTTTTTTCTGCAACCCCTGGTTGATGGCTTCGGTGAGAGCCTTCTGGAGGATTGGCCCCATGCGGTCCACATGGTGGAGTTCCAGGATGCGCAGTATCAGGACGTCCTGGTGGATGGGAGCCTCAGAGTCCACGTAGAATTTGAGTTGCGTGATGAGTGCCGCGGCAGGGAGTTCCGCAATCGGCTTGTCGTGGGCGGTACCCTCGATTTTCGGATGCTGCACCTGGTACGGGACCGTTGTCGGGGCGCTGTTGGCAAAGACTTCCGATTCGTCGTCTTCTTCGGTCGAAGCGGACGGCGGCGGGGCGACGCTCTGTTCGATGGCGATGGTCGCCACGAGGTGGCCGACTTCGTCCTTCTGCGCCATGAACCAGAAGGGGAGCCAGAGGTTCATGACCTTCCAGCCGAGCTGTTTTAAAATCTGCGGACGGATGTAGTCGCGGTCTTCGACCGAGTCGCGGAAACGTTCCGCGGTGCAGTCGTCCTCGATGAGTGCCAGGTAGCGGTTCGGATTGTTCGCGTCGATAATGACGGGACCGACGGGGATTCCTCCGCGGGAGAAGCTTTCTTTCGCCTGGATGTTCTCGCTGGCGAGTGCCTTGAGTACCTGTTCGCGGAGCGGCGATGTGGCAGATGTTGCCGTGTCGTCTGCGTTGTATTCCTTGTTCTGCAAGTGGCTGATCCATTCGCGGAAAAGGGTGTGCTTCTGGTCGTTGCCTTTTGCGGAGTCTGTTTCCGATACGAAAACTTGCAGTTCCTTTTTAGCGAGGGTCGAGCAGATGGCGACCTTGTTGTTGCTTGCAATTTCCGGTTCACCACAAACGAGGACGACGTCCCTGAAACGGTCGACGGCGCGGTCCGGCGTCTTTACGAAGAAACTGATGTCCGGGTTCGGGCGCGTGAAAAATGCCGCAATGGGGGTGCCAGTCAGGAGCTGGGCGCGAATGGCGTCTTCGATTTCGCGACAGGTGGACTGGTGGAATGCGATGATCCCGAGAGTCTTTTCGGGGTGGCGCTCGGCGTGCTGCAGGGCGGCCTGCGCAATGGCGTTCACCTTGTCTTCGACGACCTTGAGTCGGATTCCCTTGAACGGTTCGCTGCTAGGCGTCGGGAACTGCTTGATGCCGTGGTTGTAGATATGGCTGTTGGCGAATGCGACGAGTGCGGCATCGCCGTACAGCGAAGAGAACCAGAGCTCGCGGGTCGGGATGCCCTGCCGGAGTGCCGCTGTCAGGATGCTTTCCTGGAAGAAGGGCGAGTGCGGGAACGGCTGGTCTTGGAAGGCGTCAAGCGGCTGGAACTCCAGCGCCGGATTGTGCGGGTCGCCGACAAGGATGGTCTTGCCTGCAGCAAGAATGGTCGGGATCGCTTCGGCGATCGAGATGCTGTCGGCATCCAGGATGAGAGCGATGTCAAAAGAGGTCTTCCCGGAAATGCGGAAGGTGTCGCTCAGCGAAAGGTGCGTCAGGGCGTCGGGATTCTTTTCGACGGCCTGGTGCAATTCGCTGAAGTTTGCGTTGCTGAATTTGTCCAGAAGTTCGCGGTACGCCTTGCCTTTCTTGGAACGTTCCTTGGGCGGTTGCGTAAACAGGTTCGGGCAGGTCTTGGTGACATTCTGAATCTGTTCCCTGCTCCAGCAGGAAGACACGACGTTGATGAGTTCCTTGTCCGCATTTTCGGGGTCGGAAATGAATTGTACCAAACCCTTGCACGGGTAGCTTTCCATTTTCTTGAACAAGGCGGTCAGCTGCACGTGGATGTCAAGGTGGTCCCAGTTTTCGCTCCACGATTTGATCCTGCCGAGCCATTTTTCGATGCTCAGGCTTTCGAGCGGAGTGTCCAGTTCCATCGCCTTGTTGATTTGCTTGATGGACTGCTGTAGTTCGAGGACCGAACGGTACAGCTCGTCGAATTGCGGGAGCATATCCTTGAACAGGTGCCATTGTTCCAGAATCTGCAGGAGCAGGTCGAGCTTGGGGTCGTTCTTGTGTTTGTCGCGGAATTCGTAGATAAACTGGATCTTGCTGTTGAGTTCGACCCAGTTGGACCGTTCGTAGTGCCAGTCCTTGCCGAGCAGATGGTTGCCGAGGACTGCGCTTTCCTTGTACGCTCGCTTGTTGGCTTGCAGTTCAAGCAGGGTGTCTATCAGGTCGAGTAGGTTGGCGTCGGATTCGACATCCTTCGGATTGCGGAGCACCGAGAGGAGCTTGCGCCGAGAAGAACGGTAACGGTCGGAAAGCCCCTTGAGGGTGGCCTTCTGGCTTTCGGCAAAGTCGTCGCGCGCCGACTGGATGTTTTCGTCGACGGCTGTGTCCGTATAAATTTCGGAGGTCTGTCTGCGGTAGCGTACCCATTGGTCGCCCGCTTCGGGAAGCGCCGTGAGCGTGTCTCTGTAGGCGGTCCAGTTGTAGCTTCGCAGTTGCCAATCTTCGAACTCGGGAGTGTCCTTGTTGAAGTGGTCGCGGATGATTTCCAGCGTGTCGGCGAGGCTCGAAAGGAAAATGCCCGTGGGGAATAGCCCGGTGGCCTCCATGATCTTGATGAGTCCGTCGAGGCTCGAGGCGCGGCTTGCGGCACGGCCCAGTTCCTGCGACAAGGTCTGTTGCAGTTCGGCGTTGAGACCGGGGAGCTTTACTCCCTGGAATGCCCTGCGCGCTTCGATTCCTTTCTTTTCGAAATAGAGCTCGTTCAGAAGGTTGAGATCGTTCTTGAGGTCTAGGTATTCCTGGTAGCTCAGCGAAGAAATTCCTTGCAGGACCGAAGCGGGATACTTGCGCTTGGACGGCTTGATGGCGATGAATTCTTCGAGGAGGCTTGCCAGCGGAACATTTGCCGGCGCAATCGGATTGTTGACCGTGTCGTAGTATTCCTGGAATTCCGCGCGCATCTTGCGGACGTCCTGTTCCAGGGCGCTTCGGTCGGCTTGCGGAAAACTGCGGAAAGCGGGTTTCCAGGCTTCCTTGAAGGCACGGCCGGAAACGGCGCGACGGTGAACCACGAGAACCTTTTGTCCCTTGGCGACGGAATCGGCCACGATGTTCGCGGCGACCTTCATCTTGTCGGTACCGGGGAGCGCCTGTATGGCATAGGCTTTCGCCTCGTCGTTCAGGGCGTCGACAATGACCTTGTCGGTATGCGAATCCGTGGTGTAAAGGAAGTGGTGATCCGCGGGCGAGAATACCTTGTCAAAATTCTGTTCCTCGAAAAGGGATTCCTGCGTCTGGAAGCCGTCTTCGCTGAAAAGGGAGGCGAGCGCCGGATTGGCGTTGACCGTCTTGTCCTGGAATCCTTGGGCCATTCGCTTCTTGAGAAGCAACTGGTCCGTGTTGAAGAAACTGAGACAGAGACCGTGGCGCGTAAATTTCCAGTTGCGGTTGCTTGCGATCGCCTTTTCGAAAAGCGAAAAATAGAGGAGCAGGCTGAACTTGCCGTTGATGACCGCGTCCTCGGTGGTGGGGAGCGTCACGGAATCCTTGAGTCGTTCGCGGAGGATGACGTTCTCGATGGGGGTACGCTTTGAAATGGTAAGCGTCTTTTGGACGGGGTCGGCATCCAGGGGAATGAGCAGGCTCGGGGCGAGCGCGTTGCCGTCCCACTTCAGGAATCCGAGGACCAGGTAAAGGTCTGTTTCGCCGAAGTCTTCGAGCTTGTTGCGGAGAACCGCCGTCATCGCGTCAATGGCGGTTATCTTTTGCTGAGCTGTAAAGTTGGCAGAAACCTGGAAGAACGATTCTAGCGGAAGGGGACCCTTGGCCTGAAGCCATTTTTCAAAGAAAAGGTCGCCGGCTTCCATGACGAGTGGGGATTGGAAGTCGTTCTTGGTGGCGAAATTGAGGAGACGGTCCTTGGTATCGAAGAGGGCCGCTTCTTGCCTTATTTTTGCAACAATAGCGGATGGCGATGACATACCCTGAATATACTTATTTTTTGCGGGGAAAACCGAGATGGTCGCTATAAAGTACGGATGATTTGTCCAAGTGCGTCTTCCAGGGGGGTGGGGAGGTCGCTTTCCTGGAGCTTTGCCTTGAAAAGGACCCTTCCGAAAAGGGCTTCCGGGGTGATTCCGGCTTCCTTGTCTTGGCGAAGGCTATGGGCATGTTCGCGCTTGGAAAGCTTTTTGCCGCTGCCGTCGACGATAAGGGGGTGGTGCAGGTACAGGGGGCGCGTATAGGCGGGAACCTGGAGCGAGGCGTCGCCTGTACAGGCATCTGCAATCATCTGCGAAAGAGCGATCTGGCGAGCGGTGGAATTGAGGATGTCTTCGCCGCGGACGATGTGCGATATACCCTGCGTGAGGTCGTCGATGCAGACCGCGAATTGGTAGGTCCAGTAACCGTCGCGGTCACGGATCGGGAAATCGCCGCATTGCAATTTGGGGTTTTCGTGGAAGTCGCCGAGGCGCTCGTCGTGCCAGTCAATTACTTTGTCTGGAATGACGATGCGGAGGCTGTGCGGAGTTTCTCTGTTTGACTGAATGGGTCTGCATTTTCCCTGATAGATGACTTCGCCGGTTTCGCTTCGTGGGTTTTCGGCAAGGAGCTGCTTGCGGCTGCAGGTGCAGGGGTAAACAAGTCCAAGAGCGTCCAGTTTTTCGAGGATGCGCTGGTAGAAATTGAATCGTGTGCTCTGGATGCTTTCGCTGTCGTACTTGAATCCAAGCCAGGCGAGGTCTTCGTAGATGCTGTCGATGTATTCCTTTCGGGCACGACCCTGGTCGTGGTCCTCGATGCGCAAGTGAACTTTCAGGTCCCATTTTTTTGCCGCCGCCCACACGTAAAGGGCAGAAAGCAGATGCCCTTCGTGGAGGTAGCCCGTAGGGCTCGGTGCAAAACGGATTGTGCCTGGCATACGCGAAAATATAGAATTTGGAGTTTAGTGTTTAGAGCTTAGAGTTTAGAACTTAGAACTTAGATATGTTCTACGAAGCTCTACCTGGTAATTTACTATCTTATTCAAGGATGAGTTTTATGTTTAAAATATTTCTTTCGACGGCTGTGTCCGCACTTACGTTGGTTGCCTGTTCCGGTGCGCCGGAGCCGCAGACGGAACCCGTTGCTTCTGCTGTGCCGGCAGATACGGTACCTGCTCCTGTTGTAGAACAGGTTGCGGCGGCTTCGCTGCCGCAAGGTGAAGTGTCCGCTGTTCCTGAGAGCTACAAGGATATCCAGTTTCCGGAATACAAGTATGTTGCGCCTTATCCGAAGGATTACCGCGTGGAAATTGCGCCGGGGATTGCCGGTTACATCGTGAGTGACCGCAGCCTGCCCCTGGTGAATTTTGCGGTTTTCTTTGAACAGCCGCGCGTGCCGATGGTCTTGAAGGACGAGGCGGCAAGTTCCATGGTGGGAAGCATGCTGCGTCGCGGCGGCGGTGGCGGTATTTCGGCTCGTGCCCTCGATGATTCCCTGGAATTTATCAGTGCGGGAATCGGTTCGTCGGTCGGGACCTTTACCTCGACTTTTGACATTGACTGCCTTTCGAAGGATTTTGACAATATGCTTGCCTTGGCGAAACAGGTGCTCACGGCCCCCGCCTTTGACAAGGAACAGCTTGAGATTTTGCGGGCGAATTTCCTGACTGCTTATGACCGCCGTTACGATACTCCGGCGAAGGTGCTTTCGGCGCTCCGTTCCAAGGTGAACTATGCCCCGAATCCGAGGTTGTGGGATGCCAACGCGGAGGAGTACAAGAAGGTTTCCGTTGCCGACGTGAAACGCTTGTCCCAGGGAGTCTATTCCTCGAACCGGATCGTGTTTGCGCTTTCGGGCGATGTGGACCGGGATTCCGCTGTCACGAAACTCAAGGAATTCTTCGAAGGCTGGAAAATTGCGGTCGGTGCGGCGGACTCTTCGGCAAAGAAGAAGGCGGCGAAACCCACGGTGGCAGAACCGCAGCCGCTTTCGTTCTTGCGCAAGCCCGGCATTTACGTGGTGGACAAGGATATAACGCAGGCGAATATCTCGATGAACCAACCTTTCGTAAAGAGGCCGCACGAAGATTACTACCCGGCGGCGGTGGCGAGTTTCATCTTGGGTGGCGGAAGTTTTACAAGCCGCCTGATGAACCGTGTCCGCAGCGACGAAGGCCTTGCCTATAGCGTGTACAGTTCGGTCGGTAACGACTACCGCGATACGGCTATGGTGACGATTGCCTTGCAGACCAAGGTGGAATCGGTGGATTTCGCTCTGAAGCTGATTCGCGAGGTAGTGCAGGAATTTGCCGAAAAAGGCCCCACCGAAGAAGAACTTTCGCAGGCGAAAAAGTCGCTGATCGAAAGTCTCCCTAGCCTGTTCGATAGCCCCGAAGCGACCGCGACGATTTTTGCGAGAGGCGAACTTGTCGGGAAAACCTTCGACCATTATCTGGACTATGTCAAGGAAATCAATGCCGTGACGGCGGACCAGGTGAAGGCGATGACCAAGAAATACTTTGACATGGACAAGATGACGGTCTCGATTGTGGCGCCCGTGGCGAAACTGGATGCCGTGAAGCCGTTTACGGTAGTGCCGCTTGATAGCCTGGAGTTCAGGGATTGATGTTTCGCTTTGTTCGACAGGTGATGCTAGCCTCTGTTGCGATGCTTATGGGCGTTGTGGTGTCGCTAGCTGCGGACAATGCTGCGCGGACGGTGCCGGCGGATTCGCTTGCCAAGATGTGGGTCCATGACAACCTCCGGAAAAAACTGGGCAACGACGACGACTTGCGTTCGCTCTGCTCGGGGCTCAAGATCTGCATGGACATTGACTACGAAGGCTGTTTCGAGGAAGACAAGAAACCCTGGCCGCACCACAAGTACGACAAAGAATTCTGCGGCGTTTACAAGGAAGTGGAAAAACGCGGCTACTTGCCTAATCCCAAGGTCCCGATGGCGGCGGAAGTCTTTGCGAGGCTCGGACGGCGCTACCGTGCGGTCTATGTAAACGAGGGAACGCTTCCGCTCAACGAGGATGTCTTCAGGTACCTGTTTGACAATATGCCCTTTACGGCGCAACTGATCAACGCCTACCTGGATGAAAATTACACGCTTGAGTATACGCATCCGAACAGGCGTTTCTTTAACGGAAGCAACGGTCGCAGCCTTTCCGGGGAATTCTACTGGGCCCTGCAGGATAGCGCCGGAAAACGGCTCGGGATGCGCAACCTGTTCTTTGGTTACGGCCATGCGCATGTGCTCAAGTGGCAGTTGCACGGAACGGCAATCGCGTATCTGGACATGGATCCCCTTCCGGGAAACAAGATTAAGTACAAATTAACTGCTATCGTGTTTCCGGCGAATTCGGTGCTGAATTCCATTATGCAGATGAAGGTGTTCCGGAGTGTCGTGAACAGCAAAATCGACCATATTGTCGATGATATCAAGAAGGCTTCCAAGATGTACTTTAGCGGCAACAAGGAACCCATGCTGAAGAGTGCAGCCCTGAAATCTTCCGAGAATGTACAGTACGTGCTGGATTTTGAAGAGGTGGTCAACGGCGCCCATTGGGAACTGGGCGACTTTGAACGTTTGCAGAAGGCCCGCAAGGAAAAGCGCAAGCAGGATATGCAGGCTGTGCCCATCATGGTAGACGACAATCAAATAATCAAGGACAAGAAATGAGCGAAGAAAGAGAATCGATGGAATCCCTGTTGGCGCGCGTAACGGAACGCCGCCGCGAACTTTTGACATCTGTGGTGGATCGTCGCACAAGGCATTTTTGCATGGTGCTGGAAGACCTGTTCGATCCGCACAACATTTCTGCCGTGATTCGAACCGCCGAAGTTTTTGGCCTTCAGGATGTCCACATTATCGAAGAGGACAATGCCTACAGCGTGAACAAGTCCATTCTGAAGGGGTCCTACAAGTGGATGAGCCTGTACCTTTACAAGAAGCGTATGCTCTGCATGGAAAAGCTGCGTGCGAAGGGCTACAAGATTGCCGTGGCAAGCACCAATACGACCAACTCCGTTCTGGACTTGGACTTGAGCCAGCCTATGGCCTTTTACCTGGGAAGCGAATTCCACGGGAACCATCCCGATACGCTCGCCCATGCCGATTACGAGTTCAAGCTTCCGCAGTACGGCATTACCGAATCGATGAACGTGTCGGTGGCCGGTGGCGTGCTGATGACCTACCTCGATGTGTTCATGCAGAAGGAAGGCCGCGAGAAATTCCTGCTCAAGAAGGACGAGCGCGACGCCTTGCTGTGGGATTGGCTCGATCGCCATGTGAACGGCATCGAGAACAACAGCCCCATTACGCGGGTGGAAGAATAATCCGTCTGTCCCGTTCGTAAAAATGCGATTTCAGCCTCAAAGCCCCCTTTTTAGAGGGCTTTTTTTCTGCGCTGTATACAAAAATGCTAGATTGCTTCACAAATGAAAAAGTATACGGCTCTTTATTTTTCAGTCGGCCTAGTGGTCATACTGGCCCTTATCATTCTTGTTTTCGGAATTTTCTTTTTGAACGAGAAGGATCCACGGGAAACGTACAATACCTTCCATCTCCGTTTTACCCAGGTGAGTACTCTCGTTTTGGATGACCCCGTCAAGGTGAACGGCGTGAAACTCGGAAAGGTCGAGGCCATCGAACTTTCGGGACACCGCGTGGTGGTGACCATCCGCCTGCGTACCGACGTGAAAATTCCGAAGGATTCTGAAATCCGCGTGCAGAACATCGGCATCATGGGTGAACGCCAGATTGGCATTATCCTGGGCGACCAGATGGAGTACTTTGCACCGGGCGATACCATTACGGGCCAGTTCGATGCGGGTATTGCCGAGGCGATTGGCCTTGCGGGCGAACTTTGCGACAGTACCAAGGTGCTTTTGGAATCGGTGAAACTTGCGCTTAACCAGACGATTGTGAATCCTGAATTCCAGGAAAGGTTCAAGACCCTGCTCGTGAAGGCGGAAACCCTGGAAGACCGTGCCATTACCATGCTGAATACGACGGATCCGCAGCTCAAGAAGAGCCTGCTGGGGCTGAACCAGGTGGTGGCGAAGGTCGACGCCCTTTTAGACGGGGTGAAACCGCCCATCGACAATATGTTTGCCAATACCGACAAGGTGATGAGCGATGCCGACAAGCTGATCGGCGAACTCGAAGGCGTGACGAACCATTTGGATGAACTGATCGTCAAGGTTCAGACGAAGATTGAATCCAAGGACAATACGGTCGGCATCTTGCTGAACGACAGGACCTTGCATGACGATTTGGTGAAGACGGTGCACTCGGCGGATAGTTTGGTACGCGTTATCCTGCACGACGGTCTCGATATCAATGTGGATTTGTTCTGAGGAAAAAATGATAGAGAAAACACTGGTGGTGACAAACAAGTTGGGAATTCACGCTAGGCCGGCCGGAATGATCGTCGATATTACCGGTCAGGCGAAAAGCGACATCTCGATTGTGTTCGAAGGCTCCAAGGCAAATGCAAAGAGCATCTTGAATGTGATGATGCTCGCCATTCCCGCTGGCTCCGAAGTCAAGTTCGAGATAGACGGCGAAGATGAAGAAAGCGTGGCTTCTCAGCTGGAAAGTCTGTTCAATGACCACTTCAACGAAGAACCCTGCTAGCAAGAAGGCTCCCGCCCGTATCGTGATGACGGGCGTGCCTGCGTCTCCGGGCTTTGCCATGGGACGCGTTTTTCCGGTAATCAACCGGAATATCTCGGTGGTGGAAGAAACATTGCCGGAAAGCCGTCTTGCCGACGAGGAACAGCTTTTCTTGAAGGCGATCCACAAGACGGTCAAGGAAGTTTCGCAGATCAAGGAAATTTCCGAAAGTCGCACCGGGATGAAGGATAGCCTCATCTTCGCGACTCACTTGATGATTTTGCAGGATCCCGTGTTGATTAACGGAATCCTTGATAAGGTCCGCAAGGAACACAAGAACGCTCGTTGGGCGGTTCACGTGGTGCTGGGTTCCTATATCGACCAGTTCGAAAAGGTCGATTCCCCGGCGATGCGCGACAAGGCGGCGGACCTGAGGGACGTGTACAACCGCTTGATGGCGGCGATGGAAGACTCCGGACCTGTGTTGGAGGATGAAGCTCGCGAAGACGGCATTATCCTTGTGGGCCATGAGTTGCTGCCGAGCCTTTTGATGTCGATCAAGCCCGGCCAGGTGGCGGCGCTTGCGATGGATACCGGTGGCCGTACAAGCCATGTGGCGATTCTCGCGCGTTCGCTCCAGATACCCCTGGTGTCGGGTCTCCGTAATTTTGCCGCCCTGGTGAAATCCGGCGATACGGTCATTGTCGACGGTTCGAGCGGACAGGTCGTCATCAATCCGAACCAGGATGACGTCAATGATTTCCACGCCCGTCAGGAAGTCTTTGAACGGCAGCGTCGTGAACTGTTCACGATGCGCCAGCTGGAACCGATGACGCGCGATGGCAAGTATATCACCTTGCACGCCAATATCGAACTTCCGTCTGAATCAGAAAAGGTGACGGATTTCGGTGCGACGGGTATCGGCCTTTACCGTTCTGAATTTTTGTTCCTGCGCAAGGATGCGCCGACTCAGGACGAACAGCGCGATGCCTACCGCTATATCCTCGAGACGATGTACCCGTGCCCCGTGACGATCCGTACATTGGATGCCGGTGGCGACAAGTTGGTGAATGGCATTACGGCGGTGAACGAGTCGAACCCGTTTATGGGGTGGCGCTCGATTCGCGTGTGTCTCGACCGCGAAGATATTTTCTGCACCCAGCTGAAGGCGTTGCTGCTTGCGAATACCAAGGGTAACCTGCGCTTGTTGTTGCCGATGATTTCGGGGATGACGGAACTCCGCCGTGCCCGCGCCTGCATCGAGAAAAGCCGCAAGGAACTCGAAGCCGAAGGCCACAAGGTCGCCAAGGTGAAGATGGGCGTGATGATCGAAGTCCCTGCCGCGGTGATGATTGTGGACAAACTAGCGAAAGAGGTGGATTTCTTCAGCATCGGAACGAACGACCTGGTTCAGTTTACCTTGGCCGTGGACCGGACGAACGAATTGATTACGGACATGTTCCAGCCGCACCATCCGGCAGTGCTCAGCATGATTTACCAGACGGTCCAGGCGGCACACCGCGAGGGAATTCCCGTGGCGGTTTGCGGCGAAATGAGTGCGGACCCGATGAGCGTGCTGCTCTTGGTGGGACTCGGAGTCGATGAACTTTCGATGACGCCCTGGAGCGTGATGTCGACCAAGAAGATTATCCGTTCCATCAACTTCGAGGATGTGCGCGATTCGGCCCTTACGGTTTTGCAGATGGATGACGCCGAAAGCGTGAACAGCTATATGCACGGCAAGTATGCCCAGACGATTCGCGACCTGGGAATATCGAGCTTTGTGGGCCAGGTGGACAGTAGCAAAAAATGATGCTGCCGTGCCTGCTTCCTTTGATAAACATTTCGATTGAATCGGAACTCCGTTCGTATATCGTGGCTGTCGGAGTCGCGTGTCGCCGGAAAAGACTTTAGGAGAAAATATGTGTAGGATTTTTTGTTTGGTTGTTTTTTTAAGTGTGCTCGCCCTGGCGGATTCGTCGAAGGTCGCGCCTGTTGCCCCTGCGGCTCCTAAGGAAAATGCCGTAGCGCCGCAGGGACCGCTCCCGTCGCAGACGACGGATAGCCTGATTGCGACGATGCCCCTGGCGCCCGTCGATCCGTATGCGGAACTGGAGCAGATTGCACCGGCGCATTTCCAGGACATGGTGGTGCGTCAGCAGCGCCTGAAAGCGATAAGCGAGGATGAGTCGCAGCCGAAGAACGTGCGCGACTTCGCCCGTGCGGCCCAGTTCTTTTACAAGGAACAGTGGGACAGTTCCTATGCGGCATACGATGTATTGCGAGGTCGCGATACGCTGTTGGACGGTGCGGTCATTCTCCGCATGGCAACGGCGAAGTTCAAGCTGGGCGATTACAAGATGATGCGTTCCGCTTTGGCGGCCTATAAGAATTACGAGAAGGACGCCTCGTTTGACAGGGCGGCCTCCCGCCTGAGAATCGAGGCGGCAATGGCGGATTCGACCTTGAGTGACCATGCCCATGCAGACTCGCTGAAGGCGTTCGTGGAAAAGTACCCGAAATCCGACGATGCGGCGGCTCTCCGTTACCGTTACGCGCAGTACCTGGAACAGTTCAAGCAACTGAAGGATGCCAAGCGCGTTTACCTGAAGCTCTTGACGAGTTCCTCGGTGTATAAGGATTCTGCGTTCATGGCGATTCGCAGGCTCCGCAAGGTGCGCGGCGCCCCCGAGACTCTGGAAGAAAAGGTGGCGTATGCCAAGATGGCATGTGCGAAGGATAATGCAAACGAATGCCTGACGCTGTTGGATTCGATTCGGATTCTGGATTCCCTGCTGATTACGCTTTCGCCGGAAGCGGCCCTCCCGCCTCCTGAAGATTCGTTGCAGAAAAATCTGCCGCCCAGTTCCCTGGATATGGCGACCCGTATCAACTTGTGGGAAAAACGCGCCGTGACACTGCGTACCTTGAAACGCGAAGAGGAATCGATCAAGCAGTTCAGGTTCCTGCTGGATTCCGTGGAAGCGCGGCCGCTGTGGATGCAGTCCATCTTGCGCCTTTACAGGAATAATGCCGGACGCTACGAAAAGGAAATCCGAGCGATGGATGCCGCGTTGCAGGATGCGAGCCAGTTCAGCAAGGAAAATGCGAACAACCTCTGGGTGAAGGGTTTTGAATACGAACAGAAGGAAAATTACGATAGCGCGATCGTCTGTTACAAGACGCTTTCCCATAAGCGCTTTAAGAACAACATAAAGAGACAATGGGCGAAGTTCCGTATCGGTTTTGTGTACTTTAAGCAGGAAAAGTGGAACGAAGCCGTGGCGGCCTTTATCGATGCGAGCAAGGAACCGTTCCTGTGGAGCGGAAGCGGCGCCCGTATGTTCCTGGGCGATGCCTATATGAAGCTCGGCAAGGATTCCCTTGCCCGCGAAGCCTTCCTCGACTGTATCCGCGATTTTCCGCTGGCCTACTATGCGCACCGCAGCCGCCTGAAGTTGGTGGAATACGGATTGATGGCCGAGAAGGATGTCCCGTATGCGCACGGCGTGCTGATGGCGCCTGAACAGACTCTTGCTTGGGTGCGTGCCTCGCAGAAGGTCGGAAAACCCGACACGAGCTACAATGCGGAACGTTACAACAGAATCCGTACCCTGTTCCAGTACGGCTTTAGCGAACAGGCCTTTGCGCTTTACGACGAGGCCCGCAAGAAAAATGCGAAACGCCTGGATTTCTTGTACGAGTACGGCAAGCTTTTCTATGAAATGGGCGAGACTGCAGCGGGTTACCGCCTCGCTCGCCAGTTCCAGAACAACATCGATCGACGCCGCCTGATGGCGCCGCCCATCGACGTGCTGCATTACCTGTACCCGATTCCGTACAAGGAACAGGTCAAGTTCCATTCGGGCGAACGCATCGACCCGTTCTTCGTGTACAGCGTGATGCGCCAGGAATCGATTTTCAACTTCGAAATCATGTCGCCGGCAGGTGCTTGCGGGCTACTGCAGATTATGCCCGCGACCGGCAAGATGCTCGCCGGCAAGGAAGGCCTCGAAAACTTCGAACCGCGCCAGCTCTTTAATGCCTACATGAACATTCGCCTGGGAATTCGTTACTTGGTGGACTTGAAGGCCGAATACAACGACGACTATATGTACGTCCTCGGCAACTACAACGCTGGCCCCAAGCCCACCAAACGCTGGCAGGCCGCCGGTGAGGGCAAACACTGGGATGTCCGCGCCGAAGAAATCAGCTACTGGGAAACCCGCGACTACGTGAAACGCGTCATGGGAAATTATTGGATATACCAGGAAATCTACGAAGGACTGTAGCTTAGAGCTTAGAACTTAGAACTTAGAACTTAGAACATTCCTTCTTCTATATGCGTATGGAATCAAATTACAAGAAATTAATTGTTTGGCAAAAGGCGATGCAATTGACGACAGGTATTTATAGAAACGTGAAAAAATTACCAAAGGAAGAATTGTTTGCTTTGTCTGATCAAATGAGAAGGGCTGTAGTATCAATTCCCTCAAATATTGCAGAAGGTTGTGGTCGTCAGTCTCCTAATGAAATGTCCTATTTCTTACGAATAGCAAGTGGATCCGCCTCAGAATTAGAAACACAATTGTTAATTTGCAAAAATCTAGGTTATTTAAATGATGAAGATTTAAAAGAATCTATGCCGTTGTTGAATGAAATCATAAGAATGCTTTCTCGACTAGGAAAAAGAACTGCTAAATCTCTAAGCTCTACCAACTAAGTTCTACCAACTACTATGCTCTTTCTTCTCCTTACAATCGGTCCGGCATTTCTTTTTGCTTGCGGGAACATCCTCGAAAAGTCGGGGGTGTCCACGGTCGGCAAGCGTACGGGCGGAACTTCGCAGCCTTGGGAATTTTTCAAAGGCGTGATTACGAATAAATTCTGGTGGCTGGGCATTGGCTGCTCGGGGCTTGCCACGCTCGGTTATTACATTGCCATGGCGCAGTACGACCTTTCGCAGGTGCAGCCGATGATGGTGCTGAACCCGGTGCTTACGGCCCTGATGGGTTTTTGCATCTTGAAGGAGGTCCTGACAAAGCGAATTGTCATTGCCATTTGCTTTGTGGTGGCGGGCCTCCTGTATTCGGTGGAAAATCTGGGAGAATCGACCGCGGTTCAGAATATCCCGATGCTCTGGGCGTATGCGGGCGGACTCAGTGCCGTGACGCTTGTGGCGCACCTTTGGGTGAAGGACCGCGAAATGGTAGATTCGCTGATCATGGGCGTTGGCTTCGGCCTTTCGGCGGCGTTCTACAAGAGCCTCTCTATGGACTTTGACCTGGAACATATCGAGCTGTCTTCTGTAGCGAACCTGTTGCTGGATTTTAGGACGCTCGGCTACATTGCGACTTACGGCATTGCGTTCCTTTATTCGCAGGTGTCTTTCTCCCGTGGGCGAGCCTTGTTCATCATCCCGTTCAGCGCGGCGGTGGGCGCGGCGGTTCCGACCCTTGCGGGGGCGCTCGTCTTTTCCGAGGCGTTCCCCGTGGGGAAGGCGATTTCGGTGACTCTCGTGCTGATTGGCGCATGCCTGTTTATTGTCCGCAGGCCGAGACGCAAGAAAAAGTGTGATTAAAACAGATTTTTCTTATAAAAAGGCTCCGTTCGTGACAAAGATGCGAATACATTTGTAATGACCTACGATTGCAAATGGATTTCTAGTCTTAATTTAATTTTTGGCGGTGATTTATTATTCTGTTGCGTCAATAACAAGAAAGAAAAAGATAATCGTCAAATGAAATAATTCCGAAATTCGAATTAATAATATATATTACTCCTGATGTATAGGGATTTTTTTCAAATGAGTGGTTCGCGAACATCGCCTGTCGCGGTCCTAGAGGTGGTTGTTGCAGTCTGCTTGTCTGCATTCCTATTGGCGTGCTCGGACGATTCGTCCAGTTCGTCTAGGGATGCCGAGACGGATGTTCCCGCAAGCAGTTCTTCGCATGATTCCCTTGCGGCACCTGTGCTTCCGTTTGTGGGTGGCCCCGTCATGTTTACCGAGGTCGATCCGATTAACATTGGGTACGAAGACCATGAGGGTGACGATGCGGGCTGGGTTGAAATTTTCAATACTTCTTCTGATACGGCCGACTTGTCGGGAATGTTCCTAACAGATACGCAGTCGGAGCCGTTCAAGTGGAAGTTCGGGAAGGCGAAGGTCGCCCCGAATTCGTTCCTGCTCGTTTTTATGTCGGGGAAGAACTATCCCGATTATGTGCTGCCGCATGATACGCTTGACATGGTTGGAAGTGGTTGCTGGACCTGGACCGATGCGCAGAACGATCCGCCGGGATTCAGTTATGCGGACCCGTTGCCAGGTAAGACGAAGAACTGTTTCAAGGAAGACGGTGTACAACGTTTCGGTAGTGTGATGCGGCTTGGTGAAAACGAAGAACTCGGCTGGTCGTCCATTTCTTTTTTCGTAGGGACGGGAAATGCTGATCCTTCGGATGTGCAGGATATTTCGGCGGCGAATGAGTTGCTGGTTCACGCCTACATCACCAAGGACCGCAAGGTTTCTTTTCGCCTGGCGCAACCCGATATGGATGATTGGAAAGGTTACGAGCTGATTCTGGAAGGCACGGGGGATTCCTCGACGGTTTATCGGTTGCCGCTCCCGACGGGGACGACTTTCCCCGACCTCAAGAATATTTACGGCACGCGTATTAGCCCCGAGGCAAGCGATTCGCGGGAGGTGGCGCTCAAGGTGTTTAGCTACATCGCCCGTAATCGCGGGCATGAGCCGCACGCCGGTTTCAAGCTCTCGCAGAAGGGCGGCTCGCTGTACCTGGTGAATGCCGATACGGCGATCGTGGATTCCGTGGCGTACCCTGAAACGCCCGTGGGAAAAACGTGGGGCTTTGGTGTCTTGGCGGACGGTTCGAGTGGCTTTGGATACGGGGATGCTTCCCCGTACGGTCTTACTGCATCGGTGGTGGCGCCGTCGCGATCCCCGTCGGTCGACACGTTGGCGGATTTCCCGCCGTCGGGATTCTATGCGGAGCCGTTCGAGGTGCAGATTCCGCGGAACAATTCGGTGCGCTGTGTCGTAGGGGGTGCTTCTCCTACGGAAGGCCCGACGGAAACGGCGCTAGTACAGATAAAGTCTTCGGCGACGGTTCGTTGCGCCTCGTTTGCGAAGGGGGCGCTCCCTGGCGAAGAACTGGTCCGCACCTACATTATCGGGGAGGCCCCCGCCTTGCCGGTCGTATTCGTGACTGCAGATCCGAATTCCATGTTCGATCCCGATTCGGGAATCTATATGGAGGGGCCTAATGCGCAGAGCAAGGAACCGCATTACGGAGCGAACTACTGGCTCGACAAGGAAATCCCCGTGACGGTGGAACTGGTGGAGCCGGGCGCGAGTTCGCCTGCATTTTCCAAGAATGCCGGCCTCAAGATTTTCGGCAATTACAGCCGCCAGAATGACAAGAAGTCTGTCTCCATCACGTTCCGCGAAAAGTACGGCGACAGTCGCCTCAAATACGCGTTGTTCCCGGATTTCCCGGAGCTGAACAAGTTCAAGGTGTTCCTGCTGCGTAATAACGGCAGCAATTTCGGCAACGACTATATTCGTGACCGTCTCGCGAGTTCCATTAGCGAAGGACTCGAAGTCGATTACCAGCGGGGACGTTTTGCGGTGGTGTATTACAATGGCGAATACTACGGCATTCACAGTATCCGTGAACGTTCTACGGAATACTATTTCGAGACGCATTACGGCCTGGACCCCGACGAAATTGACTTGCTCAAGGCGGACAATTCCGTCTCGGCGGGCTCCGCTGTCGATTACGTGGCGTTGATGGACTGGATAGAATCGCGTTCGCTTGAAAGTGCGGAAAATTACGCCTATGTTGAGTCGCAAATCGATGTCGATAATTTCATCAACTACATGCAAACCGAAATCTACGCGAACAATCGCGACTGGCCGGGAAACAACCTCAAGAAATGGCGCGGCACGAATCCGAAGACCAAGTGGAAATGGTTTCTGTATGATATGGATTTCGGAATGGGAAATGACTATAGCGAATTTACGAACAACGTATTTGAATTTGCAACGGCTGAAGATGGCCCTTCGTGGCCGAATGGCCCCGAGTATACTCTGTTGCTTCGCCGCCTGTTGGAAAATGAAGGCTTCAGGGCCGCATTTGTCAATCGCATGGCGGTGCTCCTGCAGATGAATTTTGAAAGTTCCCGCGTGCTGGCCCGCATCGACAAGATGATGGCGGAAATCGAGTCGGAAATTCCCCGCGACCAGAAACGCTGGGGCTTGAGTGCGACGCGGATGGCGTCACAGCTGAATTTGATCAAGGATTTCGCGAAGGCGCGCCCCGGTGTCGTATATGACGAGTTGCGTGAATATTTTGCTCTGGACGAACCGGTGCCAGTAAGTTTGTCTGTAAATGGCCTCGGTGCGATTCATGTACACGGATTGAAGGTCGATTCGTCTCCCATCAAGGTAAACTTTTTCAAAGGCTTTCCTGTGACGGTAACGGCGGTCGCCTCGGCCGGGGGAATTTGGGCGGGCTGGAGCGACGGCGTGATGGATGCGACCCGGACGGTCTTGCCGGAGAATGTCGGTTCGTTGACAGCTAATTTTAAGTAGCTTATGACGGTGGCGCCCATTGCGAACGCCAAGGGAACAGAAAAATGTGATGTAAATCCTAAAGAATGCCGCTTTCCCGTTTTTTTAGCTAAAATAAAGGGTGCGGGAAATGCGGTTTTTCTAAATTTGGGGTACTATGAGTTACAATACCAAGATTCTTTGCATTGGCGCGGGCTATGTCGGTGGCCCCACTATGACTGTTATTGCCGACAAGTGTCCTGATGTCAAGGTGACCGTAGTCGATATCAACCAGGCCCGTATTGATGCCTGGAACAGCGACAATCTTCCGATTTTTGAACCTGGCCTCGATGACGTGGTGAAGCGTGCCCGTGGCCGTAACCTCTTCTTTAGCACCGATATCCCGGCTGCCATTAAAGAAGCGGACATTATCTTTGTTTCTGTGAACACCCCGACCAAGACGTTCGGCCATGGAGCCGGAAAGGCTTCTGACCTCCAGTACTGGGAAAAGACCGCGCGCAACATCTTGGAAATCGCCGACGAAGGCAAGATTATCGTGGAAAAGTCCACGCTCCCGGTGCGTACCGCCGCCGCCATGGAACGAATCCTGAACTCCAACGACAAGGGCCTTCACTTCGAAGTGCTTAGCAACCCGGAATTCTTGGCGGAAGGTACCGCCATTAACGACCTTTTCGAACCGGATCGCGTTCTTATCGGTAGCCACCAGACGGAATCTGGCCTCGCTGCCTGCCAGAAACTGGTGGACGTGTATGCTCATTGGGTGCCGCGTGACCGAATCCTTACGACGAACCTCTGGAGTTCCGAACTCACGAAGCTTACCGCTAACGCCTTCTTGGCTCAGCGCATCAGCTCCATCAACTCCATCAGTGCTCTCTGCGAAAAGACCGGCGCCGACGTGGATGAAGTCGCCTACGTGATGGGTAAGGACCGTCGTATCGGCCCGAAGTTCCTCAAGGCCTCCATCGGCTTTGGCGGTTCCTGCTTCAAGAAAGATATTTTGAACCTCGTGTACCTGTGCGGCTACTATGGACTCCCCGAAGTGGCCGCCTATTGGGAAAGCGTCGTGAAAATCAACGAATGGCAGACCCACCGCGTGGTGGACCGCATGCTCGAGACGATGTTCAATACCATCGCGAGCAAGAAAATTGCCGTTTTCGGCTTTGCTTTCAAGGCGAATACCGGCGATACCCGTGAAAGCCCCGCTAACTTGGTTGTTCGCGATTTGCTCGCCGAACATGCACAGCCGGTCGTGACCGACCCGAAGGCGATTCCCGATGCCAAGCGCGACCTGAAGGACGTGATTGACCAGGTGCAGTTCGAAGAAGACCCGTACAAGGCCGCCGAAGGCGCTCATGCCGTGGTGGTTTGCACGGAATGGAAATGCTTTGCCGAACTCGACTGGAAGCGCATCTATAAGGGCATGGCCAAGCCCGCTTTCGTATTCGATGGCCGCAACATTTTGGATGCCGACGCCCTCCGTAAGATTGGATTTGAAGTATCCAGTATCGGTAAGGGCAAGGCGGAGTAGTTTAAGTTGAAAGTCGCTGTTGTTGGCACTCGCGGAATTCCTGACATCATGGGCGGAATTGAAACCCATTGTCAGGAATTGTATCCACGCCTGGTGGAACGCGGTGCTTCTGTCGTAATTTTTGCGCGAAAGGCCTATACGCCCCAGAAAAAACCTTATTTCTATAAGGGCGTCGAGGTCGTTCCTGTCTATGCTCCCAAGATTTCGGGAGTGGAGACGTTCGTCCATACCTTCAGGTGCTTCCTCAAGGTGTTGGCCTGGAAACCCGATGTCGTTCATCTGCACGCCATCGGTCCCTCCTTTATTGCCCCGTTGTTCAGGCTCGCAGGCCTCAAGGTGGTCTATACCCATCATGGTCAGGACTACAATCGTGCCAAGTGGGGCAAGCTCGCCAAGGCAATCCTTCGCTTGAGCGAATACGTGGGAACCAAGTTCTCGAATCGCGTTATCGTGATTTCGGATTTGCTGGAAGACTGGCTGCAGAAAAAATACCATTGCAACAAGACGGTCCGCATCAATAACGGTGTGACCCTGTTGTCTGCCCTTCCCGAAGAAACAACGAAAAAATGGCTCAGCAAGTATGGGCTCGAAGGCAAACGCTATATTTTCGCGCTTGGAAGATTCGTCAAGGAAAAGGGCTTCCATGACCTGATTGCTGCTTACAAGAAGGCGAGCCTTGTCGATGTGCAACTTGTGATTGCCGGATCGGCGGATTTTCAGTCGGAGTATGCGACTAGGATGAAGCGTGACGCCGAGGAAGTCGGTGCGATTCTTCCGGGCTTTATTCACGGCGAAGAACTGCAGGTCCTTTTTGAAAATGCGTCTCTGTTTGTGATTCCGAGTTACCATGAAGGTCTTCCGATTGCGTTGCTCGAGGCTCTCGGCTACAACAGGAACGTTGTGGCGAGTGATATCCCTGCGAATATGGAAGTCCCGCTTCCTGAAGAGTGCTTCTATGAATTGGGCGATGTCGACGAACTTGCCGACAAGATGACCCTGTTTATGGAAAACCCCGTGCAAAGGGATTTCAGACATATCGTCGAATACCATTACGATTGGGACAAGATTGCAGACCAGACGATGGATCTGTATAAGAGTCTCGTCAAGAAAAAATAGGCCTGCGTCTGGTAATGAATCGGTTTGAATCGCTTGATTGCTTAAGGGCTTTTGCGGTAATCGGTATCGTAATTTGTCATGTTCTTTCGAATGCCGATTTGAACTTGCCGGAAAATTTCTTGTTTCAGAAATTTCTTCCGTTCGGGTCGGAATATGTTTTTCTGTTCATGATGCTTAGCGCGTTTTCGATGTGCTGCGCCTATTATCAGAAATTCAAAGACCGTCAAGTTGATTTAAATACTTTCTACAAGAGGCGTTACCTTCGTATATGGCCTTTTTTTGCTTTGATGGTCCTGATTGATGTTGCCTTGGGCTTTTCAAGGGAATCTCTTATCGAGGCCTTTGCGGATTTGACGCTCTTTTTTGGCTTCTTGCCGAATCCGGACATCCATGTGATTGGGGTAGGGTGGTTCCTCGGGCTGATTTTTGTTTTCTATGCAATCTTTCCCTTTTTTGTATTCCTGATGGATAACAAGAAAAGGGCGTGGTTTGTTCTTGCCTTGTCGATTGCGATGATGTATTTTGCGTCGTCGTATTTCTCTAGGCCAGAATTAGTCGTGCGTTCCGTGAGCAAGTGGAGCATCCTGTTCTGCATGCCCATGTTCGTTAGCGGCGGCATCATTTATCTTTATATTGACAAGATCAAGAAGATTCCTGTTTTGTGGGCCCTTGCGATTGCGGTTTTGACTACTGCCCTGTTTTTTATTCTGGGAAAGGATCTTTTTGTGTTTAAGATGCTCGTGTTTGCATCGTGGCTGGTTTTTGCCATTGCGGATAGCGTTCGTCCGGCCCAGTGGACCCTGATGAAAAACAAGTATGTCGCCTTTTTGAGTGGCGTCTCGATGGAAGTGTATCTGTGTCACATGATGTTTTTCAGGGCCGTCGAGAAAACGCATATTCTGGATGCCTTTTCTTCGGGAATTGTCCGATTCCTGGTTTGCTTGACTCTGACTTTGGCGGGGGCCATTGTATTTTCCTTTGCCGTCAAGAAAACGATCTTTCGCGGTATTCACCGATAACGGTATTCTCTAGAGATGAAACGGCTCCTGCTGCCATTTCTTTTTGTAATCGCGTTTGGTAGCTGCGCCTTCGAAGAAGGTGAAGACGAACTGTGTTTTGTGGGGGATTCCATTACCTATCTGTGGGATCTTGAGTACTATTTCCCGAACTACATTATTCATAAGCATGCGGTTAGCGGTGCGGGACTGAAACAGATGGATTCCTGGGATGTATCCGATTGCAAAGGGCGTACGACAATTCTCTTGATAGGCACCAACGACATTGGCTATTGGAAATCGACTGCCGATGGTATTGAGCGTTTGCGTGAAGATTACAAGGACAGGTTTATCAAGAGTGCAAAAAGGATTGGCGGAAAGCCGATGCTGATCATGTCGATTTTACCTCGGAATGAATGGGGAAAACAGGATTCGCTGGTAAACGAAAATATTCGGGCGCAAAACGGAGTTCTCCGTCGTTCGTTGAAAGATATCCCCGATTGGGAATTTGTAGATGTCTTTGATTTATTCTTGGACAAAGGCCTTCAGATACGCGAGGACTTGTTTAAGGATGGACTACATCCGAATGACGAAGGCTATGAAATTTTGTCTCGCCAAATACAGGGGGTCTTATGAGAAAGTTTATCTTGATCGCATTGTTGCTAAGTTCTATAAATTTGTATGCAGACGAATCGTTCTCTTACCTGATGGGAATGCGGAATAACCGCTATGTGTTTGCCGGAGTGGAGTATGCGGCGCGTTTTGGAATTGCAGTTGAAAATTCGGTATTTACGCAAGGAACAGAAAAACAGTATATCCGCGTGGCTCCTTATTACCGCTGGAATTTAGGTGAAGGGCTTGTCGGTAGTTATGCCCTGTATACGGGAATGCGCTATGACCGTGATTATTACGATACAGGGGCGCGTTTGGATGTCCTTTGGACAAATTACCGCTACTTGCAGGTTGGGGGAACGCTGATGCCCTTTTACGACAGTTTCTTGAAGGGGCTGGTCGGGTATCAGGCGTATGTCCAAAGTTTTCTGCTGAAAGAAATCGGCGTGTTTGCTGGAGCGAAAAACTTGCCTGATTTTAGGAATGTGGAACGTCGTTTTATGGGCGGCTTGGTGTTCGAATCGGGAAACCTGTGCGTTCGCCCGGAAGTATCGGTTCCGATGAACGGGGGGACGCATTTGTCGCGGGTGTCTCTATTTTTTGTTTACCGGTCCCCCTGAAAGTCCTGCTGAAAGCTGGCGAAAAGCAAGGCAGTGGTGTCGGCGGGCAGACTTAAATTGCTATAATTGTAGAAGTTGTTCTTGGGTAGAAAAGGAGGCTTGCTGAGGTTTTATGTCTTGCTCGAATTGTAGTCATTGTAATTCTAAGATTCAGATGCCGACGGACGTGTCGGTGATTACGACATATCGTTGCCAGATGCGCTGCAAGATGTGCAACATCTGGAAGAATCCGACCAAGAAGAGTGAGGAAGTCCAGGCAAAGGATTTGGAAATCCTTCCGCAGCTTAAATTTGCCAACGTGACCGGCGGTGAACCGTTCATTCGCCAGGATTTGGAAGATATCGTTGAAGTGCTCTATACCAAGGCCCCGCGCATCGTGATCAGTACGAGCGGCTGGTGGGTAGACCGTGTTATCAAACTGGCCGAACGTTTCCCGAACATTGGTATCCGCGTCTCCATCGAAGGCCTTGAAGGCACCAACAATTTCTTGCGAGGCCGGGACGATGGCTTTGAACGCGGCATGAAGACGCTCAAGACCCTGCATGAAATGGGCGTGAAGGATATCGGCTTCGGTCAGACGCTCAGCAACTGGAACAGTAACGACTTGATTCCGCTTTATGAACTCGCGCTTTCGATGAATTTCGAATTTGCGACGGCTGCCTTCCATAACAGTTACTACTTCCATAAGGAAGACAACCAGATCAGTAACAAGGAAGAACTCTGCGACAATATCGGCAAGCTGGTGAACCGCCTCCTCAAGGAAAACCATCCGAAGTCCTGGTTCCGCGCCTTCTTCAACCTGGGTCTCATCAAGTACATCCAGGGAGGCAAGCGAATGCTGCCTTGTGAAGCAGGTTCCGTGAACTTCTTTACGGATCCGTGGGGCGAAGTCTACCCCTGCAACGGTCTTGAACCGCGCTACTGGCAGGAAAGCATGGGTAACATCCATAACGCGAAGAATTTCGAGGAAATCTGGTTCAGCGAACAGGCCCAGAAGGTGCGCGAAAAGGTGCGTACCTGCCCCAAGAACTGCTGGATGGTTGGTACTGCCGCTCCGGTCATGAAAAAGTACATTGCGCACGTGGCACCGTGGGTGCTGACGGCGAAACTCAAGAGCCTGTTCGGCAAGGAAATCGACTGCTCCAAGTTCCCGACGTTCGATGTCGGCCAGGACCCGCGTCAGGGCAACCTGAGAATCGAAGGGTAGAGAGCTCACGATGCGGATTCTGCTTGCAAATAAGTTTTACTACCGTCGTGGTGGTGATTGCGTTTATTCTATAGAACTGGAAAACCTGCTCAAGGCTTCGGGGCACGAGGTCGCTTTTTTTGCGATGGATTATCCCGAAAACCAGAACAGCGAATGGAAAAGCTACTGGCCGAGCGAGGTCGCCTTTTCTCCGAAGAAACCAGTCGCTTTTCTCAAGGCGTTCAAGCGTCCGTTTGGCGATGCAGAAACCGTAAGGAAATTTACCGCGCTGCTTGATAAATTTAAGCCCGACGTGCTGCACCTGAACAACATCCATACGCAACTTTCGCCTGTAATGGCCGAAATTGCGCATGCGCGCGGCGTCAAGGTGGTGTGGACGTTGCACGACTACAAGCTGGTTTGCCCCGCCTATACGTGCCTCTGCAACGGTAAAATCTGTGAAGACTGCATCGGTGGTGACAAGCGGAACTGCACCGCGAAAAAATGCCTCAAGAACAACTGGCTTGCAAGCAAGATTGCCGAGAAAGAAGCCGTGGTGTGGAATCGCGAGCGGCTGGAACGCTGCGTGGACAAGTTTATCTGCCCGAGCCATTTCATGAAGCAGAAAATGGAACAGGACGGTTTTGATGCTTCGAAGCTGGTTGCTCTCCATAATTTTGTCGATGAATCGAAATTTGCACATGGGCCGGTGGAACGCGAAAATTCCTACTGTTTCGTGGGACGCCTTTCCAACGAGAAGGGTGCCGAAACCCTGCTGCGCGTGGCGTCGAAAATTGAGGCGACTCTCAATGTGCTCGGTACGGGCCCGCTGGAGGCCGAACTCAATGCGAAATATGCGTCGGCAAGGCAGATTCGGTTTATGGGACACTGCGACTGGGAAACCTGCAAGTCCGTGTTGCTCAAGTCCAAGTTCAGCGTGGTGCCGAGCGAATGGTACGAGAACAATCCGTTCTCAGTGATTGAACCGCTCTGCCTTGGAACTCCCGTGCTGGGGGCGAACATCGGCGGAATTCCCGAACTGATCGAACCGGGAAAGACCGGCGAGCTTTTTGAGATGGGTAACGCCGAGGACCTCGAAGCGAAAATCCGCAAGATGCTTTCCGGCGACTATTCCTTTGATGTGGAACCTCTCCGTCAGCATTTCTCCAAGGACAATTACTTGGAACAGATGATGTCTGTTTATAGGTAACGAGCATGCCGCAAGAACAACCGTTGATTTCTGTTATCGTTCCTGTCTATAAGGTCGAGGCGTACTTGGACCAGTGTGTCGAAAGTATCGTAAACCAGACCTACCGGAACTTGGAAATCATTCTGGTAGATGACGGCTCTCCGGATCGTTGTGGCGAAATGTGCGATGCGTGGGCCAAGAAGGATTCCCGAATCAAGGTCGTCCATAAGGAGAACGGGGGACTTGGCGATGCTCGCAATGCGGGTGTTGCTATAGCGAGGGGCGACTATTTCGGGTTTATTGATAGCGATGACTGGTGCGAGCCGGATATGTATCAGGAACTCTTGGATTCGTGCGTGCGATTTGACGCTCCTGTCTCGGTCTGTAATGTTTTTATTAACTGGGAATGCGGCTGGCCAACAGAACAGACTGTTTTTGCAAAAGAAAAATCTGCTATAGAACGTGATGAAGTCCTGCGGAGGTTCTTTAGCGACCGCCTTACGGCTTGGGCCTGGAACAAGCTGTATCACCGTGATCTTGCTGGAATATTGACGTATCCCAAGCAGGGCTATGAGGACATTCCTGTAGCAAGAGAACTTTTTATAAAAGTGTCCTGTATTGCGTTTACGGGAAAATCTCTTTACCATTATCGACAGCGTCAAGGAAGTATTGTTAATTCGACGGTAAATCTTTCGCAATATATTTTTATAGAGGAACTGCGCAAGAATGTTGAACTCGCACGGGAATGGAACTTTGAAAAGGAATCTGTGGCGCGGCTATCGGTGAGCGCCTTTAACTTCCTTGAAAAAATTTATTCAAATCGAACTAAAGAATTGGAATGTAAAATTCCTGCGTTGATAGAAGATGTTTCTCAAGGTAGAATGTATTTTAAGGATCTGAAGACTCGAAAGTTGGATAAATTTTTCATGGGACTGTTGGCGAAGGGTGTTTCCTATAAGAAAATTTTCGCCGTTCGTCAATTGTTTCAGTGGTTCTATAGAAAACTGAACTTGAAGAAATTCTGAATTTATGCATGTTGCTATTGCCATATATATAGCGTTTGCTTTTATAAACTATCGTGTTGCCGTACTCCTTCTGGCTCCGTGGGGACTGTTTTTAGGACATTTTCCTGCCGTGGATGGCCAATATACGTCTATATTTGATCTCTGCTGTTTGGGCTTGACCGTTTTGCTTCCGATAAAGACAAATATCATTACGAAAATAAAAACATATCCGTTTTTGATTCCGACCTTATTAGTATTAGTTTCTTATTGCACAACAAATCTACTTGCTGAAACTCACTGGCCAAGTACAATTATCTTTTATAATACGGTATTTCTTTATCCTTTGGCAGTGTGGAGTGTCTTGGAGGAAAAAGATGATTTACGTCTGTTGTTGATTAGCAACATTGTTTTCTTTGCGCTCTGTGCTATTTATGCTTTGGTGGAATTGGCTCTGGATCAGAATATAATTCTTGAAACCATTATTCAGAAAAGAATGGTGAATGAAAACGTGTTGAACTACACAGAAGTACGTTTTGGAATCAAACGTATCCAGAGTGTTTTCTGTACGCCCATGTCTATGGGGCTTGCTATGACCACCTTTGCTTATGTACTTTATGAAAAGTATAAGATGATGGAAGAAAAAATCCTACTGCTTTTCGTGCTCATTGTAATGTGCTTTATTTTGCCGTGGCTTACGGGGGCTCGTTCCGTATTTGTCTCGGCACTGATTATCCTAATTCCGGTTCTACGTGAAGTATTTAAAGATGGTCGTTTTGCTCTTTTGAAAATAGGTATTGTTGGCTTGGTTGTTTTTGTAGGTGGAAACTGGATCCTTACTCTGATAGATTCGTTCGTCCATTCCGACACGGCTGTCGCCGGAAGCAGCTTGGATATGCGCTTAATGCAATTTGCGGTGATTGTTCCGTTCTTCCTGAATTCTCCCATTTGGGGAAATGGCTATGCTTTCATTTGGACATTTGTAAAGGCGGTAGATAAGGATATTTTGGGTGCCGAAAGTATTTGGATTCAGCTCCTGGTGGATTACGGACTCCTGGGCGCCTTGGCTTATTTATCTTGCATCGTGTCTATTTATCGTAATTTGACTAGGTTTCGCCCTGAAGGAAAATTTCTGCCACTCGCCATAATTGTCGGCTATACGTTGTCGACGTTCCTTGAATTGGAAATGAACTTTTTCTTCATTATGAGTATCATTCTGATAAAACTCTATGCGTGGAATGATGAAGAAAATGCGCGGCAGAATATCAAAGAGGATGACGAAACCGACATCAACCCTAAAAAGGATCTTCAAGAATCAAAGGCAGACTAGTGCTTGAATTTGTTCCTGATTTTCTTGAAGTATTTCAGGGCGATGGCGTCGCGAATCAAGTAGAGCACGAGGCTGTAGGCCGGCATGAAGATCGCTGTTGACAGAATAATGTTCAGCAGGTGCATGTCGGTTTGGATTCCCTTTGTGATACCCCAGGCAATCGGGTAGGCAATGAGTATATATTTGACGAGGTCGAATAGCTGCATCGCGTAGTTGTATTGCAGAATCTTTTTGGTCGGATACAAGTTGATGAGCGCTGCGGAGAAATTGATGAAAAACTGCGCAAACGCAAGGCCGATTACTCCGTATTGAATGCCGACAACGATAAAGAGGACGCAAAGGGTCTTCTTGGGAAATTCCAGTTTTAGGATGGTCCCCGTGCGGTTGACAACTTGCAATAGGCTGAGGCTGAGTTGACCAATAGGATTCCAGATGTTACTTGTGACAAGAATCTGGAAAAAGATAACGGCCGGTAGCCATTTTTCGGTCCAGAGAAAGACGATGATATCGCGCCCGGTAAAGCAGAGTATCGCCGACATGGGGGCCGTAATCATGACAAGCAGGCGCATGACTTCGCGAAAACGATCCTTGAGAACGGCGGTGTCGTTCTGGTACTTGGATAGGACTGGCAGCGCAATCTTTTGGACGATGCCGGAGCTGATGGAATTGACGTTGCACCTCAGACCGTTTGCCTTCGAGAAATACCCGAGGTCTGCTTTGGTAAAGAACTTACCGATGACAACAGAATAGATTTCGTTGAATACGGTTCCGATGAGGTTCGCGCTGAGCAGTTTGGAACCGAATCCGAACAGGTAACGGAACGATTCTTTGCTGAATCCTTCACGTGGATGCCACTTGGCGCAAATCCAGAGGAGAATGGTGCGGATGAAGGCCGCAAGGACAGTCTGTAAAGCGAGCGTGTAGACTCCCCATCCGTAAAAGGCGAGGACGATTGCCACGAGGCCCGCGGGAATTTGACCGCACAGGCCGATAATCGTCTGAAGTCTGATGTTCAGTTTTGCCGTCAGGATGGCGTTCTGGACGATACAGAGGGAATTGAGGAGTACGCTGAGGCCGACAATCTTGATGAGCGGTATCAACAGCGGCTCGTCGAAGAAATTTGCAATGAGTGGGGAACAAACCCAGAGGATTGCATAGGCGACAATGCCCACAACTACATTGAAGTAGAAGGCTGTCGCCAGATCCTTTTCGGTGCGGTCTATCTTACGGATCAGTCCGTTGGCAAAGCCGGAGTCGACGAACGTGTTGGACAGCGAGATGAATATGGTCGTGAGCCCTACGATGCCGTATTCGTTAGGTGTCAGCAGTCGGGCAAGAACGATGCCGATGGCAAAGCTTACAATCTGCGAAGAGAGCCTTTCGAGAAGGCTCCAAACTGCAGCGAGAAAGGGCGTGTTCTTTTTATAGGACATCGGTCTTGGGCCTAATCAAGATACCGGTAATTTCGTTGGGGGTGTAGTAGGTGGCGCACTTGTTGCCGCCGTTTTTACCGGTCCAATTCGGATTCGGAATCATGAAATCTTCGCCGTAGTACATAGATAGTGTCTTGACCGGGTCGGCGGGGGCGCCCAATTCAACTCCGTTGATCGTTACGGTAGACAAAGGTTCCTTGGTGCTGAAGGTGTAAGACCTTGTCGAAGAAACGATGTCGCCCTTTTCGACTTCGTAGCAGTACACAGTGCGGGTGTCTCCCTCGCGGATACCGAGGAAAATATCGAAGGCGAGTCCCTTGTAGTGGAAGGCGTATTCCGAAGGTTTGCGTTCTCCAGTCGAGACCTTGACGACGTCAAAGGAATGATCCTTGACAAAGCCTTTGGCGATCAGTTTTTTTTCGAAATCTTCCGTATAGGAATCTTCGAGGATGCCTACGTCTAGATCAAAATCATGGGGAATGAAGGACTTGTGCCTTACGGCTCCAAGCAGGGTTCCGAATTCCAGCCAGTAGCCTACGCTGGATTCCCGGCAGATTTCTTTGAATGCCTGCAGGGCTTCAATACCGTATTGGCGCAACAGTTTCTGTTTTCTTTTCAGGTCTTTGCCGATGCAATAATTGGACCACTTAGTCTGAAGAAAGGAACCTTCTTTTCCTCCGAGGAGGGTGTAAACTTTATGCACGATACCCATGATAATCCTTGATAACTATATCCAGTAGATGTTGCTTAAGGTGTGAGGCGATGTACGGTCTTTGTTTGCCGGTGGCGTCATATAGTCTCCGTACATTCCCGTGAGCCATTGGTCATAATCGGCGATGGCCATGAATTTTCCGTCTTCGAAAGGAACTTCGATGAATTTTTCGAACGTACTTCGCGGTGATATGGAGCGGATGGCAGCCTCCTTTTCGGGATCTACGGCCATGGCGACCCATTGGGCGGAAGGGTTGTTCAAATCACCAATCTTTGCGTATTCCATTTCGGTGATGCTCCTAATGGACCACGGAAGAACTGCAATTTTAGAGAGCCTGATTAGAATCCGTTTCCACCAAGAGTTTTTCTTACCCGGCTTTACGAGCTTGATGCGGAAAAGGGTTTTGAGTCTGTTGAGAGAGTGAATGAAATTTTTGCAATCATCTTTCTTGTCGAACATATAGTCGAACGGGAAAACATCGATATTGACGCCGATGTTCTTGGTCGAGACATTCTCTTCAAGAAGGGTGCGGGTGTCGGCGACCTTGGCGTAAGGGTTGTGGTAGTCTTTGTCTTTGCGAAAGTCGTAGACGTGATACCAACCATCTTTATGTTTGTAGTGAGCGACGAATTTTTCGTAGTCGGGACGCATCATGGCGATGTCGATGTCGTCGTCCCAGGGAATGTAGCCCTTATGGCGAATGGCGCCTAGTAGCGTTCCGAAAATAAGTGTGTAATGAATGTTGTTTTCGATGCAGAATCGATGGACGTCCTTGAGAATGTCCAACTGAATGTGCTTCATTTTGTCTACGTCAATTTTCTTCATTTTGTCTTCCAGTAGAACTGGGTGTGATCGCAGCTGTGCTGGCGACGCTCTTCTTCTGGCGGGAGCTGCATATAGTCTCCGTACAGCTCCGAAAGACAGCGGTCCCACTGCTTGATCGCCTTGAATTGATGACCCTCGAATTCAATATCGGTATAGTCTTCGAAGAAGGCGATGGGCAAGTGCTCGATGCTTTTTTCGTCGGGGCAGGCGAGTTGGGTGCAATGGGTAGTGGTTTCACTCGCTTTCGCGGTGCATAGTTTGTTCAGCCGGTCATTGATAATGGCAATGTCAAGATTCCTGTATTTGACCTTCCTGCAAATTTGCTTGAAAGCGGATTTAAACCCCTTTTTCCAAGGGATTTCGGGTGTGGCTCTTCTTGCGGCCAGCTGGGTTTCGTATAAGCGAAGTGCTTCCTTTAGCTTGTCTTGATAGACGGCCTTGTCGTCATCGATGGGGTCAATTGGGAACAGGTCTATCCAAATGCCGGTTCCTTTTACTTTTGTCCAGGGGAGGACCGTTTGGGTTGTCGTCTGCTCGGTGTCGCAAATTCTAGCGAATGCGATATAGCTCTCCTGGCCTGCGATGAGTTTCAAATTTTTTCTGGTGCCGAATGTTTTGATGAACCGTTCGTAATTTGGGCGGGTCATGTAGAGATCGATGTCGTCGTCCCAGGGAATAAAGCCCTTATGGCGGATGGCGCCTAAAAGGGTTCCGTAGGCGAGAGAGTACTGAATTCCGTTCTCCATGCAGAATGAGTGAACTTCTTTCAGAATTTCCAGCGAAACTTGCTGGATGTCTTTGAGAGTCATCGGTTTCATATCTTAAAAAGAAGGAAATTCTAGAATTCTTTATAGTCGATCGGAGTGCCGATGGTTTCCAGGTATTCGTTCAGGTCTTTGAGTGTATGGGGAATGCCGATATCCTTCGGATAGCCTCTCCAATTTTTCCCAAACTGCTTGTCGAGCATAATATCGGGTTCGTTGGGACCCGGCAAGGCAGTATTTTCAAACGGGATGGGCTTGAGCGGATAGAGCTCGTTGTAGTTTCTGAATCCGTGGAATTTGTATTCCGTGAGGACCCAGTTGCCGAGCCCCGGAGTAATTCGGGATGTTTCTTCGAGGGAGTAGATTTCGCTGTTTTTCAGCTCGGCTTCGTAAAATTCGAAAATTTCTTTCCAGGAACGGTTACTGTGGACGAATTGGATAACCTTTTCGCGGTAGGCCATATAGGCCTCTTCAGTAACACCTTCTTTGACAAAGTCGTTGGAGAAGAATTCCAGGTTCAGTGCGTCTTTCAGGCAGGTGCCCTTATACAGGTGAATGCAGTAAGGCGTCATTAGGAAGACATACTTGCCGGGATTGGCGCGGATGGCGTTATCGTAGAACTCGGCGTAGTTCCCGTTTTTCTGGGAGGAGTCGATCCAGACGAAGTCTTTCTTGGCGATTTCGATCAGCTTGAGGTAATCGGCGCGTGTCACGCCAACATCGATATCGTCGTCCCAGGGAATGAATCCTCCATGCCTCTGGGCGCCAAGGAGCGCGCCGCCTTCAAGGAAAGGCTTGATGTCATAGGCCTTGAGCATTTCGAGGATTTCTTGCGTGAACTGAAGCTCCTTGAGCTGATATTCACGCAGGTAACCCGTGGCGGGTTTCATTTGTTTGATGTCGAAATGGTGCTTGAAGTATTCCAGTTGGAATTGCAACGATTTGATTTCTTCTTTCATCTGTGGGCGAAAGAAAAAATTGTAGATAGGACGCAGGTATCTTTTGATGCGCCTTTTAGCTTTGCCTGCTAGCGACATTCTAAGTCCTTTTTGATTTGGGTTGTGCTGATTTCCGGAGTGCGTTCCAGATAAACGACTTCGCACTGCTCTTTGAGGAAGTCGAATTTACCCTTCCAGTCGTCACCCATGACAAATGTGTCGATGCGGAATTCCTTGACGTCGGTCTTCTTTTGTTCCCAGTTTTCTTCGGGAATGACTAAGTCTACGTAGCGGATGGCTTCGAGCAACTGCTTGCGTTTTTCGTAGCTGAAGTAACATTTTTTCTGCTTGGCGTTCCAGTTGAACTCGTCAGTCGAAAGAGCGACGATGAGATAATCACCTAAAGCCTTGGCGCGGCGCAGAAGATTTATGTGCCCGTAATGTAGAAGGTCAAAAGTTCCGTAGGTAATGACTCGTTTCATACTAAATCCTAATTCTGTTAGATGAAATTTTTCTTCATCAGGTCGCGGAAAGCATCAAGCAGCTTGTCGTAATCGGCGGTTGTCAAGGATCCGATGTGACCTACGCGGAAAACGGTTTCCTTCATTTCGCCGCCGTTGGGGCAGATCCACATGCCGTATTCGTCCTTGATTTTGAGGAAGATATCGTAGGCGGAAGCAGTTGTCGGGTGAAGCGGAGTCACTGCATTCGAGAGAGATTCCGAAACGATTTCGAAGGGAAGTCCCTTGATGCGTTCGCGGAAGTAGTTGGCAAGCGATGCCGTGCGGGCGATTTCTGCCTCTACGCCGCCGTTTGTGTCAATTTCCTTGAGGCGCACATTGATTTGGCGTAGGATACTGACGGCGGGCGTCCACGGGGTCTGTCCACGTTCGGCGTTTTTCAGGGCTAGCTTCAGGTCCAGGTACTGACACTTGCATTTGATTTTTTCGATGCGAGCAAGCGCCTTCGGTGAAAGCGCCATCACCGTGATTCCCGGTGGGCAGGCGAGAGCCTTTTGCGAACCTGTAATCATAATGTCTGCGCCGAGTGCCCCCATGTCGAAAGGGTCGGCGAGGAAGGTGCTGATGCAGTCCACAATCAGAAACAGGTTGTTTCGCTTGCAGAAATCACTGATGAGCTGCATGTCGTAGTGCACGCCGGTGGAGGTTTCGTGTTTGTTCACGATGAAGGTGGTGTAGCCCTTGCCTTCGAATTCTTTCAGGTGTTCGGCCTTGAGTGCCTTGCCCGGCTGGAGCTTGATTTCGGTGAAGGGAATTTCGTGCAGTTCGCAGAGCTCCACGAAACGGTGACCGAAGCTTCCTCCGTTGACGACAATCGCGTTGTCGGCAGGAGTCAAGGTGTTCATGATGGCGGTCTCCATGCCTGCCGAACCCGAACCCGTAATGAAGACGACCCTGGAGTCGTCGGAGGCCTTTGCGAATTTCTTGACCAGGCGTTCGTTTTCGAGCATCAGTTCCGAGAATTCCGCCGTGCGGAAATAAGGAACCTGTTCTGCACCGATGGCGCGTACGGCATCGCTGGATTGTACCGGGCCTACAGTAAAGTTAATCATAACAACCTCTAAATCTCGTAAAAATTCTTTCGTTCGTTGAACTGCTGCATGATGTATGCCATCTGGATGCTTTCGCGGCGTCTTAGACGTGCTGAAGAGAAACGGTGGTTCAAAACGCAGCTGATGAACTCCTGGACTTCGTAGCGAAGTCCAAATCCGTCCCATTTGTAGAAAAACTTCTTGTTGTCGTTAGGATTTTCGTAACGCAGTTCAAAGTAGTCCGTTTTCCACCAGGGTGCGGGAACATAGGCGTAGCCTTTGGTCCCGGAAATGACCAGGTCGCCTTCGGTTTTTACGCCCAGGCCTACCTTGAAGGAACAAACGGCCTTGGGATAGCGGAAAACACCCTTGGTGTGGATGTCCACGCCGTTTTCGATGCGTGAGAAAAGCTGCAGGCTTTCGTACTGAATGCCCATCAGCTTGAGAATGGGAAGTAACGGGTATGACCCCTGCTCGAACATGGCTCCGCCGGCCTGCTTCGGGTCGAATTCGCGCCCCCCTTTGTCCAGCAGCTGCGAAAGGGATGCCTCAATGTCGACGACTTCGCCGATCAGTCCGGACTTGATCATGACCATCAGGTGGTTGAAGGCGGGGCAATGAGCGGTCTTGTTGGCTTCCATCAAAATAAGACCGTTAGATTCGGCGAAATTATACAGTTCCTTTGCCTGCAATCCGTCAAGGACGAGGGGTGTTTCGCAAAGGACATGCTTCTTGGCTAGGAGGGAATCCTTGATGCACCGGTAATGTTCCAGGTGCGGGGTCGCCACGTAAACAGCGTCAACCCGGCTGTAGAAATCATCAAGGCTCTTGCAGGGGGTGATACCATCGAATTGCTTTGCGAAAGTGGAACATTTTTCAAAATCTGTATCGTAGGCGGCAGAAATGCTCACTCCGCTCACGACTTGCGCTTCGCTGGGGAAGCGGTTGGCGACACGGCCGCAACCGATGATACCCACCCTGACGATGTCCTGGGTTTCTTCGCGGAGCATAGTAGAGGAAATCCCCTCGGTGCGGGGAAGGTATACGACCTGACAGAATTCGTTCAGATAGTCGAATTTGCCTTCCCAGTCGGAACCGATGGCGAAAATGTCCACATTGTATTTCTGGACATCGTCAATTTTTTGGCCGACGTAATCTTCGATGATGATTTGGTCGGCAATTCCGGTCGCTTTTACGGCCTCGACTCGTTCAAGAACGTTGTTGCGTACATTGAGTTTTCCTCGGTCGCGGTCAAAATTGTCATTGGTGACACCAACAATCAAGTAGTCACCAAGAGCCTTTGCTCGTTTCAGCAAATTGATGTGCCCCTGGTGTAGTAGGTCGTATGTTCCGTAAGTAATGACTTTTTTCATGAGATCAAGTTTTTCTTGTACCATAATCAAATATAGAAAATTGGGAAAAAAGCTATTATTGGACTATAGAATACTATGAAGATCGTACACCTTTTATGGGGCCTTGCTACTGGCGGCATTGAAAATATGCTGGTGGATATCGTCAACCAACAGGTTGAGGGTAATGAAATATCGTTAATTGTGATCAACAATATGCTAGACGAGTCCATTCAGGCCCGTTTAGACAAGCGTATCCATATCTATTGTTGTGGCCGTAAAGTCAAAAGCAAGAATCCGCTCCCGATCCTCAAGCTCAATTATTTCCTTAGAAAGATTCGACCTGACATTGTCCATGCCCATTATGATGAAATGGCAAAATTTGTTTTCGGCAAGTGGACGATGGTGCGTACCATTCACAATACCACGAATGATTTTGACGAATCGAAGTATTTCAAAGCTTGCTACGCAATATCGAAAGCGGTTCAGGAAGAATGGATGCAGGCTGGTAAGGAATCGATTCTAGTTGAAAATGGGATTCCCTGCGATAGTATCAATTGTGAAAAGACGGGGCTTTTTAACGACGGTTTGCTGCATTTTGTTCAGGTGTCAAGGCTTTATATCAAGCAAAAAGGCCAAGATATCCTTTTAAAGGCCCTCGCCGAAATCAAGAATAATAATTTGTGCAAAATAAATTTTAAAATGCACTTTGTCGGCGATGGTTCCAGCAGGGAACTGTTGCAGAACATGACGAAAACCCTGGGAATTGAAGACTTGGTGCTTTTCGAAGGCAACAAGCCTAGGAAATGGATTTACGAGAATCTCTGTAATTTTGATTTGTTTATCCAACCTTCACGTTATGAGGGATTTGGCTTGACCGTTGCCGAGGCGATGGTGGCTAAAGTTCCTGTATTGTCGAGTAATATCGAAGGCCCCGTAGAAATTATGTCGGTCGTCAAGGATGGCGCTAAGCAACTGCTAGGCTATACGTTTGAGTCTGAAAATTCCGAAGATCTTGCCCGTCAAATTGCCGCTTTTGTGCAACAGGGCCGTCATGAAGAAAACATCGAATTCGGCCGTCAGCATGTCATGCGAAATTACAGTATCAAGAAGACGGCGCTACAATATTTGGACGAATACCGCAAAGTTATCGCCTATAGGTGATTGTCTATCCAATCCATTCGCTGGTTGATCCAGCTGTTGAGTGAATCAACAGCTTCGTCGTAGCTGTCGTAGGCTTCCTTGTAGGTCCAGTTTTCGGTGTTTTCGAGCACGGGCCAGCGCTTGAATTCGTTTTTGGTGACCGGTGCGAGTTCATTGGCGTACTTTCGGATAGAATCGGGGAACGTGGCGAAGAAATCACGGTGGTCTTTCCAGTAACGGACTGCTTCTTGCCAGTACTTTTCTCGTTTGAAAATAAGGCCGTTCCAGCCGCTTGGGCGTATATACCAGTCGGTCACGGAGCGAAGGGATTTAGTTTCCCAGTTTCCGTAGGCCACGTCAAAATCCCAGACGGGACCGAGACGTATAACGTCTCCTTTTTGCCAAGTCAAGAAAATGCTTCGTCTAAAGGCTCCGTCCATATTCTTGGAGAGTTCCTGAATCCAGTAGTAGCGTAAGTAATCCTCGAAATCGAGGTAGTCTGTAATTTCGCCTTTTGGATTGTCGCTTCCCAGAAAACTTTCAAATTGGCTTAGAGCTTTCTTGATGAGTGCTGTCGAGGAATCGGTTGGCTCCTTGGGCGACTTGATTTCGAATTTGGTGCCTTGTTCAGTGACGACGAAGTGTTCTCCGCCATGTTCCGTAGGGCCTCTTTCGAGTAGGAAGGAACTGCCACTTTGAGGAATGTTGACTCGGTGCTCGCCAACCTTGACTGTCTCGACCAGTTGGTAGACACCTTGGTATTGCCTGTTCAGATAAAGTTCGACGAATTTGCTTCTCGGGGTGTATTCGTCGCCGAGCCAACCTGCAAGTTTGTATGTGATAAAGTTCTTGAGGAGTGTCTTGTCGGCGGAATTGCCGATGAGAGCCCATTCCTTGTCTTTGGACATTCCCAGAAGTTCCTGTTTTTTTTCGAATTTGATCTTGTAACCGGGCTTGGGCATTCCCGTGAAACTGGAGTTTCCGCGGCCCTTGATGGTCAAATCAAGGACGTCGCTTTCGGGGGCGTCTTTGCCGTATATTTGTAACTTTGCGGGAATCTTGGTTTCGCGATCGCGAATCTGCGTGAAGTCCTCTGTCTCGATGACAAGTCGCGGCAAGTCTGCATAGGGGTACTCCGAATCGTCAATGGGTAGGTAACCGGGCGCGCTCTCGGGATCGTTCCAGACGCAGGAACAGAGAAAAAAAAACAGGAATATGGTTGCCATGCGAAACAACATACTGAAAATTTAACAACTGTATCTGTTGGCGTTGTTTTGAAGTTAACGGTGTATGGGTGGGGAGTGCCTTTATAAGGCATTTTCTGCAACGTTGAATTACAATCTGGTAAAAAAAACTTACCTTATTGCTATGAAAGAGAAAATTTATTTTATCAAAATGTCGCTTTTGGTGGCATTGATTGTTGCCGCTTGTAGTAATTCCGAACCTTATCAGGAAGGGGGCTGTGGTAGCTGTTCGACAGTGCTGGACGATGTTGGGAATCTCGCAGATATGCTTCTTGTTGCTGGATCCAACGATGTTGTTAAACTCGGGAGCAACGCCCCTGGGTCAAAATTAAATGAGAAACCTGAAATGAAGGTTGTGTTGGACTATGATTATTATTTAGATGCTCATGAAACCACCTGTGGTGATTATGTTTTGTTCATGAAGGAATATGGAGCGAAAGAAAGTTTTGCTCGGAATTTTAAATGCTTTGAAGATTCTCTTCCTATTGTGGATGTGACTTATTTTGATGCGGTCCTTTTTGCTAATGCTAAAAGCGTTGCCGACGGAATGGATTCGGTGTATAGTTATTCTAACGCCTTTTTTGATGAAAGTGGCCACTGTACGGATTTGAAAGGCCTTGTTTTTCATGTGGATCGGAAAGGCTTTCGTTTGCCAACAGAAGCGGAATGGGTGAAAGCGGCTGCGAGTGACTTTGATGTCCGGAGCAGTTGGAATAATGAAAACTCTGAATTTAAATCTCATGAAGTGTGCTCGCGAAAAATGGATAAGCGTGGTTTCTGTGATTTAGCTGGGAATGTAATGGAATGGGTTAATGACTGGCTAGGAGTTTTTCGCGATACGACTGTATCGAATTATGTCGGAGCTCCTGATGGCGGTTCCCTTGGTGAACGGGTTATAAAAGGGGGTGCGTTCAATGCGGATCCCTCCAATATTAATACGTATAGTCGAGGAGATGTCTATACAGTTACTTCATCTACAAGAACAAATTATGTAGGTTTCCGCTTGGCGATTGGAACTATTCCGAATGCGGTTTGGATGGGTGCTGATGGTGTCCCAAAGACAAGTATCGTTAATTTGTTGTCGTCATCTACAGATATCTATTCTTATACGAAGTCATATAATGTTAAACTTGCTTTTAGGAATGATGAAACGGGAAATGTCGCGTTTATTGATTATGCCGATGGCGCACAATCTGTGATAGAAATTCAGGATACAATCGATGCTTATCATCCTGAAATTTCCCCTGATGGAAATAAGGTAGCTTTCTGCACCAAATTGGAAGGCGTTGCAGGAAAATCGGCTTTGTATGTTCGTGATTTAGATGTAAATGGTCGTGGGCTTGTTAGACTTGATGTTGCAAGCGCCTCAATTCCACGATGGAGTGTCCTAGAAAACGGAGATACGGTCATCACGTATGTGACTGATGCAGGAAGTAATCAAAACGAAGTGACTTGGAAAAAATATAGTACATGGCAGGTTCCTTTTTCAAGAGGGACTTTTGGTTCTCCTAAAAAAATAATGGATGGCTCCTTTCATGGAGGAGTTAGCAAAGACGGAAGTTTTGCTGTGACTGGATCGCAATTACTTAGGATTCGCATAAATTCAAAAGATTCCTTGTGGTACAATGGCGAACAGGCTTGCAATGTGTCTATGGCTCAGGACGATAGTAAACGTACGGCGTTCCTTGACTTTGGTGGAAAAACGGGACAAGCTTATGTGGGGCACAGATACGGGGTTCACCAAAATATATTGATTGCTGATAGCACGGGTAAGTTAATTCAATATGTAACGGCTCCAGTCGGATATGCTTTTGACCATAGTGAATGGGCGGTTGGTAGTGTGAAAGAAAATATTGTAGCGACATTAACAAATCCGGATGGTGCGCATAAGAAAATCGTGCTTGTAAACCTTGAGGAAGGGGTGTTGTTAGATCTTGCTGAAGGAAATGAATTGTGGCATCCGAGTATTTGGATTAAGGGTGGGAACTCAGCGCTTTCTAGCAGTGGCACAAATGAAGGTGTCTCGTCTAGCAGTGCTGTCATGGAGTTGGATGACAAACAATCAAGTAGCTCAATAATTAATTACGAATTTGATCCAGATAGTGTAGGAATGTACTATAATAATTCTGGAGCATGCAGTTATGCCTTATATTATCGGTACAAAATGGAATTTCTTTGGCAATATAAGGATTCTGCTAATGTTGTCATTGTTGGTTCATCTAGATCGTATTATGGTGTGATGCCGCAGAAGTTTAAAAAACCAATAATCGCTGTGAATTTAGCTGTTCCAACAGGTATTATGAGAGGAAGTAAATATTTTCTGGATAATTATGTAATTCCTCATTATGGACATCTAAAGGCTATTGTCATATCGCTTGATTTAGACCGCTCTGATGATTTGGGACTTGCTGATTATAACCTTTTTTATAAAACATACGAGTCGTATTCGGGGTATGTTTATGATAAAAAGCATGATTTTTGGAAAGGCTACAATACTAATAAATTGTATGATGCTACTTATAATGCGCTTGGATCAAATGAACTTGCTTCGACGTTGCGTCCAACGGCTGGTTATCCTTCTGGAAGTGGCTACTCTAGTTGGGGAAATCCCTTTGTTCAGAATGATTCAAATTCTATTTCAGCTAAATCGCCTGTTTTTGAGACGAATTTTAATATGCTGAAGGATTTGGCTAAGACATGTCAAGAAAATAATATCGTTTTGGTGGGTGTGTTTTTCCCGTTGAATCCTAAGTATCGTGAAACGGGGGCTTATGGAAGGCACGGCCTTCGCAGGAGTGAGGCTCCTGCCATAATTGAGAAAATACAGAAATTAAATGAGGCTTATCCGAACTTTATTATATTTGATGAAAATAAAATGGGAAACCATGATTACACAGATGAAATGGCTCGAGATACGGACCATCTAGGCGATTTAGGGGCTGCTCAAATGAGCTTGCGTTTGGATTCTCTATTGCAGAATCAAAATATAAATTGGGAAGAATAATTTAACGACTTGTTTAGTAGGATGTTTTTTTAAATTTGAGGAGAATGTTGTTTCGACGATTGTTCTGGTTTTTGCCGCTAGTTCCCCTCTCGCTTTTTGCCCGCGAGACGGTTTCACCGGTGCGCGCTCCCGAAAGTTTTGTGCTGCTGGGGGCCATTGCGGAACTCCGCGATGATGTTTATAGTGGCGATATCAATGTGGCGGGGGAGTATGCGCCCTGCAACTGCTTTAGCATCTATGGGGATTTTGCCTACCGACTCGTAAGTTACGAGTGGAATACGATGGCGCACGACCAGATTCACGAGATGGTGAACTTGCAGGTGAACGGGCTCAACGAATCGTACCTGGGCATGAAACTGGCGCCTTTCCCGTTTGCAGGCGTCGATGTCAGCTGGAGGTTTCCGCCGCGTGAAGGTTCCCGCGTGAACCGTTTCCATCGGCTGGGCGTTTCGCCTTTTGGCCTCTATGAATTCTCGCGGAACATGACTCTCGGTGCTGCGGCGGAATACTTTACTTTCCTCGAAGAACGCGACTTTCAGCCGGGCGACGAGCTTGGCCTCAAGGGATCTATTTCGTGGAAGTTCCTGTGGGATCGTGACGATCATTCGGGCTGGAAATTCGACTATGTTTTCCTGTACCGCTGGCGAATCCAGGAATCCGAAAACTTGAGTCTGCAGAAACCATATCGCAATATGGATGACCTTTATCGCGGGTACAAGATGCGCCTAGATGCGGCGCGTTATTTTTCTTCGTTCGGCAACTCTCTCGGCGTAGCCCTTTTCTACGAGATGAATCGCGGGTACCTGTTCGGGATGGAAACGGGGCACACTTTAGGTTTGTATGCAAAGTTCTTGTTCCTATAAGGCGGTCTTGATTGGTAACGGTACCATGGGGCAGCGGCACAAGCGGCTGTTCGAAGAAGTCGGTGTAGAATTTATCGGTGTCGTGGACACTGCAACCGAGGCGGCAACCCTGTTTGAACAAATCGCTGCCGGAGCCCTGGCTCCTGATTTTGCCATTGTCGCGTCTCCTGCGGTAACGCACGATGAATACGTGAAAAAATGCATCGACATAAAGCTCCCTGTGCTTGTGGAAAAGCCGGTTTTCGTCTCGGCTGTTGCAGCGATGGAATACCAGAAACTTGCCCTTGAACGGAACGCGTTTGTCTTTGTCGGCCATTCGGAACGTTACAACCCTGCGATCGAGAATTTTTCGAAAACGGTCTTTTTTAAGGAGATGCGGGAATACTTGAAATATTGGTATCTGCAGAAAAAAGATGCGGGCCCGGTGAGTTTCAAGTTTACGCGAACGCATGGGTTTTCGCCGCGCAACCGCGATGTCCCCGTGGAATACGACCTGATGATTCACGACATGGACTTGCTTAGTTTCTTTGGCGACAAGAACGCCATGATGTACAAGTCGTTTCGTTGCGAGGAATTGTCTGACGACCGTGTCCACGCTTTCTATGACTTGAGGACGCTCAAGGCTGAATTTATCGCAGACCGAAACTCCGCCAAGGATTCCCGTATGGTAGAAATTTCGATGAACGGCCTTTCTACATCACTGGATCTGGGGGCCTATCGAAACGGCAATCCGGCGTATGCGCTGCAAAAGGAGCATCAGGCATTTCTAAATTATTTGAACTCGTACAGGAATTCGGCGCAAGACGAGGTTCACGAGTACGATTGGTATGGAGACTTTTACGACGCCTGCAACGCGGTCATAATGGTTTCGTTGATTGGTGAAGTGTACAGAAAGGGGAGAGCGGATGAATCCGATGCAAAATAAGTTTGTGCCTGCGCTTTTGTGGTTCTGCACGGCGCTCGCCTTTGCCTATATTCCCGGCGAGTCGGGTTTTGTGTCGCTCGCAAATGAACACGGTATTTGGGGCAACCCGGCGGGGCTTACCGCTTTTGATTCCAAGGGTGCGTTGGTGAGCTACGATTACGATGACGGCATCAAGAACTTCCGTATCGGTGGCAATCTGGACCATTGGGCGGCGGGCTTCGATTACACGCAGGGGCCCGATCACTTGGATTTGTCCCGCTGGAGCCTCACGCACGGTAACGACTTGTGGAACCGCAGCATCTTTGTCGGTGAACGCGTCACGGCTCTCCGCAGCGCTGACTTTACCGGCACCGAATGGGGCTTGGACCTCGGCGTGATGATCCGCCCGTTCAGTTTCCTTTCTGTGGGCTATTCCTGCGACAATGTACTTTATACGGGGCCGCAGGCTCCCGACCGTATACAGAACCTGGGCGCGACGGTTCGTTTCGGGCCTCTGATGAGCGTGAGCTACGATGTGGAGGATTTCGAAAATCACCGCTTGCTGGTGGAACTGGGCATGTACGGTGCCCGCTGGGGACTCCGCATTCCGCTTTATGGTGACGATGAATACCAGCTGAGCTTCTCGATGGCTTTCGGCGGTTACAATAACGTCGCGGTGCATGTCTACGACGACCTGTTGCCGAAGGGTGTTGCGTGGGGCTACCACAGCGCACGTAATCCGGAAGCATCGTTGAGTGCGCAGATTATTCGCGTTCCGCTTGATATTGAAGTTTCCGAGACCGAAGACGAATTCGCCTTTTTCCGCAAGAATTCGATTTATCTTTGGCATGTCCGTAATTTATTCGAACACATGTTGCGCGACCCTGCCTCGGGGCTTGTGATCTTGGACTTTTCCGGGTACAAGGGCAATGTCGGTATTTCGAGTGAAATTGACCGCTACGTGCAAAAGCTCAAGGCCCGTGGCGGCAAGGTAATTGCCTATATGGATGACATTCGCCCTGCGGTATTATTGGCGTCTGCGCATGTGGACCGCATCGTGGTGGAGCCTTCGGCGCACATGAACTGGCGCGGTTTTGGCGGAAACGTGCTCTTTTACAAGGGACTTTTCGACAAGCTCGGCGTGAAGGTGGAATTCCTGCGTCACGGCAAGTTCAAGTCGGCGGTGGAACCTTACGTGGCCGATTCGATGTCTGCGGAATCCCGCTCCAACCTGGATTCGCTTTATTCGGACTTGTGGACGGCGATGCAGACCTATATATCGATGCGCTATGCGGGTGGCGCTAGGGCTTCCGCTGCGGCCATGAGCCAGGCTTATGCGCATCTGGATTCCCTGGCGAAACAGCCTTTAGTGACGGCGTCTGCCGCAAAGCGCGCGGGCCTCGTCGATACGCTGCTTTACCTCGATCAGGTTCCTTCTTATGCGCTCAAGACGTTCTTCGGCATCGATTACCCGCAGGCATCTTACCGCACCTGGTATCCGACGGACAAGCGGATTTTCAACGAGAGCTGGAATCGCCGGGCATCGGTCGCGCTCCTGAATATCGACGGGACGATCGATTCGCGTATGGAACGCTCCGTTCTGGAATCTCTCCGCAAGTTGCCCGCGACGGGTGCCGAGGCGTTGATCGTTCGCATTTCTTCGCCGGGTGGTTCCGCAATCGCTTCGGACAAGATTTGGGCGGCACTCCGCCATGTGAGCGAACAGGGAATTCCCGTGGTTTCAAGCATCGGCTACATGGGGGCTTCGGGCGGTTACTACATTGCCTGCGCGGGCGACCGGATTTTGGCGGAGCCCATGGCGATTGTCGGGAGCATCGGCATTTATGGCGGCAAGATCGATGTGTCGGGACTGATGTCGAAAATCGGGCTGAAGGCCGAAACGGTCAAGACGCATGAGTATGCGGATGCGACGACTTTTACGCGCCCCTGGAGTGATGCGGAAAAGGCGGCGTTGCAGCAGTATATGGATGAGTTCTACGATCGCTTTACGGGAGTTGTCTCGAAGGCGACGGGAATTCCGCAGGCAACTGTCGATACGGCGTACGGTGGCGGTCGCGTGATGATTGGCGTCAAGGCGCTTCAGGCTGGTCTGGTGCATGATCTCGGCGGCATTGACGATGCGATTGCCGCTGCAAAACAGTTGGCGCATATCGGCGAATCGACCGACGTGGATTTGATGGTGCTCGGCTCGGGAAATTCGTTTACGTTGCCCGCGTTCGGCGCCAAGTTGGGAGGCAAGAACCTGACGGATTTCTCGGATTGGGCTGACTACCTTTATGATCTAGGCCGTCCGCAACTTTGGGCGATTGAACCGGCCTTGTTTGAATCGTCGTTACTGGGTGTTGAATAATGCTTTCTATTGTCTTGACTGTTCTCGGTTGCCTTACGATCTCGGCGTTCTGCTCCGTGACGGAGGCGTCGTTCTATAGTGTCCCGCCTGCGATCATCGATTTTTTGCAGAAGCATAAAAAGTTTACCGCGCGCTACATGGTGCACGTGAAGGAAAATATCGACCGCTACATCGCTTCGGTGCTGGTGGTGAATACGATTGCGAATACCGTGGGCGCGTCCTTGGCGACGGCGCTTGCCGTGAAGAATCTACCTCCGATTGGGCAGGTGTCGCTCCCGATTGTCTTGACGATTTTAATTTTGCTGTTCGGCGAAATTACCCCGAAGACTTTGGGCGTCAAGCAGGCGAAAGTCGTGGCGCCCTTGGTTGCCGTTCCGTTCTACTACATTACCATCGTTCTTTCTTGGACGGGAGTCATTTGGCTGTGCCTTACGCTCACCAAGCATTGGACCCGCGAAAAGGAAGACAAGAAGGACGTGAGCATCGATGACATCAACAGCCTCGTGAGCCTTGGCCTCCGCGAAGATGTGATTGACCGTCAGCAGTCCCTGGTCATCAAGAATATCCTGGCGCTGAAATCGGTGCCGGTGCGCAAGGTGATGACGCCCCGCCAGGTGGTATTTTCGCTCAAGGCGGATTCTACCATCGGCGAAACGTTGGATGAACGCGGTAACTGGCCATTCTCGCGAGTGCCGCTTTACGAAAAGGGGAAGGACAACTGGATCGGAATTGTGCTTCGCCGCGACGCGTACAACAAACTCGCCGAAGGACTCCGCGATGTAAAGCTCCGACAGATGATGCGGCCGCTGCAGCTTATTCCTGACAGTCTTACTTTGGACAAGCTGCTTCTCCGTTTCTTGAAACAGCGGGGGCATATCGTGGGTGTTGTCGATGAGTGGGGTGCCATTGCCGGCATCGTGAGCCTCGAAGACGTACTCGAAGAAATCCTCGGCCGCGAAATTGTGGATGAATACGACGAAAACGTGGACCTCCAGGAAACAGCACGCCGCCGCTCCAAGGCCCTCGCCCGCATCCGCCAACAACAAAAGAACTTAGAACTTAGAACATTTTCTTCTCTCTAAGCTCTGAGAGCGAAGCGGTCTAAGTTCTGCCAACTTTTTATTATGGAAAAAATAAAGCCTAACTACTTTCCTGCGCTTGACGGTCTCCGTCTTTTAGCGAGTATAAACATCGTGATGCTTCATTTGGGTAGCTCCTCGGCGCTCAATTATATGGCGGACTTCAAGTGGGTTATGCCCATTATCAATGCGCCGGCTTTTGCGGCGGGGATCTTCTACGTGCTGGCAGGTTTCCTTTTCGCGAGCAAGTTTAGCGACCCAGAACGCCGCATCCCGGTAGTCCCCTTTATGTTTGCGCGAATCGCGAAGCTTTACCGCCTGCATTTCTTCATGACGCTCCTGATGTTCGTGGTGCTTGTCTTCAAGTTCAGCGGCTACACGCACTTGCCCGCCTTGAATGAAATAGGTGACTGCGCCGCGGCGGGCCTCGCCAAGATGACACACCCGTGGCGGAGCCTCTTCTTGCACCTTTCGCTCACCTGGTCCATTGTCCCTGATTTGGGCATGAAACTGAATGAGCCATCGTGGTCATTGACGAGTTTCTTCGTGTGCTATGCGGTGACTCCCTGGTTTAGCCGCTGGCTTTTCAAACAGAGCGATCGCACACTCTGGGTGCTTTTCGGAACGCTCTTTATTCCGGGTATTCTGTGGGCGACCTTCTTCGGCCTCTCGGATAATCTATGGTTTGACAGCTACGACGCCAAGTACCGTTTCTTCCACATTTTTGCGCCGGTGCGAATTTTTGAATACCTGTTTGGCATGGTGCTTTTCAGACTCTTCAAGGAAGGTCATTTCGATTTCTTGAAACGGAGATTCATGAGCGGTGCCGCGCAGTTCCTGATGCTCGCTGCTATTTACGGGAGCCTTTTCCTGATGCGTCCGGAACTGAACCCCGGCTTCAACTATTTCTTCCACCATTCGCTCCCGATTATGTTGTACGGACTGTTCCTGGTTTCGCTCCTTACGGGCGAGGGCTTCATGGCGAGTTTCTTCTGCATTGGAATCGTTCGCAAGATTGGACGCGCGTCCTTTTACCCGTATCTGATTCACTTGCCGATCATCACGATTGCCTGGGGCATTTGCAACTTGAACCGCCCGAAGAATACGATCCTCCTGCTCCTCTTTATTTACACCGTGAGCACGCTCTACAGCGAATTCAAGGTGTGGCGCCGTAAAAAGCAGAAGGCAAAACTGCAGGCAGCCTCTTCCACCGCGCCGCCAACCAAATAAGCGTTCTGCAAAAAAGCTCTCCGAACGAATCGGAGAGCTTTTTGTGTGCAGGAGTAAAATGTTACATCTCTTCGAGTTCCTTGCCCTTCGTCTCCTTGATGAACCTTGCCACGAAGAAGATGCTGAAAATGGCGAAGAACGAGTAGATGGCGTAGGTGGGGCCGACTCCGATACCGTCTTTGCCGGTAAGCACCGGGAAAGTCCATGTGACCACGAAGTTCGCGAACCACTGGGCAAGTCCGCAAATGGCAATCGCGATGGTACGGATGCGGTTGTTGAACATTTCGCCGAGCATCACCCACATGACCGGTCCCCACGTTGCGGCGAAGAAGGTGATGTAGAGGTTCGCTGCAATCAGGGCGATGATGGCGGCATGTCCCGGGAGGCTTCCGCTTTCGCCCGCACTCATGAAGCAGAGCGTAAGTGTGCTCAAGGTGACTGCCATGCCGATACTACCAATCAACAAGAGCGGTTTTCGGCCAATCTTGTCAATGAGCATAATTGCGACCACGGTCATCACCAAGTTGACTGCGCTCGAAATCACGCTTGTGAGGAAGGCGTCGCTTTCACCGAAGCCCACACTCTGCCAGAGCATTGTCCCATAATAGAAAATCACGTTGATGCCTACCAACTGCTGCAAAATGGCGAGGCCGAGGCCAGCCCACAGAACCGGCGAAACCTTTTCCTTGCCGTCAATAATTTCGAGCATGTCGGTAAATTTGGCGGATTTCTTGTTTTTAAAGGTGGACTGAATCGTTTCGACTTCTTTGTCGATGCCTTCGGGGTTGATCATGGCGAGTACTTTCTTGGCCTGGTCAAGATAGCCCTTGCGGACAAGGTAACGCGGCGATTCGGGAAGTTTCCAGGCGGCATAACCGTAAATCACGGCCGGAATGACTTCGACCCAGAACATCACCTGCCAGGCCTTGATGTTGCCGAACATGGGAGCGTTTGCAGACCCCGCGATGCGTACAATCAGGTAGTTCGACAGCAGCGCCACGAAGATACCGATCACGATGGCGAACTGTTGCATCGACCCTAGTCGCCCTCGCAAATGGGCGGGTGCCGTTTCGGCGATGTAAATCGGGGCGATAATACTTGCCATACCGATGCCGAGACCGCCGATGACGCGCCACATGATAAAGTCAGGAATGCCGAAGGGAATGCCCGAACCGATGGCGCTTAAAACGAAAAGGTCCGATGCGAAAAGCATGCAACGCACGCGGCCCAGGGCGTCGGCGATTTTACCTGCAAAAAATGCACCGATGGCTGCACCGATCAGCGCAAGCGAAACGGACCAGGCAAGTTCATAATCCGTTGCGTTGAAGTGAACTTTCAGGGCCCCGTTGGCACCGTTGATTACGGACGAGTCAAAGCCGAATAGGAATCCGCCAATCGCTGCGGAGAGGGTAATCAGGACAATGTGCCTGAGGTTGGAATTTGTATTTGTCATAACTATACCGTATGGATGGGTTATGACTAACAATATATTTGTTTGTTCGCAAAAATGCCATATCAAATAATCAAAATAAAAGGAATTTTTTATTCCAAATTGGAATAATCTAGATTGGAATAATTGAATTTTTTGCCGCATTTGAAACCGAAGGTTTCCACGCTCATGGCTCACAGCCTGGCCGAAGGCCGAGAGGTAACCCATGTTTCGTGAAGTAAAGAAAGAAGAGACGTTGCGCAAGCGCCAACTTCTTCGCCTCGGTCATGGGAGCCTGTAAACAGTCTCCCGCGACTCTCGGCTTGCGAAGTTGTCCCGCAAATCGAAGAGCGCGTGCTTTCCCTTTTGAATTCTTAGTCAGTTTTTTCTAAATTTCCCCGCGTAAATTTTATAGAGGTTATTATAATGGCTTTGTTTCGCGAAGTAGATAAAAACGAGACGTTCCCTGATATTGAGGAACGAGTTCTTACCTTGTGGGATAAGGATGAATCGTTCAAGAAGTCGCTGGACTCCCGTCCGGAAACTGAACCGTACACTTTCTACGATGGCCCTCCGTTTGCAACGGGCCTTCCGCACTACGGTCACTTGCTTGCCGGTACCATCAAGGATATCGTTCCGCGTTACTGGACCATGAAGGGCAAGAAGGTTCCCCGCGGTTTCGGTTGGGACTGCCACGGCCTTCCGATTGAATCTCTCGTGCAGAACGAACTCGGTCTCGCGGGCGTTGCCGAAATCCAGAAGCTCGGCGTCGACAAGTTCAACGAAACCTGCCGCGGCAAGGTGCTCAAGTACACCAGCGAATGGAAGAAGACGGTGCGCCGCATGGGCCGCTGGGTGGACTTCGACAAGGGCTACAAGACCATGGACAAGAACTTCATGGAATCTGTGTGGTGGGTGTTCAAGCAGTGCTTCGACAAGGGCCTCATCTACCAGGGCTACCGCATCCAGCCGTATAGCCCGGCGCTTGCCACTCCGCTTTCGAACTTCGAAACGAACCAGGGCTATAAGGACCGTCAGGACCCGTCACTCACGCTGATTTTCCCGATCAACTCGAACGAGCCCAAGTTCAAGGATACGAGCATCCTCGTGTGGACGACGACCCCGTGGACGCTTTACTCCAACTTCTGCATCGTTGTGGGCCCGGACATGGACTACAACCTGGTGGAACAGGACGGCAAGAAGTACTGGATTGCCGCAAGCCGTACCGCCGCCTACTTCAAGAACCCGAACATCGTGGATACCTGCAAGGGTTCCGAACTCGTGGGCAAGGACTACGAGCCGCTCTCCCGCATTTCCGATGCGTTTGTGACGCCGGACCAGCTGTCCCGCCACTACAAGATTTACCCGGCCGACTACGTGAGTACCGAAGACGGTACCGGCGCCGTGCATACCGCTCCATCCTTCGGTGAAGAAGACTTCCAGAAGGGCGCAGAACTCGACCTCGGCCTTTTCGACCCGCTGGATACCGAAGGCAAGTTCACCGACAAGGTCCCGATGTGGAAGGGCCTGGGTGCCAAGGAAGCCGACAAGGAAATTATCCGCTACTTCAAGGAACAGGGCCGCGTGTTCAAGCAGGACGTGATTGTCCATAGCTACCCGCACTGCTGGCGTACCGGCGTTCCTCTGATTTACCGCGCCCTCAAGACTTGGTTCCTGAAGATTGACGCCCCTGTCACGAGCAAGGACGGCGTGACCAAGACTCTGAAGGAATGGATGGTCGAAAACAACCAGACCGTGAACTGGGTGCCGGACCACATCAAGAACGGACGCTTTGGCAAGTGGCTCGAAGGCGCCCGCGACTGGAACCTTTCCCGTAACCGCTTCTGGGGTACGCCGATTCCGGTGTGGCTCAGCGACGACGGCGACATGATTGCCGTGGGCAGCATCGAAGAATTGCAGCAACTCACTGGCGTGAAGCTCGATGACTTGCACAAGCATTTTGTGGACAAGCTTACCATTGAAAAGGACGGCAAGGTTTACCGCCGCACGCCTGAAGTGTTCGACTGCTGGTTCGAATCCGGCTCCATGCCGTATGCCAGCCGCCATTACCCGTTCGAAAACAAGGAACTGGTGGAACGCAGCTTCCCGGCGGACTTCATCGCCGAAGGCCTCGACCAGACCCGCGGTTGGTTCTACACGCTGACGGTGCTTTCTAACGCTTTGTTCCAAAAGCCCGCATTCAAGAACGTGATTGTGAACGGTATCATCTTGGCCGAAGACGGTTCCAAGATGAGCAAGTCCAAGCGCAACTACCCGGACCCGAACGACCTCATCGAACGCACGGGTGCCGACGCAATTCGCTTGTTCATGATCAACTCCGCCGCTTTGAAGGCTGAAGACCTCCGCTTCAGCGAAGAAGGCGTGAAGGGCATCGTGAAGCAGGTGATGTTGCCGCTCTGGAACGCCGTGGCATTCTTTGTGTCTAACCACAACGCCGACGCTGCCAAGGGCCAGCTCAACTGGAAGCCGGGTCAGGAAGTCAAGAGCGAAAACGAACTTGACCGCTGGATGCTTGCAACGCTGCAGGATTTGGCCGCCAAGGTCGAAGTGGAAATGAAGGCTTACCGCCTGTACAACGTGGTGCCCGCCGTGATTGCCGCGGTGGATGACCTCACGAACTGGTACGTGCGCCGCAGCCGTCGCCGTTTCTGGAAGAGCGAAAACGATGGCGACAAGAATGCCGCCTACGCCACCATGTACAAGGTGCTGGTGGACTTTTCCAAGATTCTCGCTCCGTTCCTCCCGCTCCTCGCCGAAGAAATCTACCAGATTCTCGTTCGCGAAGTCGATGCCAACGCTCCGGTGAGCGTACACCTCTGCGAATTCCCGAGCGCCGACAAGTCCCTGATGGACGAAAAGCTTGTGGAACGCATCGCCATGGTGCGTGGCATGGTCGAAATGGGCCGCGTGATTCGCGCTACGAACAACGTAAAGAACCGTATGCCGATTGCCAGCATGACGGTCGTTGCTCATGGCACCGAAGAAAAGAATGTTGCTGAAACGATGAAGGACTTGATCCTCGAAGAACTCAATGTTCGCGAAATGAAGTTCCTCGAAGATGAGACGAAACTCGTGAAACTTTCCGCCAAGCCGAACTTCCTTGCCATCAAGGCGAAGGGCCCGGATTACGCGAAGAACATGAAGGTGATTTCTGCCAAGCTCAACAGCCTCTCGGTTGACGAAATCAAGGCTCTGCAGAATGGCGAAACCATCAAGTTCGACTTCGGTGAAGTCGGTGCCGATTGCCTGATGCTTAACCGCATCGTGGCCGATGGCATGGCCGTGGAAGCCAACCAGCACTTCACCGTGGCTCTGGACTTGAAGATTACCGACGAACTCCGCCGCGCCTGCGTGGCCCGCGAACTCGTGAACCGCATCCAGAACCGCCGTAAGGATCAGAACTTTGCAATCTCTGACCGTATCAGCATTGAACTTTATTCTGAAAGTGAAGTGCTGAAGCAGGCTGTGAAGGAAAACGAATCTTACATCAAGGGCGAGACGCAGGCTGATGCTATCGTGTGGAAGGATTCTGCAACAGGCTTGCAGGATACTGATGCTGACGGCGAAAAGGTTGCTGTCGAAACAGTGAGATAGGCCTCGAAGCCAACGACGCTGATGGTGACAACTGCAAAAGGCGAGAGTCGCGACCGTGCTTGCACGGGCATGACCGAGCCGCAGCAGTTGGTGCTCGAAGAGCACAGCCTTTCAGCTTTACGACGGTTAAGGCTTAATCAAAGAGAATGGTTTAAATCAAAAATGGCGTTCCCCGTGGGAGCGCCGTTTCCTTTTTTCTGAAAATTATCTATCTTCAAAACGAAAGAACAGAGATGATCTGAAGAGAGAAAAATGGGTGATATAAAAGTATTCATCAGCAGTGTTCAGCGAGAGTTTGCTTGCGAACGACGACTCTTGTGCGATTATATCCGGACGGATTCCCTGCTCGGTCGATTCTTTGTGCCGTTTATTTTTGAGGATATGCCTGCATCCGAGGTTTCTGCACAAAAGGCGTATCTTGCTCAAGCTGCCGAAAGCCATATTTATTTGGGTATTTTCGGCACGCAATACGGCTACGAGGACTCTGAGGGCGTTTCACCCACGGAACGTGAATACGATACAGCAAAGGCTCATTTTGTACATCGGTTGGTGTACACGTTGCGAACTGAATCCAAGCGAGAGCCAAAGGAACAAGTTTTTGTAAAGAAGGTCGAGCAGGAACTTGTTCGTCGCAGCTTTACCACCTACGAAGAACTGCGCACTGCTGTTTACAACTCCCTCATTGATTATCTGGAACAAAAGGAATTCATTCGTAAGGCTCCCTTTGATGCTGCGGCTCATCCGGTTGCAACTTACGATGATATTGACCCTGAGCGGGTGCGGACATTCATCAACAGGGCAAAGGAAAAACGCAATTTCCCGCTGACATTTGCCGATGGTATGGAAAAGATTTTTTCGGGCATACATGTATTGACGGATGACGGTCGCTTGACAAATTCAGCTCTACTCCTTTTTGCCAAGGATCCGCAACGGTTCTTCCGCACATCGGAGGTTCGCTGCGCTCAGTTCTATGGCACAAAAGTGGAAAAACCCATCCGCAATTATCAAGTGTTCGCTGGTTCGCTCTTTGAGATGATAGATAAGGCCGTTGGTTTCGTAATGTCGCGTATAGACGCTCGCGTGGGTACTCGCGACCATTCGGCGGATGCTCCTGTGGATTACGAATTGCCGGAAAGTGCCGTGGCAGAAGCTATTGCCAATGCCGTTGCGCATCGTGACTATACCAGCAATGCCAGCGTGCAGGTGATGCTTTTTCGTGATCGTGTCGAGATTTGGAACCCTGGACGGCTTCCCGATGGTTTTACTGTACAGAAACTGCGTGAAATGCATTCGTCTGAGCCCACAAATCCCGTCATTGCGCACCCGTTGTTCCTTGCCGGCTATATTGAGCATTTGGGAACAGGAACGACCGATTTGATAGCGGCCTGTGAACAATATGGTCTCCAGACACCGGAATTTTACCAGGCAGAAGACTTCCGCACGGTCATATATCGTAAGACAAAGGTGTCAGACCCCGATGAAAAAGTAACCAACTCCAGCGAAAAGGTAACCAACCTTGACAAAAAAGTAACCAACTTAGGCGGGGAAGTAACCAAGCATGGTGGAAAAGGTGATAAAATGCGTCTTACTGCCAAGCAGCAAAAGGTACTGGAATTTTGCAATGAAATGCCCCGAACGGCACAAGAAATTTTGGACATGTTAGGCGTGAAAAATCAAACAAAGACCCGTCAGCAATATACTACCAAATTGGTTATGATGGGTATGCTTCGCCCGACTACCACGGCTTCCCATGATCCAAACCGCAAATACATCACGTCGCATGGCGAACGGGATGATTAAGCCCCCATTACAACTTGGAACAGCCCTTTTCCTTTACAATTTGCTCCAAATTCGCCTTTTTTATGGCAAAAACGCTCGTTTTTGTAAACTTTTAGGACTTTTTTCTCGTTTTTATGTTATTTTTTAAAGAGTAAAAGAGTTTTTGCTCTTGTTCTCTAGATGAAATGTGCAAATTTCAAATAACCGAGGACAAGACGAACGCTCACGCAGGTATGCCGTTTTTGCGGTATGCTTCAGTTTGTCGTACCGACTTTTTGGTCGGTCTTTGGTCGTATAGACCAAGGGCAACAGCCCTTTTGGGGCGTGGGTCGTTTGTGTTTATCGGTTATTAGGCATGCACAGCCTCATCTAGGTAAATGCAACGATCTGCGCCTTTTTTTGTATTCTCTCGAAAATTGGCTTGGCTTCCGAGTGGAACAAGACATAATCTCGCCAAATCATAAACTTAAACGGCTTGATACATCAAAGGAGTCAGCTATCATGGAATTTTCAATTCAAGGAAAGACCCTATCTTTTTCCGACAACCAGATTGAAATCGCAAAAATATTGAAGCATTACCATAAGTTGGCTTCGGAGGGCAGAGAGGTTGCTAGAGTTCTTCTTATTGCAAGAAAATTCACTCCTATTCAATTTGTAAAAAACGGCGATAACTTTGCTTTGGCTATTATCGGTTCTTATGGAGAGCAGGTTATCCAGGATTTTATCAATAAGGGCTTTTTCTCTTATGATGAAAGTAAACTAAAGAAAGATTTTGAAGATACGTTTAATTTCAACGATGAATGGGAAGAGCTTATTGCTCCAATGGTTGAAATCATACAAAAGAACCAAGACACGCAGTTGTATCGAGAATTCCGCAAAGAAGAACGTGGACGTGTCGTTGGCGGGGGATTTGGCTTGGAAGGCGCCTTGAAAGGTTTTGTTGCTGCAGGTGCTTTGAATATGGCATCCGATATTGGACACAGCATATTCAATAGTATTGCAAATGCAATTGATGAAACTTCGCAAGAAACACAACTTAAAGAACTTTTCAATGAAGATCTTATTGATGATTATCTTGAACTTGTTTATGATGGAATTTACTCTTTTGGAAAGGTGTTCGTTCAAAAGTTGGTAGATTACGATTTTATGGATCCTGATGATTTGGGTAATTTATTCAATGAAGGTAAACAGAAAGAGTATTGATCCATTTTTCTTAATCTTTTAAAAAATCGAATTCCCGAAACAGAACGCGTGAATGTTGCGTTGCATTTGATTGAATGTTCTCCATATGAACATGGCGAGTATTACGAATACTTGAAAAAGAATGTTGCAGACCATGATGCCGATCAAGTAGTCGCAATGAAGTCAATGATGTATGCTCGCAATAGTCGGTATGCTCTATCTGACTTTTCGGAAGATGTCGTGAAGCCAACGGAATTTGATATCGCAGTGGGTCAAAAAATTGAAAAAACATACGGCATTAGAATTCCAATTTTGTTCGAAGGAAAGAAAGAACAGCCTAAGGTCGAAAAGAAAGAAGTGAAAACATCATCTTCTGTTGAACAGAAAAAAGATGCCGAAATTTCTCAGGCAAAAGCCCCTGAGAAGACATCTATATTTACGGCTATTCATGGATGTACTTGGTTTGTAGTGGTGGCTGTTGCGATTGCAATTGCTTTAAATTACTATAATCATCCGATTCTAAGCAATCTAAGTCTTCTTGTGACGATGGCGGTTGACTTTTTCATAATTGGCATTGGTATTTTTGCAATTGCAGATATGTGGGGACATATAACGAATCAAAAGCAGACGATTTTTGAAGAAATGGGGAAAAATTCGGATTCGGTCTTTTTTGCCAAAGCTTCAGGAGGAAGTTTTGTCATAACTTTGATAACTCTAATTATGTTTGTTGTAATGCTGTTTATTTGCAGGATTCACTATTTTACAATCACGTTTTGGTTTATGGTTGCGGCAGGATTAATTAATTTGTTGATTCTTCCGTTTATTGTGTTGTTTGGACTAAAAAATCTTGGAGATTCTGCAAAGAAAAAAAGTTCCCAAAATAAACAAAAAGAAAGGCGGAATGACAAAGAAATTAGCGTAGAAAAAGAGAATGAAAAATAATATGATGCAGGATGATTATGTTGATTAATGTTAAGAGCTGTTTGCAAAAGGGAGCGGCTGTATGTTTTGTGATGCTTTTATCTTCTTGTATGGAAACAAAAACATTGGAATCTTTTGATTTTGAGTACTCAGCTCTTTGTGATGATGTCAAGTGCTCTGAAATAATCAATCCCGAATCAACGGCTTTGTATAAGCAGACGAATCTTCGTGGGGAAATAGAAAATAATCTCAAAAATATGAAAGCCCTACTTAATGCAGCTCGATCAGAAGCTGATTATCAAGAGGGTTTTCGAGCCTATCAGGCAGCCGAATTATTTTACGCTTTTCATGGTGTCCCCTTCAAAGTTCAGTTTTCGGAAATGACAGGAATTCCATTTTTTGGAGATGGAAAGAAAATAGATATAAAAGGCGGCTATCTTGAATTTTCTTCTTTAATCGAAAAAGAGGGGAAAAAAGGAAATTCCCATATATACACTATTAGTGACAAAGACCATAAGTTTATAGTGATTGTTCCAATAGATATGCTTTCTTATCCTATAATTGTTTTATTAGACGCAAATAGCGAAGCCAGAGTTATTTTGGGAAAGAGTAAAAACTTCTTGGATGTTGAACGTATTTTCATGAAAACATTGGGTGGGTGAACACATTTGCGTTAGGGATAGTGACCCCTTGGGGCGGCGCTGAGGCGCCGTTTTATGAGGTTGGGCGGGAACGGAGTGAACCGGGCAACCCATAAAATATAGCCCGACCCACGAAGTGGGCGGACAGCACTTAACAACTTGTTGTTTAGTGCGCATGGCCACCAAGGTGGGGAACGCCCTAAAAAAGAAGAACTCAACGTTCGCGAAATGAAGTTCCTCGGAGACGACAAATGTGTAAGGCGAGAGTCGCGACCGTGCTTGCACGGGCATGACCGAGCCGCAGCAGTTGGTGCTCGAAGAGTACAGCCTTCAGCATCACGACGGTTAAGGCATAGCAAAGATCGCTGAGCTTGCCAAAGCGCTAAAGTGAAAAAATCTGAGAAACGCTCTTTCCTATGGGAGGGGCGTTTTTCTTGTTTGCGCAGAAATCTATATTTAACACAAATTTTCATAGGAGGCTTTTATGAACAAGATGGTTTTGAATTTCGCTGGAATGTTGTCGGTTGCCCTGCTTGCCGGAAGTCTTTTGGCTGCTTGTGATGACGATAGTTCTACAGCGCCGAATACGGATAATGCCGCTTTGAGTTCTTCTACAGAGGTGACTCCGCAGCCTGGTGATGCGCTGTATTCATCTGAAGCGTTGCCGGGAATTTCTTCGGCGGAGATGTCCTCGGCGATTGAAGAAAGTTCTTCTAGCGAGGCCCTGCCGACGACTCTTTGCAAATTTACTCTGGTGACGCAGACGAGCTACTACCCGATGGCGATTATCACGGGCGTGACGACGCTTTGCTTGCCGATGGCGGAATGCGACACTTCGGCGTTGAACATGTGGATGGATCAGTGCTACGAAGACCATGCGACTGTTGAAGGCTGCTATTCCAGCTTTAAGGCGGAAGTCGTCGAAGATTGTGGCGACAGCTACAGTGAAACTTGTGAAACGCGTAATGGAACGGCCTACATTTCTGGGCGATTCAAGGGCGACTGCGGCCTTATTGTGCGTTAAAGGTTCGCAAAAACAACACTAAAAATCGGAGGTGATATGTTCCGTAATTTTAAATGGGTTCTTGCTACGGCCTCGGCTAT